>CACLSX010000001.1 GCA_902609705.1 uncultured Pelagibacteraceae bacterium
AATTAATGAAGCTTTCGCATCTCAATCAATAGCATGTTTAAAAGATCTTGGTATCGATCAAAAGAAAGCTAATTTAGATGGTGGAGCTTTAGCGCTTGGTCATCCTCTAGGAGCAACAGGAGCTAGAATTACTGGCAAAGCTGCAGATTTGCTTAGACGTGAAAATAAGAAATACGCTTTATCTACTCAATGTATTGGTTTAGGTATGGGTATTGCGACAGTAATCGAGTCGGTAAATTAATTATCTATTAATTCCTCTTAAACGTTCCGATCTTCTTCTTAATAATTCAGCACTAATCAATATTAAGGTTGATAAAACGATTAAACATGTAGCAACTGCTAAAATTGTCGGGCTTAATTGTTCTCTTAAACCTGTCCACATTTGGATTGGAATTGTTGTGTTTTCAAGACCCGCTAAAAATAAAACGACTACAACTTCATCAAAAGAAGTTACAAAAGCAAATAAACCTCCTGATATTACACCTGGTAAAATTAATGGAAGGGTTACTTTCATAAATGTGTTTACTGGATTACTGCCTAAACTGGCTGCTGCTCCATCAGTAAGAGGGGATGATGTTGCTGCAGTTACAGTTCCTTCTTGATCAAATGCAAGTTTTAAACCATCTAAAGTTTCTTGATTGCTTTTTGGACGTATGTTTCCATCTTTTGTGCAGCCAGCGATTTCAACTATTTCGTTTTTAAATTTACCATTAATTTCAGCTTCATTAGCTTTTTGATGACTTTGAATTGCAAACTCTTGTTGTTCAGTTCTTGAAATTTTATATCTCTTGGCAACATTTTCAGCAGTTATTCCCATTGAAAAATAAACATTTGGATTTTCTTTATCTGTGTAAGGATAAGGTATTGGTTCAAAGCCAGTTGTAACTCTAGTCATACTTTCAACACCTCCGCATACAAAAACTTTACCTGCGCCCATTGCTATTTTACCGGCTGCAACATGAATAGCTTCCATAGATGAGCCACACCATCTATCGACGGTCATTCCAGATGTATGTATTTCCATTCCAGATAAAAATGTTGTGAGTTTCCCAATATTAAAACTTTGCTCTCCAACTTGGAAAGCACACCCAACAACAATATCTTCTATATCAGCAGGATTTACTTTAGTTTTAGATACAAGATTTTTAACAACCTCGGCAAACATATTTACAGGTTTAACGTCAATTAATTCACCTTTTCTAGCCATTGTAAAAGGTGATCTTGAATATCCTGCTATAACTGCTTTTTTCATATAAGACTTATACCTACTAATTATTATTTTGAAAATGGTAAAGAGGACACAATTCCTTTTCTTAATTTATTATCAGGAGTGTGAACTAAAACTTCTGATCCTATTTTACAAAATTCATTTAAAATCATAGATAAACCAATATTTTTTTTGAATTTTGGAGAATAAATCCCTGAAGTAATTTTACCAATTAATTTCTTATCTTTTGAATAAAGTGGAAAAGGAATTGAACATGGAGGACAATCTACTCCATCAAATAATACCCCTTTTAATTTTTGTTTTACACCTTGTTTCTTAATATTATCTAAAGCATTTTTTCCAATGAAATCATGATCACTTTTGTCACTACAATATTTTTCTAAGTTACATTCAATTGGATTATTTTCTTTTGTAAAATCATTTCCATATGACATTAATCCTGCTTCTATTCTGTCAATTAAATTTGGGCATCCTGGAGCAATGTTAAATTCTTTCCCCGCTTTCCATATTATATCCCAAATTTTTTCTCCCATTTCATTTTTGTCAAAGTAATCTTCAAAGCATTTAAAATAAATTTCAAATCCATCTTGTTTGCTATACCCCGATCTCGCAATAACTTGTTTAGTTCCTAAAAAATCAAATATTCTAAAATTAAAAAATTTTAATTTTCTAATATCTTCTCCGAATATTGATGCCATCAAATCTTCAGACTTTGGACCTTGAACTGCAAGAGGATATACATCTGGTTCTGTTATGCTCACATTTAGATTTAAACCAACTGCAATACCTTTTGCCCAAAGCAATACATCAGAATCTGCTATTGAAATCCAAAACATATCATCATCTAACTTTAACAACACTGGATCATTTATCATTCCAGCATTTTCATCTATCATAGGAATGTAAAAACATTTTCCAGTCTCCATATTTTTTAATGATCTTGGAGTCATTTTTTGTACTAATAAACTAGCGTCTGGACCTGATATCTGAACTTGTCTTTGACAAGAAACATCCCATAGCTGAACATGCTCATTTAAATGCCAATAGTCATCCTCAACAGATTTCTGAAATCGTTTTGGTAAGAGCATATGATTTACAACAGTAAAATCAGTTACACCACATTCTTCAACTCTCTTGGTGTAAGGAGTTCTTCTTATTCTCCTAGACATATTTAGTTTTGTGCTAATTTTACTTTGTATCAAAGAAGCCATATATTATTTTGACCACCAAACTGTATAGCTGTTAGGAGAAATTATTATTGGCAAGTGATAATTTTTTTTATTATCAGTCATTTTAAATTTTACAACTATTTCACCCACAATTTTTTTCTTTTTAAAGTATCTTTTAATTTCACAAATCATTTCATAATCGCATTTACAATCTTTTTTGCTAAGATTGAAATGCTGATTAATCCTACCATTTCCATCAGTCTTTGTATTCAAAAAAAGCTTTTTTAATTTTGAGGATTGTATTTGATAAATCTTTACTTTGACGTTGCTTGCATGAGTTCCATCAGAACCATTCAATAAATGTGAGCTAAATTTTGCCATTTTACTCTATTGACGATTTCTCTCTCTTGCTGGCCACAGCAGCAACAATTGGACTTAATACTGGTTTAGCTTTTACATTTACACATGCAGTTTTACCGCTTGCAATAGCTCTTTTTAGTGCTGGACCCAATTCTTCTCTTTTCGTTACTAATTCTCCATGACCCCCAAAACCTTCAAAAATACTGTGGAAAGGTATATCTCTAAAGTCTGTTGCAACTCTTTTTCCGCTTTCAAATAGTCTTTCTTGTTGTTGGCCAATTGATGCTAAGCCACCATTATTGTCAATAACAACAACGATTGGTTTCTTTTCAAAAAATGCGGTTTCTATAGACATGCCTCCAGATAAAAAGGCACCATCTCCACTAATTAAAATTACATTCGATTTAGGGTTATTATTTTTTGCAGATAATGCAAATGATACACCAACACCAAGCATACTAAATGTGCCAGGATGTAAAATTCCACCCAATTTTTTTCCTTGAGCACCAGCTAAATTTATTGCGATCTCCGACCAGAAATGAGTATTTCCTCCATCAATTACAAGCCAATCTTTCTCATCCATTGCGTCTTGAACATCTAAAGCTAATTGCAGCGGATGAATTTTTCCACCATTTTTTTTGGCTTTATCCGCTTCAATTTTTAATTCATTTAAAGATTTATCCACCCAATCTTTTTTTCTATTTTTATTATCTTGAAACCAACTATTTCCTAAATTCCATTTATTATTTTTCTTTAAATTACATAGAGTATCTAAAAATACTCCTGGATCACATAATAGATTATGATCAGCTGCTCTATTAAACTCAATTTCCTCATGGGAACCGTTAATACAAACTAAAGTTGTTGTTTTTGGAATGAAAGGAGGGTTACCAAAATTCATTTGGTTATCTAACCTTGCACCAATCATTAAAACCAAGTCTGAGTTATGTAATGCAAATTCTGAGGGTGGATATTGGTGAATATCTGCTAAACCCATATATGCATTTGCCTCTTCTCCCAAAAGTTTTTGATGATATGGCACATTAAAAACTGGAATATTTAAACTTTCACCCGCAGTCTCTAAATTTTTTTCTGAGTTTGACCACCAAACACCATGTCCTCCAATTATGACAGGTTTTTTTTGCATTACATGCTAGCTCAAGTATTTTTGATAGAGCATTTGGATCTGGCCATGCCTTAGCAACTGGCTTTGCTTTATGTGAAAATGGTCTTTCTTCCAGTCCAACATTTTCTTCAAATGAAGAAAACATTATATCTACTGGTAAACTTAGATGAACAGCTCCAGGATATCCATTCGTTGCAATTCTGTAAGCTTTATCAACAAATTCTCTAATTCTTGTTCCATCTGTAATGCTTGCACTATATTTTGTAAGAGGAGCAGCTATTGAAACATCATCAATTTCTTTAAAGCCACCTGAGCCTTGTCTTTTTAAACTACTTGATCCAGTTATATAAATTATCGGTGTTCTTTCTCCCCATGCTTCCATCATGGATGGTACTGCATTTGCAAAACCTTCTGGCCCAACTAAACATACAGATGGTTTTCTTGTAATTCTTGTGTGTCCATCTGCTAAGTGTCCAGCTATTTGTTCATGAGGACAATTAACTACATCAATTTGACATTCCATAAAACCTTCAATTGCAGGATTACAAAACCCACCAGATAGAGTAAAAACTTTATTAATACCTTTATCTTTTAATGCTCTTGCAATTAATGCTCCGCCTCTTATTTTTTTTTCCATATCAGTAAGTTGTATTCATAAAAAGTTTCTGTTCAATTATATCAGAAGAAACTTCATTAATATCATTTAATCCAACCAAACCTAGTGTTGTGCTAGTTTCTTCTTTAATTATGTCTACAATTCTTCTTAGCCCGCTAGCTCCGTCAGCACCCATCGCATACATTACAGGTCTTCCAATCATTGAAAAATCTGCTCCTAAAGCTAATGATCTTACAATATCACTACCGCTTCTTATTCCACTATCAAATATAATTGGAAAATTATTTCCTACTGCTTCTCTAATGAAAGGTAAGATATTAATTGCTGCTGAGGCACTATCTAATTGTCTACCTCCGTGATTTGAAACTTGTATGGCATCAGCACCCATTTCTTTAATTTTAACTGCATCATCAGATGACATGACACCTTTTACAATTAATTTACCTTTCCATTTATTTCTTACTCTTTTTAAAGTTTCCCAATCTGTTTTTCCTCTACTTTCTTTTCTTTTAAAAATACCTTTTCCACTTTTTGAAGTTTCGTAATTCATTGCCTTTGGTATTCCATTAAGTAATGTAGATATTGACCAAACAGGATGAGTTGCAAAATCAAAAAATTGTTTAGGTCCAATTTTAAATGGATATGAAAATCCATTTTTATCATCTCTAGTTCTCCTAGACAAAACCGGAACATCAACAGTAAGTATAGCAACTTCATAACCAGTTTTTTCTGCTCTATCGAGCAATTCCATGACAAAAGCTTCATCCTGAAAAATATAAAGTTGAAGCCACGAATGACCCTCTGAAAGTTCATACATTTTTTCTAAGGTAGTTGTGGAAGCCATCGATACACAAGTAGGTATATTATTTCTTGCACTCTCTTTTGCCAGCATTGAGTCTGCGCCCGGCCATGAAAGATTTGTCATACCCATTGGGGCAAAACCAAATGGATAGTCATAGTTAAATCCAAGAATACTTTTTTTTAATTTTCTTTCCTCTACATTTCTTAGAACTCTTGGTTCAAGACGTATTTGGTCTAAAGCAAAACTATTAATTTCTGATAATTTTTCATCTCCTGATGCACCGTCAATAAAATCGTAAACTATCTTTGGTAATCTTTTCTTTGATAGTTTTTTTGCATCTTCAATGCTAAAAATTTTTTTACTGGCTTTAATGTTATCCATTTAAATTTTTTATATATGTTTTTAAACTTATCTTATCATGTCTAGTCACATAATAAGCATCATGATTAATTCTTGAAGAATAAACCTCTGAAGGAACTCCGTCAATAAAAAGCACAGCTACACCATCATCAATAGCTATTCCGTCTGGCAAATTTCCATCTTTAATTTCTGAAATAAATTGTCGAAGTCGATTATTATTTGAAGAATGCGGCGTGCAACTTCCATCTAAAAAATTTATTCCTTTTAATGGACTTAGCTCTTTATTGACTGAGTCTGACAATATCCAATCAAACCAACAGACGGCTCCTGCACTTATTCCACTCAGAATTATTCCTTTTTCATATGCATCTTTAAACACTTTGATAAGATTATGTCTTTTCCAAATATTAATCATGTCAGAGGTATTACCACCTCCTACATAAATTATATCTTTGTTCAACAGCCATTCATTAAAACCTTCAACACTAGAACAGAGATTAAAATGAGATAATTTAAATTTTTGTGATTTAAATCTTTTATAAAAAAGATCGATCTTTTCTTGATTATCATTGCTAGCCGTAGGTAAAAAACCGATATTGATTTTTGATTTATTAACTTGATTTATAACAAATTCATCTAAGTCTTCATCAGATGAGTGTGTAAATCCTCCACCACCAATTGCTATTATTATTTTTTTATTCCTGACCACGGAGAAGGACCTGTTGGAATATCGATTTTTAAACCTCTTACAATTTCATTTTTAAAGTCATACATTGGTAAGGTGCATATCTCACCTTTATGAATTTTATTATCATTACAATTAACATCCACTATTAATCCTGGTTTATGTTTTGTAGAATTCATTAAAACTATTCCAACACCACATTTTTGAAAAGGTGACCAAGTGCTAGATGTAATTTTTCCAATTATTTCATTATTATATTTTATGTAAGTTCCTTTTAGACCTGTTCCATTTTCTACTCGTATTCCCCAACATCTTTTTTCTTTATCAGCAGTCATCAATGCTGATTTTCCAATAAAATAATTTTTTTTTAAATCGACATACTTACCTAAACCAACATCATATGGATTTGTTTCATGATTAAAGTCTTGTCCAGCTGATAATAATCCAGATTCTATTCTTTTACATCTGAAACCAGGGGTCCCTGTAAGTATCATTCCTATTTTTTTTCCTTCTTCAAGTATGTAATCCCCAATTTTTTCAGTATTATTATTTTTTCTAAAATAAATTTCCCAACCAAGTTCATTACTAAAACCCGATCTACTTATTATTACCTTTTCATTTAGTATAGTTATTTCTTTCCAATCAAAATATTTCCAATTCTCAGGAAAAGTTTCTTTACTTAAAACTTTTAAAAGATCCATAGATTTTGGTCCCTGAATTTGACTTACCCAAACGTCTGGGTCAGAAATTTTTACATTAAGATTATCAGTGTGAGCTTTATACCATGAAAAAAGATCACCATCAGCTTGAACAAACCAAAATTTATTTTCTTCAAGTTTTAGTAAAACTCCATCTGTAAGCATACCTCCATCATTGTAACACGCAAATTGGTAAGAGCACCTTCCTACTTTTATTTTTGAGATATCTCTTGTGAATATTTTTTGTAAAAGTTTTTCTGCATCGGGACCAGATATTTCATATGGGTGTTCACCAGTATGACGAAATATTACTTCTTGTCTTACTTTCCAATACATTTCATCAGCCGTAGCGTGTGAAAGCACCTCTGGATTTAATCTTCCTGCATAAAATGAATACTCAGGATCGTAGGGAAGTTCTTGATATGCTAGAGGATGTATTCCTACAGTTCTTGCAAGTTCAACAACTTTATTATCATTGGATTTTAAAGGTTTTACTGAAAATCTGACTTTGTTTAATTCGTTTTGCATTTATAAATTTAAAAAAAGTGTATATTAATTAAAATATCTATTCAATTAGTAGATGAATCACTACATTTTGCATGTTGTTATCTAGTTCTGGAATTGTTATCTTTTTGATTATTTAAACAACTAAAGAAAAAGAGGGAACTTATGAAATACATACTTAAAGTTTTTTCAGCGACTTTTATGTCTCTGATATTATCTTTTTCTATTGCCAATGCATCAAGTGGAGTATTTAAAGTATCACATGATCTTGGATTTGGAAAAGATACTAACTTAGATGCCATAACAAAGGGGCGTTTGTTTCAAGTTGTCATCAAAACACAAAATAGATTAGTAAGACCTGATATGAACGGTGTTCCATCACCTTCATTATCAACAGATTGGAGTGCTAATTCTGATGCAACTGAATGGACATTTAATTTAAGAAAAGGAATATATTTCCATGATGGATCAGCATTTGATGCTCCAGATGTAAAATATTCTCTAATGAGAGCTAAAGATCCTGATATTGGATCTCCTGTAAGAAAAAGTTTAAATGTAGTTGAAGATATTGAGGTAGTTGATCAGCATACTGTTAAAATGAAGTTATCAACTTCATTTGCTGACTTTCCATTATTGTTAACTGACTACAGATTAAGAATGATACCTGAAGGATCAGGAGATACTATAGGTCAAACTGGAGTTGGTACTGGACCATTCATGGTTGATAAATTTGATCCAGAAGGAACTACTATTCTAAAAGCTAACCCAGATTATTGGGAAGGTGCACCAGGAGTTGCAGAAGTTCATGTCATTGCGATACCAGATGCTCAAGCAAGAATTCAAGCTCTTTTAACGGGTCAAATTGATATGAATAGATATGTTCCTTTCAATCAAAAAAAGATATTTGACAGTAATTCTAAATTTACAACAACTGTAATTCCAACTGGAAACTGGAGAGGTGTGGTTATGAGAACTGATACTGCTCCATTTGATAATCCTAAAGTGAGAAAAGCTTTTAGATTAGCAGTTGATAGACAAGAACTTGTAGATCTAGTTATGGGTGGTGCAGCAACTGTGTCTTGTGATACACCTGTAATGCCATCTGATCAATATCGTTTACAAATGGATTGTCCTCAAAATATTAGTAAAGCAAAAAATTTATTAAGAGAAGCAGGATATCCAAATGGAATTGAATTGACTGTTTACCCAGCAACATTAGAACCAACTTGGCCTACAATTGCAGAAGTTGTTCAGCAGCAAGTTGCAAAAGCTGGAATCAAAGTTAACATTGAAATGGTACCATCTAAAGGTTATTGGAATGAAGTATGGATGAAAAAACCAGTTTCAATGACACGTTGGAACCAAAGACCAGCAGATACAATCTTGCATGAAGCTTATCATAGTGGAGCTAAATGGAATGAGTCTTACTTCAAAAATGCTGACTTTGATAAAAATTTAGCTGATGCTAGAAGTGAGTTGGATTTTAATAAAAGAAAGAAAGCATATCAAAATGCTCAAATGACTTTATGGGAACAAAGTGGAACAATGATCCCATACCACGTATCTAGACTTGTAGTTACTTCATCAAAAGTTAAAAACCTTGATGCTGTAGATCACTTTTCTATACAGTGGCATAAAGTTAAAGTTGACTAAAAGTATTTAGATAAAGGCCGCATATAAGCGGCCTTTATTTTATTTCTATTTAATTTATTTTTGTTAAAAAGTTCTAGTTAATCTTATGCTTTTATTAATTTTAAAAAGAATTGGACTAGGGCTTATAACTTTATTTATAGTTTCATTGATTACATTTGTAGGTGTTGAAGTTTTACCTGGGGATGCATGCACAACATACTTAGAAAGAGAGGCTTATGGAGCAGCTCTTGATGCTTGCATAAAAAGACTTGGTCTAGATGTTCCTGCTTATGAAAGATACGTAGACTGGGCATCAAATGTTGTACGAGGCGATTTTGGTTACTCTTTAAGTGGAGAAATGCCAATAAATGAAGTACTAGGTCCAAGAGTTAAAAACTCTTTAGTTTTGGCCTCTGTTTCAATACTTATAGGAATTCCTTTAGCAATCGTATTAGGAATAATAACTGCTCTTTGGAGAGATAAGCTTCCAGATATTATGATCTCAACTATCACAATTTTTTCAATGACTATTCCTGAGTTTATTAGTGCTACTTTGCTTATTTTAATTGTTGCAATTTGGCTTGGTTGGCTACCAGGCATCGTGATTATACCATCGGATGCAACTTTTTATGAATTACTCTCGAATATAATTTTACCTGTTGTTGCAATTTCAATGATTATGACTGCACACATGGCAAGAATGGTACGTTCAAGTGTAATTCAAGTAATGGCTAGTGATTATGTGCAAATGGCAATTTTAAAAGGTGTTCCATATTGGAAAATGGTATTTAGACATGTATTACCAAATGCATTATTACCAGCAATAAATGTAGTGGCGTTAACAATTGCTTGGTTGCTAGGTGGTGTTGTTGTTACAGAAGTTGTTTTTAATTATCCAGGTTTAGGCAGACTGGTAATTGAGTCTATATCAAATAGAGATTTACCTGTTGTTCAAGCATTAGCAATAATATTGGCATCAATCTATGTGGGAATAAATTTAATAGCAGATTTAATGACACTAATGCTTAATCCAAGATTAAAAAGTTTACAGATAAGAAAATAAAATGGAGAGTAATTTAATTACAGAGGATAAACAAAAAAACAAACTAGAAAAGGCTTTTGAGATTTTAAAAACTATGGCCTCCAAGCCTTCTGGGTTGATTGGACTTACAATTGTATTATTTCATGTAATCTTAGCATTAATAAGCCCTTACATTGCACCATACGATTATAAAGCTATTAGCCCAAATACCATGTTACTTGCACCCTCAGCTGAACATTGGTTTGGAACAGATAGCTTAGGTAGAGATGTTTTTACAAGAACAATACTTGGAGGGCGAACAGCTCTTACGGTAACTTTCTTTGGATCACTTATAGCTCTTCTGTGGGGAGGTTTACTTGGAATTTTTTGTGGTTTAGTTGGAGGTAAAATTGATGATGTTGTAATGAGAGTTGTTGATGCGTTTCTTTCTATCCCCTGGATACTTGCAATGTTATTAATTGTTTCTCTTTTAGGAACATCAACAGAGGTTTTAATTCCTGCACTAGGTTTTTTTTATGGTAAAGGAATAGTAAGAGTTGCTAGAGCTGCTACTCACGATGTTATTGCTAAAGACTTTATAGTTTCAGCCAGAGCTAGAGGTCACAGCAACATGTCTATTATTTGGAATGAAATTATTCCAAATGTTAGAGATGCCATATTAGTAGAAGGAGCAATGAGATGGTCTTGGATGTTATTAGGATTTAGCTCATTGTCATTCTTAGGTTTTGGTGTCAGTCCTCCAACACCTGATTGGGGTTTGATGATATCCAATGCTAGAGGATTGATGTCGTTTGCATACTGGTCCGTAATTGCTCCAATAGTAGGATTAAGTTCGTTAATTATTGGAATAAATTTAACAGCTGATGCATTTGCAAAAGCTTTAGGAATTGATCGTTCAACAAAGGCACCTGTTTAAATGAGCGAAATAATTGAAAGTGTTAAAAATTTATCAATTGGATTTAATAGTCAAAAGGGCAAACAAATTTCAATACTTAGAAATGTTTCAACCAACATTAAGAAAGGAGAGACTGTAGGGATCGTAGGGGAGTCGGGTTCTGGAAAAAGCACATTAGCACTTGCAATGATGGGCTATATAAAACAAGGCTTATTTCCTCTTAAGGGTGAATGCCTCTTTAAATCTGAGGATTTATTGAAGATGAGCAGTAGACAGCTAGAAAAAATTAGAGGTAGAAAAATAGCCATGATACCTCAAAATGCAGGACAAGCACTAACACCTAATTTAAAAATTGGATACCAAATTGATGAAGCATTAAGATTACATACAGATCTAAATAAAACAGAGAGAGATAAAAAAATTTCGGAGTTACTAAATAAAGTTAGACTTCCTTCACCAGAAACTATGGCTTTTCGTTATCCACACGAGCTTTCTGGAGGGCAGCAACAAAGAGTGGCTGTCGCAATGGCATTGGCTGGCAAACCAGATTTACTTTTATTAGATGAGCCAACTACTGGATTAGACGTTACAACACAAGCGCATGTATTAGAACTATTAAGATTTATAGCAAAAGATACTGGAACATCTATGATCTATGTTAGTCATGACCTTGGAGCCATAGCACAAGTTAGTGATAGAATAGTTGTAATGTATGCGGGAGAAATTGTTTTGGAAGGACCAGCAAGAAAAATATTAAAGGAACCTATTCATCCTTATACTTATGGATTGTTAAAATCGATACCTAAACTTTCACTAGCTGGACTCCCAGCTTCTATGCCAGGAAGCCAACCTCAGCCTGGAAGTATAAATGAAGGTTGTAGTTTTTATGATAGATGTAACTTAGCAACTGATCATTGTGAAAAAAATTCACCAGATCTGGAATATATTAAAGAATTAGATACCAATGTCAGATGTTTTAATCATAAAGAATTAATAAATCAAAATAATAATTTACAAACTTCAATAACAAAAAAATCAAATAATAGTGAAGCAATTGAAGTTTTAAAATTAAAGGGTGTTTCAATTAGTTATGCAAAGCAGAAATTTTTTGATCAATTATTAAATAAAATCTCTGATCAAAACCCAACAGTTAAAGATATAAATATAGATATTAAAAAAGGAGAGACTATTGCACTGGTTGGTGAGTCTGGAAGTGGTAAATCTACTATCTTAAAATCAATTGCTGGTTTACTCAAAACAAAAGATGGTCAAATTAAATTTGAAAATGATCGTATATTATCTTCTGATTTAAAAAATGAGAAATCCAAATGATCTGCGAGCAATACAACTCATATTTCAAAATCCGGACGAGTCATTAAATCCAAACCACACTGTTGAACAAATACTTTCTCAGCCTCTAAAGTTGTATTTTAATTTATCAGGAGAAGAATTAAAAAAAAATATAATCGATCTACTAAAAAAAGTAAGGTTAGGAGAATTTTATATGTCAAGATACCCGAGACAATTATCCGGTGGTGAGAAACAAAGAGTTGCAGTTGCAAGAGCATTTGCTGCAAAGCCAGATATAATTTTGTGTGATGAGGTCACATCAGCTTTAGATGTTTCGGTTCAAGCAGCTGTTTTAAACTTATTACAACAATTAAAAGAAGATCTAGGAACAACCTACGTATTTGTTTCTCATGATCTGGCTGTTGTTAGAGCAATTAGTGATAGAGTTGCAGTTTTATATCAAGGAAGATTATGTGAAATTGGTCCTTCTCAAAATGTTTACAAATTTCCATCACATCCTTATACTGAAGTATTATTAGGAGCTGTTTTGGAACCAGATCCAGATATAAAACCAAAATTAGTAGCTGAGGATATTGTAGAGGAAAAACCCCCTGAAAAAGGCTGTTCTTTTCAAGGAAGATGCCCTAGGAAAATAGGTGATATTTGTAATTCAGAGGTTCCACCATGGCAAATAGGTGAAAATGGAAACGCTATTAGATGTCATATTAATATTGAAGAATTAGCAAGTTTACAGCAGTAATTATGACATTTATTTTATTTCCTACTCAGTCTCAATTTAATATAAGAAACCCTCTTTATGAAAATAAATAATGTAGTTGTAATTGGTTCTGGAACAATGGGGAGCGGTATAGCTGCACATTTATGTAACGCAAATGTTCCTGTCACTTTGTTGGATTTGACTACAGAAATTAGTCAAAAGGCTAAAGAGAGAATAGGAAAATCTAGACCTCCTTTATTGATAGATAAATCAAAATTAGACAATATCCACGTTGGAAACATTGAAGAAAACTTTGATGTGGTTTCGAATGCAGATTGGATTGTAGAAGCTGTTGTAGAAAGAATTGATATAAAACATAATATCTATGAAAAAATTTTTAAACATAGAAAAAAAGAATCTGTTGTTTCATCTAATACTTCATCTATTCCAATAAGCGTTCTATCAGAAAAATTATCTGATCAAGACAAAAAGGATTTTTGCATAACTCACTTCTTTAACCCTGTTAGATACATGGATTTACTGGAAATAGTAAAAAGTAATGAAAGTGATTTAGATAAAGTTAAACTTTTAAAAGACTTTTGTGAAATAGACTTAGGTAAAGGTGCAATTATCTGTAATGACACTCCTGGATTTTTAGGTAATAGAATTGGAGTTTATGCAATGCAAATTGCAATGACGGAAGCATTTAATATGAAACTCAGTGTAGAAGAGGCTGATGCTGTCTTTGGTAGACCAATGGGTATACCTAAAACTGGAGTATTTGGATTGTATGACCTAATTGGTATTGATTTAATGGCAGATGTATTAAAAAGTTTTATTAAAGAGTTACCTGAAAGTGATCCATTTCAACCTGTGGCAAGAGAAATGCCACTTGTAAAAAAATTAATAGAAACTGGATATACTGGTAGAAAAGGAAAAGGTGGATTTTATAGAATGAATAAGGAGGGTGGTAAGAAAATTTTAGAGGCCATCAATCTTGAAACTGGGGAATATTCTCCCTCAAAAAAAATAGATATTAAATCTGAAAAAGTTGATTTAAAAAAATTAATTAATCGTGGAGATAAATATGGAGATTATGCTTGGTCAGTAATTTCTAAAATAATAAAATATTCCTCTTCATTAGTTCCAGGTATTACAGATAAGTTTAACGACATCGATGAAGCAATGAGACTTGGCTTCAATTGGTCTAGAGGGCCTTTTGAAATGTTAAAAGAAATTGGAGTAAATAATTTTTTTCAAAAAATTGATAATTTTGAGGGAAATAAATTTTTAGAAAATTTATCAAAATCCAAAGACGAAAATTTTTATGGTGAGAGACAACAATATACTGAAATTGAAACTTTAGGAAAAATTAAACCAAGAGCCCTTAAACTTGATAAAAATAATTCTGCTGAAATTTACAGATTTCCTGAATTTAACATTGTCGAATTTACAACTAAAGCAAACGCTTTGGATTATGACTCAATGGACTCTTTAAAAAACGCTACAGATAAACCATTGATTATTATTAATGAAAGTATGCAGTTTTCTGCTGGTGTTAATTTAACATATACTATGAATTTTGCAGATAAAGGTGACTTTAAATCAATAGAAAAATTTGTTGGTTATTTTCAAGAAACATGCAAACACTTAAAATACTCAAAATTTCCAGTCGTTTCAGCACCATCAGGTCTTACACTTGGAGGCGGTTTTGAAGTTTTAGTTCAAAGTAACTTTGTTGCTTCCCATACAAATATTGTTGTTGGATTAGTTGAAACATTGGTTGGTTTAGTTCCAGCTGGAGGAGGATGTAAAGAAATGTTATGGAGATGGTCTCAAACAGACGAGGCAAAAAATGATCCAGATTTTGCACCTTTAAAAGTTTTTGATATCATTGGTTATGCAAAAACTGCAACATCTCCAGTAGAAGCTGAACCTCTAAAGTATTTAATCCCTGAAAATAAAAAAATTATGAGCAGAAATAGTTTATTAAATGAAGCTAGAAAAATTTTGGATCAAAATAAAGAATTTACTCCTCCAAAAGAATGCACATTTAATTTATCTGGCAAATCTTTAAAAGACAAAATGGTTGGTATGTTAGAAAAACTGTATAACGATAAAATTATATTAGATCATGGAATGATGGTTGGAACAGAGCTAGCAAATGTTTTAAGTGGTGGTGATACAACTATAGATAAAACGCTCACAGAAGATCAGTTGTTTAAATTAGAGTTAGATGCTTTCATGAAATTAATTGAGACAAGTAAAACCCAAGATAGAATTAAACACACATTATCAACTGGAAAACCTCTAGTTAACTAATAACTTTAGATTTTTAATATAATCAGGCTTTAATACATAGGTTGATTTATTTCCTGCTTTAATTTTTTTTAAAGAGTCCATCCCTGCAATTACTCTTCCAATTGGAGTATATTCACTTTGATATATTGGTATATCTATTAAAGTAATAAAAAATTCACTATCTTCTGTGTCGAATTGATCTTTCCTAGCAAAAGCCACAGAGCCAGCATTAAATAAAAAATTACTACTAAGCTCAGATTTAATTGTTCCTAAACCAGACTTACCAGTTCCTACTTTAGAATAATTTAGATTAGATACATTCCCATATTCAATATCTCCAGCTTGTATTAAAGTATTTTCTATTACTCGATAAAAAGCTGAACCATTATACGAACCTTTATTTATTAACTTCTTAAATCGATTTACAGCTTTAGGTGCAATTTTAGGATCTAATTCTATTAGAACGTTACCGCATTCAACTTCCATAATTGCAATATTCTTTTTATCTTTAAAATCGATGTTATTTAAATCGATTTTTTTTACAAAAAGACATTTATTATTTAATATATAAAAAGAACCTAGAGTTAAAATAATCAGCAGAATAAGAAAAATAAATAATATTTTTTCAGATAGCGATGCTTTAATTTTTTTTATCATTCAAAAAATAAACTTTTCATCTATTTCCTTAAGACCATTAATTAAAAAATTTTTCTTCTTAGTTAAAATATTATCTTTTTTAATTAATAAATCTATTTCTTTAAAGTTTGTTTTTAATAATGAATAAATTTCAGCCATATCTTCTTCAGCTGTGCTCATTGAATATTCTGTTAAAAAGCCTTTCGTAATTTCTAAATCTAAACCTAATAAATCAGTGCATGTAGAACATTCTGCGTATGAAAAATCTTTATTATTAAGTTCGCTCCACTTATTTTTTTTAAAAAGCTCTGGAAAACTGTTGTCAATCATATGAAATATTTCATGATGGATCATTCTTTCGAAATAGTTTTGGTTAAATGTTAAGTCTAAGATTAAAGTCCTGAATTTATTATCTGGTATACCTCCTGTATTAATGCCTGAAATTTCCAAGTTTTTGCAAAGAACTACAAATTTCAAATTTATTTTCCTTAAGAAATCTGAGTTATAATGTTTCAGATTATTTTGAACTGTATTAAATTCACGATCCAAATCACTATTATTTATGCCGTTACATTTAATATTATTTGTATCACCTATAACAAAACCTCTTTTCGATACCAAATATTTGATACCATTAACATCATCAACTTTATGAACTTCTAAATTTGGGATTTTAATTAAATTATATATTGCATCTGCTTTTACATAAGAAAAGTTAAAAAATAATATAAATATTAATATAATATATCTCATTTTAATTATTTTGATGATATTAGATATAATATGAATGTGATAGGATTTATTTAATGAAAAAAAGAAAAAGAAAAAAAAATATTAATAGAGATCACGAGTCAGTGCCTAAAATGTTTGCAAAAAAATACATATATTTTTATTATCCCTTCTTCTGGATCATTCTAATAATATTCTTATTACTAAAATGACAAAGTCTAAAAAACCTATTCAGCCTGTTAGTGGCACAGAAGTGCCAAGATATGCAGGCCCTTCTACATTTGCAAGATTACCTGAGCTAAGAGATGTAGAAAGTTGTGATGTTGCTATTGTCGGAGTTCCATTTGATTCAGGAACTAGTTATAGACCAGGTGCAAGATTTGGCCCACAAAGTATTAGACAAGCATCTAGACATTTAAGGACTAATTATCATCCTAATTATGATGTAGAACCATTCAAAGTACAACAAGTTGCAGATGCAGGTGACATTGCTTGCAATCCATTTAATATTGATGAAGCCATCAAACAAATTGAAGTAGGAGCAACCAATTTATTAAATAAAGTTGGAGGAATAATAAGCCTTGGAGGGGATCACACAATTGCTGTGCCTTTACTTAGAGCAGCCAATAAAAAGAATAAAGGACCTGTATCACTTGTTCATTTTGATGCCCATTTAGATACCTGGGATACCTACTTTGGAGCACCATATACGCATGGCACTCCATTTAGAAGAGCTCGTGAGGAAAATTTATTTTTAGATGATGCCTCTATGCATGTAGGTATAAGAGGTCCACTTTATAGCAGAGATGATATAAAAAATGATGAAAGCTTTGGATTTAAAATTATTCATTGTGATGAATTTCAAACAGAAGGAATTGATATAATCGTTGAAAGAATAAAAAATAGAGTAGGTGATAATGCATTATATTTGTCTATTGATATTGATGTATTAGATCCAGCATTTGCACCAGGCACAGGAACACCTGAAATTGCAGGAATGACCACAAGAGAAATGGTAAACGTCCTCAGGGGTTTATCAGGCTTAAATTTGATTTCGGCAGATGTAGTTGAAGTTGCGCCTGCTTATGACCACGCAGAAGTTACCTCTCTAGCTGCAGCAACAATTGTTTATGAATTAACAAATTTATTTGCAAAATCATGAAGAAAGGATAATTTGCGCGCATGATTGAAAAGAGAAATTTTTATATTAATGGTTCATGGGTTCCCCCAAAAAATCCAAAAGATATTGAGGTCATAAATCCAGCAACAGAAAAAAATTGTGCAGTAATTTCTTTAGGCAGTAAGGAGGATATCAATGATGCAGTTTTAGCAGCTAAAGAAGCTTTTAAAACCTGGGGATTTACCTCTAAAGAAGAAAGATTGTCATTATTAGAAGTTTTTTATTCATTATATAAAAAAAGATGGAATGATATTACAGATGCAATTATTCAAGAGATGGGAGCGCCAAAAGACTTTGCGTCAAAACTACAAACAGGAACTGGTGCGAGTCATACAAAATCATTTATTCGTTATCTAAAAGAATTTGAATTCGAAAAACCTTTGGGAGATCATGCAAAAAATCAAAGAATAATATATGAGCCTAAAGGTGTGTGTGCATTAATAACACCGTGGAACTGGCCAATAAATCAAGTTACTTTAAAAGTCATTCCTGCATTGGCCTCTGGTTGTACCATGATTTTAAAACCTTCAGAACTAGCACCTTTATCCGCGATGATTATAGCTGAGTTAATAGATGAAGCAAAATTTCCGAAAGGTGTTTTTAATTTAGTAAATGGAGATGGGGAAATAACTGGAGATGCATTAACAAGTCATCCAGATGTAAATATGATCTCATTCACTGGCTCTACAAGAGCAGGGGCTTTAATTTCTCAAAATGCCGCAAAGGACTTTAAAAGAGTAAGTCTGGAACTAGGAGGAAAAGGTGCAAATATTATATTTGAAGATGCTGACGCTGAAGCAATAGAAAGAGGTGCATTTAGATGTTTTAGAAATTCGGGACAATCATGTAATGCCCCTACAAGAATGCTTGTTGAAAAATCAATTTATAATGAAGCGATAGAAAGACTAAGAAAATATGCAAATGAATTTAAAGTAGATGATCCAAATAAAAATGGAGAGCATATTGGTCCTGTAATTTCTGAAACTCAATTCAATAAAATTCAAGGTTTAATTCAAAAAGGAATAGATGAAGGAGCAAAATTAGTTGCAGGTGGAGTTGGAAAGCCAAACGGATTAAATGATGGTTATTATGTAAAACCGACAGTTTTTGCAGATGTAAAAAATGAAATGGAAATTGCAAGAACAGAAATATTTGGTCCTGTTTTATCTGTTATTCCATTTGAAACTGAAGAAGAGGCAATTAAAATTGCAAATGATACTGATTATGGATTAACAAACTATATTCAAACTCAAGATAAGGAAAAGGTACAAAGAGTTGCCAGAAAACTTAGATCTGGAATGGTTGATGTAAATGGTGCTGGTATTGCAGTTGATGCACCTTTTGGAGGTTTCAAACATTCTGGAATTGGAAGGGAAGCAGGTAAAGAAGGATTGCTTGAATTTCTAGAAGTTAAATCTGTAGGTGGTTGGAATTAATTTATAGATTTATCTTTTACACCTTTTAAAAAGTCTAGGCATTTTTTTAATTCACTAAGTTCTATATATTCATCAATTTTATGAGCCTGTTCAATCGAACCAGGTCCACAAACTACAGTGCTAATACCAACTTCTTGAAAGAGTCCAGCCTCTGTTCCAAACGAAACAGCTTCTCTTGAATTGTCACCAGTTATACTAGAAACAAATTCACAAGCTTCGGAATCGTTTAATCTATTAAATCCAACTACTTCGCCTATAATTTCTTTTTTAATATAAGCATCTGAAAAAACTTTTTTCATTTCTGGCAATAATTCTTTATCAACATAATCGTTTATTATTTGATTTACAAAATCTCCATCTTCTCTGACCACTGGTCTAGTTTCCCATTCAACTTTACATTTATCAGCGATAACATTATGAGCTATACCACCTGAAACTCCACCAACTGATAATGTAGAATATGGTGGATTAAATATACAATCTTTAGGAGCTCTATCTTTTAGTTTTGATCTAATTTCTAGTAATTTATTTACGTACCTCGATGCATATTCAACTGCATTAACACCCTGGCCTGGTTTAGAACTATGACCAGCTAAACCTCCAAAGTGAACTGTATATTCATTCATACCTTTATGGGCATCAATGATTTTCATATTGGTTGGTTCACCAATAATGCAAATTCCATCTTTAATATCTCTTTTTTTTAATTCTTTTATTAATAATGGTGCACCAATGCATGCAGTTTCTTCATCGAATGTAAATGAAAAGTGAATATCTCTATCTAAATTATTTTCTCTAAATACAGGAGCATATGCTAGAGCACATGCAATAAAACCTTTCATATCACAAGAACCTCTCCCAAATAATTTCTCATTTTTTATAGTTGCAACAAATGGATCAGTAGACCAGCCTTTTGAAACCGGGACTACATCTGTATGACCTGAAAGAATAATAGGTTTTTTACCATTTCCATTTTTAGATTTTAAAGAAGCAAAAAGATTAACTCTTTTTTTATCTCCATCAAAAATTCTAAATGAAGTTGCTCCTAAATTTTTTAAAATATCATCACAATAATTAATGAGACTATTATTATCGTTTCCAGAAATAGTTTTGAAAGCAATCAAATCTGTCAATATTCGTATCGAATCTTTATAAATTTTATCAGGATTATTTTCTGTACTCATTTACAAATCATTATATATTAAATTTATGAAAGAACAAATTACGTATGAAGATTTTGATAAAGTAGATATTAGATTGGGAACAATTATTTCTGTAAGAAAAAATGAAAAAGCAAGAAAACCTTCATTAGTTGTAGAAGTTGATTTTGGAGAAAAGATAGGGATAAAACAATCTTCAGCTCAAATTACTCATTATTACAATGAAGAGAATCTTAAAGGAAAACAAGTAATTGGTGTTTGTAATTTTGCAGAAAAAAATATTGCAGGAGTTGTATCACAAGTATTAATTCTCGGAGCTATAGATGCAGAAGGTAGAGTAACTTTAGTTCATCCATCTCAAGAAGCAGAGAATGGATTACCAATTGCTTAAATGCATCCAGAACTATTATCATTAAGTTTATTTTTTTTTGTTACCAGTTGCTCACCTGGCCCAAATAATATTGTTGCATCTCATTCAGGTTTTAATCATGGAGTAAAAAAAACCATACCTCTAATGTTAGGTGTTATATTTGGTTTTACTTCAATGTTATCTTTAGTCAATTTTGGGCTCATTAACATTTTTAAATTATACCCAATAATTCAAAAAATTTTAGTTTTCACAGGGTCTGCATTTTTAGTTTATTTGGCTTACAGAATTTCATTTTCCAAATCTTCTAACCAAAAAGAAAAACTAGAACCTGTTAAATTTATAGAAACATTTCTTTTTCAATTCTTAAATCCTAAAGGAGTAATCGTTGCTATTATTGCAGTATCAACTTATATCGAATCTGGAGATAACTTTTTTACTTATTCTTTCTGGCTCCTAACTTCTGCCTTTTTCTTTGCTATATTTAGTATCTTATTTTGGACTTTAATTGGTAAATTTATGAGAAAATTCGCGACAAATGAGAAATTTATTAAATGGTTCAATTATGTTATGTCAGCGCTTTTATTAGGCTGCATAGCTACATTTTATTATTAAATATGAAACCAGGAGACAAAAACTCGTTCAATTCGTTAACTAAAATTTTAGTTAACGGCAAAAGTTATAATTTTTACTCACTGAAAGAGGCTGAGAAAAATGGTTTAGCGGGTATATCAAAGCTTCCAAAATCATTGAAGGTCTTACTTGAGAATTTGTTAAGATTTGAAGACGATATAACGGTTAATAAAAAACAAATTGAAGCTATTAAAGATTGGTTAAAATCTAAAAGTTCTAATACAGAAATTGCATATAGGCCTGCGAGAGTTTTACTTCAAGATTATACTGGAATTCCAGCGGTTGCAGATTTAGCTGCAATGAGAGAGGCTGTAAAAGAAAAAAATAAAGATCCAAGTACTATCAATCCATTATCATCAGTTGATTTGGTAATTGATCACTCTGTACAAGTAGATAAATTTGCAAATAAAAATTCATTAAAAGAAAATGTTGATATTGAATTTAATCGGAATGCTGAAAGATATTCTTTTCTCAAATGGGGGCAACAAGCATTCAATAATTTTAGAATAGTTCCACCGGGAACTGGAATATGTCATCAAGTTAATTTGGAATACCTTTCAAAAGTTGTTTGGAATGAAAAATATAAAGGTGAAGAATATATATTTCCAGATACTTTAGTTGGAACAGATAGTCATACAACTATGGTAAACGGCCTATCGGTTTTGGGCTGGGGCGTAGGCGGAATTGAAGCTGAAGCTGGAATGTTAGGTCAACCTATTTCGATGTTAATACCTGAAGTTATTGGGTTTGAAATGAAATCAAAAATGCCAGAAGGCACAACAGCAACTGATCTTGTTTTAACTGTAGTTAAAATGTTGAGAGACAAAGGAGTTGTGGGAAAGTTTGTCGAATTCTATGGCGAAGGACTAAAAAATCTGACTTTAGCAGATAGGGCTACCATAGCAAATATGGCACCTGAGTATGGTGCAACTTGTGGTTTTTTCCCAATAGATGACGAGACTTTAAAATATTTAAAATTCTCAGGAAGAGATGATCAAAATGTTGAAATTGTAAAACAGTATGCTCAAGAACAAGGACTTTGGGCAAGTTTAGATGTAGAGTTTACAGACACTCTATCTTTAGATATGTCAACTATAGTGCCGACTATTTCAGGACCAAAACGTCCCCAAGATAAAGTTTTGCTAACTAATGCATCATCAAATTTTAAAAAAGTGTTTTCAGAAGTTACTAAAAAAGAAGAGCCAAATATTTATAATGTTGAAAAAGAAGAATTTAAAATAACTGATGGTGATGTTTTAATTGCTGCAATCACTTCTTGCACTAATACCTCTAATCCAAGTGTACTAATTGGAGCAGGTTTGCTTGCAAAAAATGCAATTGAAAAAGGTTTAATGACTAAGCCTTGGGTAAAAACATCTTTGGCACCTGGATCACAAGTAGTTACAGATTATCTAGAAAAAGCTGGGCTAAATATTTATTTAGATAAGTTAGGTTTTAATTTAGTTGGTTATGGATGTACCACTTGTATTGGTAATTCAGGTCCATTAGCCGGTAATATCTCAGATTCCATAAAAAATAATAATATTTATGCTGTCTCGGTTTTATCTGGAAACAGAAACTTTGAAGGAAGAATTTCACCTTTAATAAAAGCAAATTATTTAGCGTCTCCGCCATTAGTCGTTGCTTATGCAATAGCAGGAACTATGAGATTTGATTTGTATAAGGAATCATTAGGTAAAGATAAAAATGGTAAAGATATTTTTTTAAAAGATATATGGCCATCTAACAAAGAAATTGAAGAAACATTGAGAAATTCATTAAATGCAGAAATGTTTATAAAAAGATACTCAAATGTTTCTCAAGGACCAGAACAATGGCAAAAAATTAAAACAGAGGAAACCAATATTTATAATTGGGAAGATAATTCAACATACGTAAAAAAACCTCCGTTTTTTGACAACCTTCCTGATAAACCTGAAGGATTTAAAGAAATTAAGGATGCGAGACCACTATTAATATTGGGTGATAGCATTACCACTGATCATATTTCACCTGCTGGATCAATTCAAAAAGATAGTCCAACTGGAGAATATTTTATGAAACATCAAATACTCCCTAAAGACTATAATTCCTATGGAGCAAGAAGAGGCAATCATGAGGTTATGATGAGAGGGACTTTTGCTAATATAAGAATTAGAAATGAAATGGCACCTGGCACTGAAGGTGGTTTTACAAAGTTACACCCTGAGGAAAAAGTAATGCCAGTTTATGATGCAGTTGTTGAATATAAAAAAAGAGGTACAGATTTAGTTGTAATTGGTGGTAAAGAGTATGGAACTGGTTCTTCAAGAGATTGGGCGGCCAAAGGAACTAAACTTTTAGGTGTAAAAGCTGTTTTTGCAGAAAGTTTTGAGAGAATTCATAGATCAAATCTTATTGGAATGGGTATACTACCATTACAGTTTGAAGATGGAATAAATAGAACTAATCTAAAATTAGATGGATCAGAATTATTTTCTATAATTGACTTAGAAAAAGGTATAGATCCTAGAGATGAAGTTGATGTTGAAATCAAATATGGCTCTGGAGACATCAAGAGAATTAAAATGTTAAGTAGAATAGATACTAAGAACGAATTAGAGTATTACAAAAATGGTGGAATTTTACAATATGTACTTAGGAACATGATTTAATGGATGAAGATATTGAAATAATAAATACCCAAACACGTAATGAAAAAATTAAAAACTTTTTCATAAATAATAAAAATTCTTTAATTTCGATATTAGTAATAATTATTTTGGCTTTAATTGGCTACTTTTCTTTTGATGAATATCAATCTAGCAAAAGAGAAAAATTAGCTGATAAATACGACTTAGCTGTAATAAGATATGAAGCCGATAATAAATATAATGTGATCCCGGATCTTAAAGAGGTGATTAATGCTAAAGACAAAACATATTCTCCTCTAGCATTTTATTTTTTGCTAGATAACGATTTGATAAATTCAAAAGATGAAATTAACAATTATTTTGATATTTTAATTAATGATATTGGCTTGGATAAAAAGTTTAAAGAGCTAACAATCTTTAAAAAAGGGCTATATAATTCAGATTTTTCAGATGAAAATGAATTGTTAGCTATTTTCAATCCTTTAATCAGAGCAGATAGTATATGGAAACCGCATAGTCTTTATATTATGGCAGAATATTATTTATCAAAAAATCAAATGCAAAAGTCAAAAGAATTTTTTGAGCAAATAGTTAGTCTTGAAAATAACAACTCTAAAATAAAAACCAAAGCTCAAAAAAGGCTAAGATCTAGTTTCAGTGAGTAGGATAGTATTATATTTCGTCTTTTTACTTTTATTATCAAGTTGTGGTCAAAGTGATAAATCTGTAGAAAATACTAATTCTAAAATTTTATTTGAAGAAATTAAACCAATTCAACAACAATTAAATCCCAATACACAAATAAATCTATCTAAATTTGTTAAAGATAATAGTTTTATAAATAATAATACAAATAATAATGGAAATATAAACTTTGAGCCAACATTTGAAAAAAAGAAAACGTTTAAATTTTCAAAGATTAAACAGTTTAATTCAATCGATACAGATATTTTATTTATCGAAAATAATGATCTAATTTATTTTGATAATAAAGGAATGATATTAAGAATTAATGAAAAATTTGAAACTTTGTGGAAAGCAAATCATTACTCAAAGAAAGAGAGAAAACTTAATCCAATATTATATTTTAATTATATAGATAATAAAATTATTGTTGCTGATACTCTTTCAAATATTTTTTCATTAAATTTAGATAATGGGGAACTAAATTGGAAGAAGGACAGTCTATCTCCATTTAATTCTAATATTGCCATAAAAAATGATAAATTTGTTACTGTTGATTTTGATAATGTAATTAGATGTTTCTCAATAGTAGATGGAAATGAACTATGGAATTTTAAAACAGAAAACACATTTATAAAATCATTAAAAAAATTATCTGTAATTATCAAAGATGACATTGTTTATTCACTTAATAATTTGGGTGATCTTACTGCATTAAATATTAATGATGGGAGTTTAGTTTGGCAAACACCTACTCAGAGCAACGAAATATTCTTAAATGCATTTAGTCTAAAAAATTCAGAAATGATTTTAAATAATGAAACAATATATTTTTCAAATAACAAAAATGAGTTATTCTCAATTGACACAAGAACTGGCATAGTAAAATGGAAACAAACTGTAAATTCCAGTTTAAAGCCTACGATTTCTGAAAATTATATTTTTAACATTTCTGAGGAAGGATATTTATTTGTAATTGATACTGAGACTGGAAATATAATCAGGATAACTGATGTTTTCTCAACATTTAAAAAAAGAGAAAAAGTTAAACCAGTAGGCTTTGTTATTGCTAAAAATAAAATTTATCTGTCTACCGATAACGGACGAATTTTGATTATTAATTTAACTAATTCTAAAACAGAGAAAGTAATTAAATTTAATAATGAAAAAATATCGAGGCCATTTATTAATAATGCTAATATTTTTTTAATTAAAAATAATGGAATTATAAGATCAAATTAATGTTATTAAAATTTTTAGAAAAAATTGGAAGAAAAAAAGTAGTTTTAGATAGAGGACCCTCTCACCCAAAATTTAATGAAGCCAAACCATGGATGAATAGATATTATTTATTATTTAGGAATAGACCAAAATGGTTTCCATTTAATATATTAATTCATGAAATGTTGGATGATGATCATGGGGATGGAGTTCATAATCATCTATTCCCTTATATTACAATAATTTTGAGAGGCGGTTATTGGGAAACTACTAAAAAAGGCAAATTCTGGAGAAAACCTGGATATATTGGATTTAGATCAGCCAATGCATATCATAGAGTAGACCTTGAGCCAGGAACAAGGCCAATGACAATTTTTATCTCTGGACCTTTTGGATTAAGAAAAGGACCAAGATCAGAATACGGTATCGATTTTAATTCAAAAAAGAGTTAATGCAAAAAAGTTTTGTTAAAGAGTTTAAACTTTACTGCAAAAAAAAAAATAAAGATGTTAATTCGCATCAGATAAAACTTATAAAAAAATTAGAAGAATATTATAAATTAAACTACAAATCATTTATCTCAAAAATTTTATCAAAAAAAAATTATAAAAAAGGCTTTTATCTTTATGGAGATGTTGGTGTCGGCAAAACCATGATATTAGATTTTTTTTTCAACTTAGTTGAGGGTAAAAAATTAAAACTTCACTTCAATGAGTTTATGCTTAGCTTTCATGATTTTGTACACCAATCCAAAGATAAAAATAATGAAAATAAAATAAGTAATTTTGTGAAAAAATTAAAATCGAAAGCAAAATTAATATATTTTGACGAGTTTCAAGTTACAAATATAGTAGATGCAATGATACTTGGAAAATTATTTGATGAAATATTTAAAGAAGATTTAAAAATTATTGTAACTTCTAATATAAAAATCGAAAATTTGTATAAAGATGGGTTACAAAGAGATCAATTCAAACCTTTTATAAAAATAATGCAAAAGCAATCATTTGAATATCAATTAAATATAGACGATGATTATAGAAAGTCCAAAGGCAATAAAACTCAAAGATATTATTCACCTTTAAATCAAGAAAACAATTTTAAATTAAACAAATTATTTAGAGTTATGACTAAAGATAAGGTTTTAAAAGAAAAGATTTTAAACATTAAAGGAAGAAAATTTATATTAAAAAATTTTTATGATGGAATTGTTCGATTAACTTTTAAAGAAGTATGTGATAAAAATTTAGGATCAGAAGATTATATTAAAATAGTAAAAAATTGTTTTTTTATAGTTATGGAAAATGTACCAGCATTTAATGATTTAAATTCAAATCAACAACAAAGATTTATTACTTTTTTAGACATCGTGTATGATCAAAATATACCTATAGCCATTAGTGCAGAACAAAATATTGATAAACTTACATCATCAAGATTATTAGAAAAACCATTTAAGCGAACCATTAGCCGATTATATGAACTAACATCTAAAAAGTATTTATGAGACAAGAATTTTTTTATCTTGAACTTAAAACAAATGGTCAAAAATTATATGAATTTACCGATCAAACGATAGACTGGATAAATAAAAATAATTTTAATAATGGTATTTTAAATTTAAGCATACAGCACACTAGTGCATCTTTAATTGTTCAAGAAAATGCTGATCCTGATGTTCAATCAGATTTAATTAATTATTTTGATAAAATTGCTCCAATGGATAATAAATTATATATTCATACAATAGAAGGTAAGGACGATATGCCAGCTCATATAAAGTCAGCTTTAACTAACAATCAAATAACCCTCAGTATAAAAAACAAACAACTTTTGTTAGGAACTTGGCAAGGAATTTACCTTTTTGAACATAGGTTAGCTTCTACAAAAAGGCTTATTATTCACCATTTTATTGGAGATTAATTAATTTTTTAAAGTTTGAAATGCTTTTAAAGCTGCTTTTCTAGCTTCTTCATGCACAACTATTGGGTAAGGGTAATCAGAACCAATTTTAGTTTTTATAGCTTCTTGATATTTAGTTTCCATTTCCCATGGTTTATGAATAAATTTATTTGGAACTCTATCTAATTCAGGTACCCATTTTTTTACATACAAACCTTGTTTATCAAATTTTTCACCCTGCAATATAGGATTAAAAATTCTAAAATAAGGGGCTGCATCTGCGCCACAGCCGGCAACCCATTGCCATTGTGCAACATTGTTTGCTTCATTAAAATCTAACAAACAATTTCTAAAATGTTTTTCACCCTCTTTCCAATTAATTCTTAAATGTTTTACAAGAAAAGAACCAACTACCATTCTAATTCTATTATGCATCCAACCTGTTTCATAAAGTTGTCTCATCCCAGCGTCAACAATTGGGTATCCAGTCATACCATTTTTCCAAGCCTTTAAATTTTTTACATTTTTATCCCATGGAAATTTATCAAATTCTTTTCTTAAATTACCTTTTAGCATTTGAGGGAAGTAATTAATCAAACTATGTGAAAATTCTCTCCAGCCTAATTCATTTAGATATTTTTTAACACTAACATTTTTTGATTTATATTTATAACATTTATCCCAAATGTTACTTACATGTATTTGCCCGTTTCTAATGAATGGCGAAAGTTTTGACGAACCATTTATAGCTGGATAATCTCTATCAACTCCATATTTCAACATTCTATTTTCAACAAACTCATTTAAATATTTTTCGGACTGTTTTTCAGATGGATCCCAATATTTCTCAAATTTTTTATACCAATTTTTCTTTGGTAAAATTTGATCTGGAACATTATTATTTTTGAATAATTTTATTTTGCTCTTAATTTTTTTTACGTTTAATGATTTATTTGGGATACTATCTAAGTAAATTTGTTCTCCAACTCTCCAAAATGGACTATAAACTTTATAAGGGCTTCCATCATCTTTTGTAACATTATTATATTCATTAAGAACATTTCCTTTAAAGCATTTTGAAATTATTTTGTTTTTTTCAAAAATTTTAGTGAGATCATTATCTAACTTTAATTGAGATGGCTCATATATTTTATTCCAAAATACAGAAATTTCTTGTTTGTCTTTTATTTTACTAAAAAAAGTTATCTCATCAGAAAATACTAATTCTAATTCAATGTTGTATTTAATTAATTCATCTTTAAAATTTATTAAAGATTTACTTACCCACCATTTTTGAGCTTCTCTAACATCATCAAAGTTTTCCTTGTTATAAATATATAATGCTGTCACAGTGTCGTAATTATTTGTTGCATAAGATAACGCAGAATTATTTTTTATTCTAAAATCGTCTCTTATCCAAACAACAGCTTTTTTTGACATATAATTTACTTTCTGCCTTTAGATAGCAATTGTTTGTAAAGTTTTACATCTGCATTACCTTCGCATCCAATAACTAAAACGTTAGATTTTTCGTTAAGATTTATTAATTTCTTTGTTTTAGGATTATTACAGAGACTAATAAGACTGATAATTCCTGGTGTAGCACATTCACCACCTATTATTGATATTTTACTCAGTTTTTTGTCTTTAAGCATTGCAACAGTTTTAGGAACTTTTGAGTCATTTACAGTAACACAACAATCACTAGCCTTTTTTAATACATGCCAAGGTATGAGAGACATTTCATTGCATGACATACCACCCATTATACTTTCTTTTTTTATTTTAATTTTTTTTAAACTTTTGCTTTTTATGCTTTGAAGTACACAATCAGCTCCATCAGGTTCAACTATTATTATTTTAGGAATTCTCTTGAAATATTTTGCAACTCCTGCAACTACACCTGCTGCCATGCCACCAACGCCAGCTTGAAGGAATATATGCGTAATATAATGCGAAGTTTGTTTTGAAATTTCTTTAATCATAATTGAATAACCAGCCATAGTTAACAAAGGAACATAACTATAATTCTTCGTAGATACATCTTGAACAATATTCCAATTATTCTTTTTTGATAATTTTTTACACTCATTTAATGAATTTTCGTAATTACCTTTTACTCGAATTACATCGGCTCCAAATTTTTCAATTTCTTTTACTCTCGCTTCACTTACATATTGACTAACAAAAATTTTACATTGTAAACCCAATCTTTGAGCGCCCCAAGCAACTGATCTACCATGATTTCCAGCTGTTGCAGATGATATTATGATATTTTTTTTTCCTTTAGATATTTTTTCTACAGCATATGCTCCACCTAAAGCCTTAAATGATTTTAAATGAAATCTTTTCGACTCATCTTTGTAAAAAATATTATTAAGTTTTAAATTTTTGTTTAGTTTCTCTAATTTTAATAATGGTGTTTTTTTATAGTATTTCCACTTAGATATAGAATTAAAAGCATCAGTGATTATTTTTGACGAAATAATATTTAAAATATAGTTTCGATTAAAACTATAATTTTTATTCGACAAAAATTTTGTATATTTCCATTTTCTATAACTATCAAAGCTTTTCACTTTAACAGTCTAGAGTATTCTGTCTTTCCCATTTTGTAATTGGTTTGGACTTATCAAAATTTTCGTTATCATTAAAATCTTTTAATTCCGAAGTTCTTAACTTGACATAACTTTTAATTACTTCTTTTCCAAATGCTTTATTCATTTCTTTATTATTTTCAATTTTATCAAGAGAATCTTTTAGTTCATTTGGTAATTTAGAAAGGTTTGGATATTTTTTATAATCCTCATACATATTACAAAAAAGAGGTTTGCCAGGATTAATTTTTTTACTTAATCCCTCTATTCCTGCAGCTAATACACTAGCTTGAAGTAAATAAGGATTTGCGGATCCATCCATAAGTCTTAATTCAAATCTTCCCGGATCAGGAACCCTTATCATATGTGTACGGTTATTTCCTGTATATGATATACTGCTTGGAGACCATGTTGCACCAGATTTTGTTGGTGCAGCATTTATTCGTCTGTAACTATTTATTGTTGGATTAAAAAAAGTAGATAAGGATGAAGCATGTTTCATGATGCCTCCTAAAAAGTTATAAGCTGTCTTGCTTAGCCCAAGCTTATCATGTTTATCAAGAAAGATATTTTTCTTTCCTTTCCATAAAGAAATATGTGCATGACATCCGTTACCAGTTAAATTTTCAAAAGGTTTTGGCATAAATGTTGCTCTGAAATCATGCTTTTCTGCAATAGTTTTAACCATAAATTTAAAAAAAGTGTGTCTATCAGCAGTTTTTAGACAATCTGAATAATCCCAATTCATTTCAAATTGCCCATTAGCATCTTCGTGGTCATTTTGATAAGGACCCCATCCCATTTCAATCATACAATCACATATTTCTTTTATAAGATCATATCTTCTCATTAATGAAGACTGGTCATAACAAGGTTTAGATTGAGTATCTCTATTATCTGCAATTGCGTTCCCATCAGGAGAAATCAAAAAATACTCACACTCCACACCTGACTTCATGCTATATCCCAATTCAGATAATTTTTTTATTTGTTTTTTTAACATTACTCTTGGTGAAGCATCGACTGGTTTACCATTCATCCACAAATCTGAAGCCAACCAACCAACTTCTTTATTCCATGGTAGTTGAATTAAACTGTCAGGATCAGGTATTGCAAACATATCAGAATCAGCTGGTGTCATATCTAGCCAGGCCGCAAATCCAGCAAATCCAGCACCATTTACTTGCATATCTTTTATTGCATGAGCAGGAACCAATTTTGATCTTAAGACACCAAATAAATCTACAAAACTTATCAAAAAATATTTAATTTTTTTTTGTTTTGAAATTTTAAATAAATTTTTTGCCATCTAATAACGTAACACAATTATTTAAAAAATGATAAAAAGAAATCTTTGTAATAAATTAAATTTACACCAATAATAATTAATATCGCTATAATTACTCCATACTTTGCTTTTGGCCATGCAAGACGTGCCATTTTGCTAGGAGTTTTATTTTCATTTTGATTATTTTCTTCAGAATTTTGCATTAAAAAAAAGAGGGCACAGTATTTCATGCGCCCTCTTAAAAGTTTTAACCGTCTGTTATATTGCTTTTCCAGTCGTTAGCACTTGGTTTTTTTCTGACAATTGCATTCATCTTACCATCTTCTTGTTTAGATGAAATAACATGCCAGCCAACCCAAATAAGAATTGCTATTATAACTAGCACTCCTTCCGAACCAACACCTGGATAGACAGATCCTTGTACCTCAGAGGCACTTAAATGATCTATCCAATTTGATACTGTTGCCATTTACATACCTCCTTTATCTACTGGCCGAGACTACAGCTTTTTCGTCTTCTTTAGCCTCTTCCATAATTGTATAGTCAAGTCCTGCAAGTTCTACTTCTCTTGGTATTCTTAATTTACCCATTCCATGAAGAACTTTTGCAATTATATATCCAGGAAGCATACCTAGTACAAAAAACATTATTATTGCACCGATAAACATTCCAAGAGGATTAATTGCTGCATAATTAGTTCCATCCCACATAGCTCCAACACTGTATCCAGATGAAGGATAACCATTTAAAACGAAACCACATATTACAAGACCAACAAATCCAGCATAACCATGAACAGCTACCGCTCCAACCGCATCGTCGATTTTATATTTTTTCTCGACCCAGTAATGCATTTTGTAAGCTATAACTACTCCGATCATACCGATTATCATTGATTGTATTGGATGATATAAATCATTACCTGCAGATGCACATATTATTCCCGCAAGTCCTGATGAATAAGTCCAGAAAGGATCTCCCTTCGAGACCACATACCCTGCTAACAACCCTCCAGATAACGACATTAAAAAGTTCATCGTTATTCCACTAAGTGTGGTGGGAGTTAGGTAGATGTTCGTCGCAGTAAAGAAAGTTACACCTTCCATACCATATTCTGGTCCAAGATCATAAATCGGAACATTACATGCTGCATAAAAGCCCCAAAAACCTGTATAGATTAAGAATAATCCAACAGTCACTAACCAAGGATTTCTTGGCCCAATGTTTCTTGGTTCTCCGCTAGATGAAAATTTTCCAATTCTTGGTCCTAGAACAATTAGAACACCTAAGGCAAAACCTCCGGCAATTGCATGAATTACTCCGGAAGCATAAGCATCGTGATATCCTAATATTTTTAACATCCATCCATCAAAATGCCATCCCCACGAAGCATCTATTGTCCAGAAAACAGATCCAATTGCAATTGCAAGTATTCCAAATGCAAAAGTAGTTATCCTTTCAATAACCGCTCCAGATACAATTGAAGCTGCAGTCCATGAAAATAATAAAAAGGCTGCCCAGAAGACACCCATTATATGATCATTAAGATTTACGGCCATCAATGCATTTGTAGGATTAGCAAGATCATTTCCACCAAATCCACCTCCAAGAACTAGACCAGTACTTTCGGTCATAATCGAAGGAGCTAATCCGGGTCCTGTTGGAAATGCCCAGTATATCCACCAACCAAAGAAAAACCATGTGACTGTTACCAGTGGTATCAGCATTGTATTTTTCATAAGAGTGTGTTGGTGATGTTTGTAACGAGATGCCCCAACTTCATACATACAGAAACCCACGTGGATCAAAAACATAAGAACCACAGTTACCCAATAGTAAAATTCTGTAAATAAGGTTGTGAGAGCACCTAATTGATCAGTCATATTTCTCTCTCCTATTAATAGTTAATAGATTCTATGAAATTTTTTTTACGCTGACAATTTTATTTTATTTATAAAAAGTAGAAGTTAATAATTATTTTAACAACTTGAAATTGAAATTAGAATTTTAAATATGCTTTTTTAAGGTCAACCAGAGGATGATTCGGGGACATTTGAAACTTTACCAATAATTCTCTAGCTATCATATCTCTATCTTGCTGATTATTAGGTAATTTTATTTTACTTGGTATCGTTACCCAACCATTAGCATTTCTATCAAAAACAGCGGGTCTATTTTCTTCATAACCCATATGAACATCTTCTAACCAATTAAGATCATCCCAACCCATAGCTTCTATATATTTTTTTAAAAATGGAGTTAGTCGACTATAGTCAGGCAAAAGATTAACGTCATATCGGTAGCCAATTGTTTGGCCAATCATTTTTTCTCTTGCAGTTTCTTTTTTTTTTCCTAATTGACCTTTGATCTCTTTTGATTTGACTTTTTTCTTACCTTTTTTCTTTGGCATATTTGCTATTAGATTTTATGGAAATCTTTAACTCCTACTGTATGATTTGTTCCTGCAAGAGGTACTTTAGCTAAAGCAGAAGCCTCCATTGTTAATGCTGCCATATCTTCTGGTTCTAGAGAGTGAATATTTGTTTTTCCACATGCTCTAGCCAACAATTGAGCCTCCAATGTCATCGCATGCAAGTAATTATAAACTCTTAATGCTGCATCATCAGGATTTAATCTTTTTCTTAATTTTGGATCTTGAGTAGCTACTCCTACTGGACATCTACCGGTATGACAGTGATAGCAATGACCCGCGGGAACACCCATTTCTTTTTCAAAATTAGATTCTGGTATTTCTTTATTGCAATTTAATGCCACCATCGCGCCTGTTCCGATTGCAATTGCGTCTGCACCAAGTGCTAAAGCTTTAGCCATATCTGCTCCATCTCTAACACCACCTGCATAAATTAAAGTTACTTTTCCAGTTTTACCTACATCATCCAAAGCTCTTCTTGCTTCTCTAATTCCAGCAATTCCCGGGATACCTGTGTTTGCAGCTGCAATGTGTGGTCCAGCACCTGTTGAACCTTCCATTCCATCAAGATAAATTGAATCTGGATCACATTTTGCTGCCATCCTTACATCATCATATACTTTAGCAGCTCCAAGTTTTAATTGAATTGGCACTTTGTTTTTTGTTAATTCTCTAAGCTCTTGAACTTTTAAAGCTAAATCATCTGGACCCAGCCAATCAGGATGTCTTGCTGGAGATCTTTGATCAATACCTGCAGGTAGCGATCTCATTTCTGCAACTTGGTCAGTAACTTTCTGACCCATCAAATGACCACCCATTCCAACTTTTTGTCCTTGTCCAATAAATACCTCAATTCCATCAGCTAGTTGTGCGTGGTGTGGATTAAAACCGTATCTTGATTGTATGCACTGATAAAACCATTTTTCTGAATATCTTCTCTCATCTGGTATCATTCCACCTTCACCTGAACATGTTGCGCTACCAGCCATTGTAGCACCTCTAGCTAATGCAGTTTTTGCTTCATAAGATAAAGCTCCAAAACTCATTCCCGTAATGTAAACTGGAATATCAAGTTCAATTGGATTTTCACATCTTGGACCAATAATAGTTTTGGTCTCACATTTTTCTCTGTAACCTTCAATAACAAATCTTGTTAATGTACCTGGCAAGAAAACTAGATCATCGAAAGTAGGTATCTTTTTCATCAAAGCCATTCCTCTCATTCTGTATCTTCCTAATTCCGCTTTGATATGAATGTCGTCCATAACTTCTGGAGTAAAAATAGCGTTGTGTCCTAACAAACTTTTGTTTCTTGAAGCTATTCCATTACCATTAGAATGTCCGTTTGACTTTCCATTACCATTTTTTTTCTTTGCCATTTAAATTGCTCCTTTTTTTTCTGTAGGTTCAAGAGCATCGTAATTCCAAAGTTTTTTTCCTGCTACAACTTTGGTCATCTTAGAAACATCGAAGTTTTCTCCGATCTCTGCAACCTTTAATTTTCTTTTAAGCCAGTCTTGATCTGAATCAGTTAACTCAGCTTCGACAGCATCACTACCAAATGATCCAATTTTTCCACCTACAAAAATTGTCCCATCATACATAGAATCTCCTAAATTTATTCCAACATCTCCAAGAATAATAATTCGCCCTCTCTGCATCATAAAACCTGTAAAAGCGCCAGCATCTCCGCCAATAATTATTGTTCCACCTTTTTGATCAATTCCTGTTCTGGCACCTACGCTTCCTTTGCATATCAGATCTCCACCTCTAATTGCCGCACCAAAACATGAACCTGCATTTTTTTCAATTACTACTTTTCCTGCCATCATATTTTCTGCACATGACCATCCCACTCTTCCATTAATTCTAACAATAGGACCATCCATTGATCCACACCCAAAGTACCCCAAACTACCTTCAAATATTAAATTTAATTTATTGAGAATTCCAACTCCCAAGCTATGTTTTCCCTGTGGGTTCTTTATTACAATGGTTCCGTATCCATCTTTCATTAATTCATCAATTTTTTTATTTGCTTCACGACAATCCATGTTCTTAACGTCAATTTCAGTTCTTTTGTTAAAATCTACATCATATGTCCCAAAGTAATAAAAATTCTCAGCCTCATCTGGATTAAAAAATTTTTGTTGTGTTTTTCCAGTTAAGACCTCTGTATGAAGTCCCATTGATTGAGCTTTACTTTTTTTTTCTGATGTTTTTAAATTTGCCATACTTTAACTTCTCCATCAAAAGGATCATAAGTTTCGATTTCTTGTGGTAATATTGATCTTATTGCAATTTCCTCTGACCCCATTGCAACTAAATCATCTGACTCATACAATACTAGTGGTTTTGCAGCCATTGTATCTTTCGCCATTCCTAAGCTATCTTTTGTAGCAACAAAATAAGTAAATACCCCATCTAAACCTACGAGAGACTCTTTCATTCCCTCTTCTAATGTAGCTCCATTTCTCATTTTTTCTGCAAGATATACAGCGATTAATTCAGAGTCACATTCTGACATAAATCTCATGCCCTTGTTTTCCAATACTCTTCTATTATTCCAATAGTTTGTTAATTGTCCATTATGAACGACTGACACATCACTAAAAGGATAACCCCAAAATGGATGAGCAGATTTAATATCCACTCCCGACTCTGTTGCCATCCTAGCGTGACCAATTGCATGTGTCCCGACAACTTTATCTAAATTATATCTGTTACAAACAACTTCAGCGTTTCCTAGATCTTTAATTACTTCTAGAGATTTTCCCATAGATAATATTTCTACACCTTCAACACTTTCTATTTTTTGAGAAAATTCCATTAAATCTTTGTCATACTGAATTTCATATCGTAATGAATAAGGAAGAATTCTATCTTCTTTTATCACTTTAGCGCCTAGCTCAGAAAGATAAGAATCAACAATTTTCTTTCTTTCGTCATAAACTGATACATCTTCTTTTACTGAAGAACTTCCCTCTGCAACATTTTCACCAACCTTAAATCGCATGATGAAATTTTGACCATCAGTTTTTCCGTATAGAGCGTATCCAGTTGAGTCTTCTCCTCTATGCTTTAATGCTTGAAGCATACCTTGAAGTTCAAAACCAACGTTTGAAGTATTTCCTCTATGAATTAATCCTGCAATCCCGCACATATAATTTCCTTATTAAATTATGGTAAACAATCCAGATAAGTATCAAGATCCCATTGTGTTGTTGCACCCAAGAATTTTTCCCACTCATCTCGTTTGTACCAATTAAATACTTTATACATTTCATCTGGCATTGATGATTTTATTACTTCATCTTCCGCCAATCTATCTAAAGCTTCACCTAAACTTAGTGGAAGTTTTTTTACATCTTTACCAGCTTTTTGAGCTTCATATATATTTCTAGACTCAGGTTTGGCTGGTTTCATTTTTTTAGATATTCCTTCATCACAAGCTTTAAGTAATGCTGCACCTAATAAATATGGATTATGCATAGAGTCAACTGATCTGTACTCGAATCTACCTGGAGCAGATACTCTTAGACCACATGTTCTATTTTGATATCCCCAGTCAGCATATACTGGTGCCCAAAAACCTTGATCCCATAATCTTCTATATGAGTTCACTGTCGAAGAACCAATTGCTGTTAAAGCTGGTAAGTGTTTCATTATCCCTGCAATTGATTGTAATCCAATCTTTCCAGGCAATTGCATATCTTTAGTATCTGGCATGAAAGTATTAGTTCCACCGGATACATAGCTAAAAACTTCTTCTACACCTGGAAGTTTTTTGTTACCCAATTTGTTTACTGATACTTTTCCACCTTTCCACAAAGACATGTTGGTATGACATCCACTTGCTGAAACTCCCATAAATGGTTTAGTCATAAAGCAAGCTATAAGATTATGTTCTCTTGCTACTTGAGCACAAATTTGTCTATACGTAGACAATCTATCAGCATTTCTTAAAACATTATCAAATGTCCAGTTAAGCTCTAATTGACCAGGAGCATCTTCATGGTCACCTTGGATCATATCAAGACCCATCGCTTTTGCGTATTCAATAACCTTCATAAACACAGGTCTTAATGATTCAAATTGATCAATATGATAACAGAAAGGTTTTGAGAAACCTTGTCCAGTTGGAGTTCCGTCAGGATTTTTTGTTAACCACATCATTTCAGGCTCTGTTCCAACTCTTAATTCTAATCCATGTTTCTTTTTGAACTCATTCATGAAAATTCTAAGATTACCTCTGCAGTCACTTGTTAAATGACCACCTGGATTTTTTCTTTCTTCTCTATTTCTAAAACATGTAACAAAAACTCTTCCAACTCTCTTATCCCAAGGCAATTGAACAAAAGTTTCTGGATCAGGTATTCCTACCAATTCCATAGCTTCTGGGCCGTAGCCAATATAATTATTATGACGATCTAAAAATAAGTTTGCTGTTGCTCCATAAACCAATTGAAAACCTTTTTCTGCAGTTCTTTCCCAGTGGTCTGCTGGTATTCCTTTTCCAACAACTCTTCCAGTTACTGAAATAAATTGATAATAGATATAAGTAATTCCTAATTCGTTTATTTTTTCTCTAACCTTTTTTACGAGTTTAGCTCTACCTGGTTGGTTTACGTGTTTTTCAAGATCCGTCATTCTTCCCCCTTTGAATTTTCAGATCAAAAAGGTAACTGAAAAAAAAACGTTTGTCTACTTAGATAAATTAGCTCCAAGGAAACGGACTGTTCGATGTCGGATGAAGTTTTCCTTTTTCATATCTATCGAACCTGAACGGTTTTAATAATTCACTTTCTTGACCTAAAATTTCTTGTGCAACAAGGTGTCCAACACCTATCATTTTATAACCATGATTTGCATCTGCAATCATGTAAACATTTTCAAAAAATCTATCAAATATTGGGAATGAATCTGGAGTTAAACATCCCAATCCTCCTGATGGTCCCTTTCTATACAAATGAGATTTACCAACAAAACGTTTTTGAATATGTGCTAGTGCTGAAGTCCACATGTCAGAAAATTTATCGGTAGTTTGATATTCTGGAGAGTCTATTCCATATGGATCAACATTAACTTCATCAAAATGTTTTTGAACAATATAAGGTGATGTTCCACCTTGAACTCCCAAACCTTCAATATCAGGTTTATAATAAATACCCCATAAGTCTTCTGTAATTATTTTACCATCTTTATCAGAATAAAGTGGTGCATCTGTATCAACATGAATTACTGGAGGTGGTTTACCTTCATTAGTTTTTAAATAATCTGCATCTACACCCAATACACCTTCTTGTAAAAACCAGTACTTCCACATTTCAACTTCATGCATTTTTCCATTTTTAGCATCTTTTATGTTTGTTGTTTTTGGTAACTCCAACATATTCCAAAAATCTCTTACCCATGGTCCAGCTCCAATAACTACCTGATCACAATCAATTGTTCCTTTGTCTGTAACTACACCAGTAATTGCATTGCTATTACTTCCTCTTTTAAAACCTGTAACCTTTACTCCTTTATGAACGTTTACACCGTTGGAATTTGCTTTTTTCTCTAATGCTTTAATTGAATCTTTATTAAATGCGTATCCACCTTTCTTTTCATGTAAGACTGATGTAATTCCTTTTGCTTGCCAATCACTAAAAATTCCTTGCATATATTTCATGCAATCTTTTTCACCTTCTATAAATTCTGACTCATATCCAATAGCTTTTTGTTGTTCGTAAATACTTGCAACATCTTTATGCATTACTTCTGGAGAAATTTGCATATAGCCGACAGCATTATATTTAAATGCCTCTGGATCACTCTCCCAAACACTAACTGAATGAGCCATTAATTCTCTCATTGCTGGTTGAAAATAATTGTTTCTAACAACTCCACATGCAATTCCACTTGCACCTGCAGCAGTGTCTTTCTTTTCTAAGACAACTACATCGTTTGGATTTTTATATTTTTCGGAAAGTTTCCAAGCAGTACTTAACCCGTGAATTCCTCCACCAATTATGACAACTTTTGCTTTTGTCGGTAACGACATGTTTGAACTTTAATTTTTTAACAAAGGAAAGAATATAATAATTTTTATATATAATTTATATAAATTCTAAATATTTATGAGATTTTTATTTAAAAACTCAAATTTTTGAGAGTTTTTAAATATTCGTTAAATTCATTTACAAAATTCTGTGTGGGTAAAACATGCTTTTTTCTATGGTCATTTCCTGTTTTCTCGAGATAAAAAAATTCTTTATCACATGCTTCTTTGATCATTAGTGCAGATTTCGGTCTAGAGGTTTTGAAAAGTCTAGTCTTAAGTTCTTCGACAGATAAGTTTTCATTTAACTTATAGGAATTCATTACAATTAGCATCATATGATAATGTGAAGGAGATTTTCTGAAAAAGTAATTACTGGATGTATGGGATAGTTTCATTTGATCTTCCCAAAATTCCAGTAAATCTTTTGATGATTTTGACATTAAGATTTTACACGTGTTTTTTGAGGATCATAATGTGGAAAACCAACAACTTTGGCAGGTATTCTTTTTTGATGTCCGTCAATTTTCCCAACTTCAACATTCGTACCTATATTTGAATGACCTACATCAATTCTACACAATGCAATATTTTTATTCAAAGTAGGAGATAGACATCCACTTGTAACTACGCCAACTTGGGATCTTCCAATATGAACGCAATCACCGTGATTAGCTTTTTCTTTGCCTACAAGTTCTAATCCAACTAATTTCTTTTGCGGATTTTCTTTTCTCTTTATTAATGCGTCTTTACCAATGAAATCTGCTGTTTTTGTTTTTAAAGGAACCGTAAATCCAACACCAGCTTCAAATGGGTCAACTTGGCCGTCAAATTCATTACCAAATAATATTAGACCAGCTTCAATTCTTAATAAATCTAATGCTCCAAAACCAGCAGGTATTAACCCTTCATCTTTGCCAGCTTCCATAAGCACATCCCAAACTGCTGGCGCATCAGTGGGATGACACCATATTTCATATCCTAATTCACCGGTGTATCCAGTTCTAGAAACAATTAATGGAATTCCACTAAGCTCTTTTACTCTGCAGATTGTAAACCTAAACCATTGTAATTCTGAAATAGAAGGTTGTGTTGGTGGAGTAAAAATAAACTTTTCTAAAATTTTTCTACTATTTGGTCCTTGTAGAGAAATATTATTTATTTGATCAGTAGAGTTTTTAATTAAAACATTAAACTTTTTCTTTTTTGCCTGATCTTTTAACCACTCACCTGCATATTCATCACCACATACCCATCTAAATCCATGATCATTCATTTTTAACAATGTTCCATCATCAAACATAGAACCATTTTCATAACACATCGAAGAATAAACAATTTGTCCAACTGATAATTTTTTAACATTTCTAGTTAAAGTATAGTCCATTAATTCTTCTGCATCCGGACCTAATATTTCAAATTTTCTTAAAGAAGATAAATCAATTAAAACTGCTTTTTCTCTACACGCTGTATATTCATTTATTACTCCGTGTTTAGTGTAATCATTGGGCAACCAATATCCTCTAGCATCAACAAAGTTTCTTGTTAGCTTAGAAGTTCTTTCATGAAATCCTGTATTTTTTGTTAGTTTTAGTTCTGAGTCTGGTTTCATTCTAAATGCAAAAGATTTTGTAAATTCTCTTTTTTTTTCATAAGTTCTAACAAAAATATCTGTAGGGTTCCATGAATTACATGGATCTATATCACTTGGACAGGCTGATGTTCCGCAGGTTAAATCTTTTAAAGCTCTTAATATTACATAATCTCCAGGTCTAGCAAATGATTCATCAGAAAGCACAGTATTTAAACCTCCTGCCGAAGTATTAAAAAATAAATTTATAGCGTGCCATCCTTTTTGTCTATTAACTCCAAAATTTTCCATAGCACCACTTAAGTTATCTGAGCAATTTGGATGTCCAAAATAACCAGCGTCTTCGTAGTACTTTGATGTACAAGCAAGATTAAAAGTGTCATGTCTACCAACAGTATCTCTTATTACCTCTACTAAAGGTTCATGATCTGTATCATAAAATTTCGAATACAATCCCGGTCCTGGAAAAGTATTACCCATAAAGGTCCTGGTTGTTTGCCAATCTAAACCTTTCTCTACACCTTTACCTAACTTAGCTGTATCGAAAGCAACAAAATCTGAACATTGTCTACCAGTTGGACAAATTATTTGAATATAATCTCCTTCTTTAACTTCAAAAGAAATCGCTGATTGTTTTGCAATATTTTTTTCGTCTAGAGGATCAAAAATTGGATCTGGAATTATTCTATGTTCTTTATAATCAACAATATTATTTCTTTTAATAAATAAAGTTAGTTCAGTAGGAGGATTTTGTTCATGAACCAACATATCATTACCAGGTGCAGAAAAAATGCAATAACATTTGTCTTTTGAAGTTATTTTAATCTTTTCTCCTGGTGGAGTGTCTTTATCAAAAAGGATAGAAGATTTAGATTTTGCAATTTTAAGATTTCTTTTTTCTAATTGGCGCAAAGCAATTTTCGAACTTTCTTCATTTCTATTTAAAATTTTAATTATATCATTTTCTGATTTAGATGATTTTAAATTTAAAATTGATGGATCTGAATTTCCATCAGAATTAAAAACAACTACTTCACAAATTTGATTTCCTTCATTATTAATAATTTCAATTTCATCATCAGGAAAAACCTGAACTCCTGTTAATCCACCGCCATTAACTACATATCTTTCAACTCCAGGTGGCAAAACATTTAAACCAGGTTCATTTATTCTTAAATTTTCTTCTAACATTTTAAATCAATGATTACTTATGTTTAAGAATAAATCAGTACTGATTAATTGTATATATAAATTTTAGTACCAACTTTTGTTGACTGTGAGATTAAATTTAAGGATACTTACTTACTTAATATATTAAGAGAGGAGAAATAAATGAAGAAAATACTATCTTTACTCTCAGCTATAGTAATTACTGTAGTAAGCTTTGCAGGAATATCTAACGCTGACAGTAAAAAACCCATAGTGATCCCAACTCATAACTGGTCAAGTCAAATTGTTATGGCCTATGTTATTGGTGGAATCTTTGAAAGCATGGGTAACAATGTTAAATATGTAAATGCTGACTCTCAAGCGGTTTACGAGTCAATTAGAATTGGTGATGTAACTATATCTCATGAGGTATGGGAATCTGCTTTCGGTAAGTCATTTACAACAGCTTTGGACAAAGGTGGTTTGTTAGACTGGGGTGATCATGAAGCAAGAACTCTTGAGGATATGGGATATCCAAACTGGGTTGTTGAAAAAGGTCTATGTCCAGGTCTACCAGATTGGACAGCTCTAAAAAATCCAGACTGTGCAAAAAACTTTACAACACCTGACTCTCCAGATGGAAAAGGAAGAATGTTGGAAGGACCACAAACTTGGCATGGTGACTTAATCCCTCAAAGGATTGATGCACTAGGCTTAGGTGATTTATGGTGGGTTAAGTTTGCTGGAGGTGCTGATGCACTTTGGGCAGAGTTAGCAGCTGCTGAAAAAGAAGGAAGAGGAACTATAATTTTCAACTGGACACCAAACTTTACTGATGGTGCTGGTTTTACATTTATCGACTTCCCTCCATACACAGCTGGTTGCAGACCAGCAGATGGTGGTGACGGAAAATGTGGTTCTCCGGATGGTTATTTGAAAAAAGCAGTACACGAAGATTTTCCAAAAACTCATCCAGATGCAGCAGCAGCGTTTAAAAAATTGTCATTTTCAACAAGTCAAATTGGTGCAATGGCAGCTTTAGTAGACGTTGATAAAATGACTCACGAAGATGCAGCTAAAAAATGGTTAGCTGATAACGAGTCAACTTGGAAAGCTTTCCTTAAATAAGGATAAAAGTTAAAAAAATAAGATCTCCTCCAATTCTGTTGGGGGGGGATTTTTTTTTATAAAGATTTGTGTAAAATACAGTTATGAGAAAATATCTTTTTTACATTTTTTTAAGTTTATTAATAAGCTCATCAGTTTTCGCTCGAAGCACCGGATGCAAAGAAGGTAACTGTGAAAATGGATATGGAAAATGGGTTTATACAGATAAAACTACTTATGAAGGTGAGTGGGTAGGAACAAAAAAAAATGGTCAAGGTGTAGAAACATGGCCAAACGGATATATCTATAAAGGTGAGTTTAAAAATAGCGTTTGGAGTGGAGTTGGAACTTTAACTTTCCCAGATGGGTCTACTTATGAAGGAGAGTGGTCTAATGGTTTTATGAATGGCGAGGGAACATTTACTTGGGCTAATGGAGACCAAAAAATAGGAATTTGGAAAAACGGTAAATTACAAGATTAATGTCGAACGAAAATTCATTTAATAGATTAAAAGGATTACCCGAGAACATAAAACAATTTATAGGACTAATAATTTTAACAATAGTCATAATTTCTTCTTTTGCTATTTTAAATAATATATTTAGTGAGGGTGATGAATTAGTTAGAAAAATGAAGTTGGAAGAAGAGAGAATTGCAAAAGAGAGAAAACTAAGTGCATTAATTTCAAAACTTCCCTCGGGTATATTAGTAACTTTTGATGGTACTGATCATTATAAATTATCAGATGAATTGTATGAGGGAGTGTGTAATGCTACAAAGCTTATCCCCCAAAGAGCAATAATGGGTGCAAATTTCTTAAATTTTAGAGCACATGAAATTTATACTATTAACGGCAATAAGATTGATGAAACATTTGTTGAATGGGATGCTGAAAAAAAGAAATGTTTTGCAGGTTTTACAGTTAGTGGAAATAACGTAGGAGTAGACGAAACAATTAAAGTAAGCGGTGAAGCCTTAAGTTTTTTAAGTACTGGAATTGATACAAGGGTTTATTTTATTAAAAATTTTTAATGGAAATAAGCTTCAATTATATTGATTTTAATTTAATTAATTTTCGTATATTTTTATAAGAAATATGTCTGAAGCAGTAATCAAATGCGAAGCAGTTTATAAAATTTTTGGTGAAAACGCCAAAAAGATGCTTCAAGATTCAAATGGTAATGTTGATGCTAAAACATTTCAAGAAAATGGTTGTATAGTAGGTGTTAACAATGCCTCTTTTGAAGTGGCAAAAGGAGAGATGCTTGTTGTAATGGGCTTGTCTGGATCTGGTAAGTCAACTTTACTAAGGTGTATATCAAGATTAACAGATGCAACAGGTGGAAAAATTTTCATTGAAGGTCAAGATTTATTAAATTTAAATAATAAAGAATTAATTGAGCTTAGAAGAAACAAAATGGGAATGGTTTTCCAAAGTTTTGCTCTTCTTCCACACAAAACCGTTGTAGAAAATATAGCTTTTCCTCTTCAAATCAAAGGTATCAAAACTGAGGAGAGCATTAATAAAGCAATGGAGATGGTTAAATTAGTTGGACTTGATGGAAGAGAAAATTATTTTCCAAGAGAACTTTCAGGTGGACAACAACAAAGAGTGGGTATTGCAAGATCTCTAGCAGTTGAACCCGATATATGGTTTTTAGATGAACCTTTTTCTGCTTTAGATCCATTAATTAGAAAAGAAATGCAAGATGAATTTTTAAGACTTCAAGAAAAATTACAAAAAACAATTATGTTTATTACTCATGATTTTGATGAAGCATTAAAACTTGCTGATCGAATTGCAATTATGAAAGATGGTATAATTGAACAACTAGATACACCTGCAAATATAGTTTTAAACCCAGCCACAGAATATGTAAGAAAATTTACTGAAGAAGTACCTAGAGAAAAAGTTTTATTAATTGAAGATGTAATGGATGAATCTATATCTAATAATCTAGGTGATGTTAAAGTTTCAAAAGATGAAATCATAGAAAATGTTGCAGAAAAAATATTAACGCAAGAAAAATCTGTAGCAGTTATAGATGAAAATAATAAAACCGTTGGGTCAATCAACCCGACAAAAATAATAAATACTGTCTTTGGCGGAAGAAAGAACGGAAAATAAATTATGGAATTTTTAAAAAAATATCCAAAAATATTTCAGTGGTTATTTCTATTAATTGTTTTCTTTGCTCTTTGTTTTGCTATTGATGTTCCAGAAACATATAAATTCATTAGAGGCCAAGCTGAATTCGTAAAAGACCCTAATCAAAGTAGTTATATATTTTTAGGCAAAGAAGTAAGATATTACGCCTTTGATGTTTTCTGGCGACTTCCTCCATTACTTGGATGGTTACCAATATGGATAAATGACTCCTTATTTTTCTTAATGAATGAGTGGATGCCAATGGAGTTTTGGAATGAGGACACTCAAGAATTTAAAACCAGACCATTAGTTTTGCAAATTAGCAGAAATTTAACAGCTTTCATGACTTTTTTAATTGAATTAATTAGAGAAATTCTATTAGGTGGACTTGAAACAATTGTTGCCTTTACAAGTTGGGATTGGATCGATGCGAACCCTTGGGCAGAGTTACCTGGTCTACCTTGGACAATAGTTGCAGCTGGTTTTGCAATACTTGCTTATAAATTAAGTGGTATTGGACTCGCTTTATTTGCCGGTTTAACAATGGTTTACATTTCTATATTTGGACAATGGAAACCATCGATGCAAACACTCTCTTTTATTTTAGTTGCTGCGCCTCTATCTTTTATATTTGGGTTAAGCTTAGGTATTGCAGCTTATAAAAGTAAACGTGTAGAAAAAGCTCTATATCCAATTCTATTAGTTATGCAAACAATGCCACAATATGCAGTATTAGTTCCTGCACTTGTTCTTTTTGGAGTCGGTGACCACGCTGCAGTAATTATAACTATGGTTGTTGCTGTTCCACCCATGATATTACTCACTTTACTAGGATTGAGAGCTATTCCTCCAGAAGTAATTGAAGCTGGAAGAATGAGTGGTTGTAATAATTGGCAACTAATGTCTAAAGTGCTAATTCCAACGGCCAGACGAGATATTTTAATTGGCGTAAACCAGGTTATCATGGTGTGCTTTTCTATGGCTGTTATTTCAGCCTTCATTGGAGCGAAAGGTCTAGGTTTTAATTTATTGTTAGCACTAAATCAGCTTAATATCGGATTAGCATTAGAAGCTGGTCTTTGTATTAGTCTAATTGCAATTTTATTAGATAAAATGTCATTAGCATGGGCAAACAAGCAAGTTGATTATTTTGGCAATTTGAATTTTTTTCAAAGAAATAAAAATTTATTATTTTTTAGCATTACGATCATAATTGGAATTTTACTCGCTTACTTTGGATCTGTTTATTTTAAAGGTGGCTACAATTATTTATTTGAAGTTCCACACAATAAAGGAATATCAACTGCTGAATTTTGGAATAAAGGTGTCGATTGGATTTTTGATACCTTCTTTGTTTATATAAAAGCATTTAATACATGGTTAATTCAAGAAGTGTTACAACCAATGAGGGCTTTGTATTTAAGGATGCCAGCTGTTGCTACATTAGTTCTAGTTGTTGGTGCAGGCTATTTAATTGGTGGAATTAGATCTGCTTTAGTAGTTTGTGGTTTGACATTATTCATAGCTCTAAGCCCTTGGTGGGATAGAGCCTTGGTAACTGCTTACATGGCAACATTTGGGGTAATTGTCTCTTGTATAATTGGTTTTACGGTTGGCACATTATGTTTTCAAAATAAACATTCCGCAAAATTTATGTTAGGGGTATGTGATATATTTCAAACATTTCCATCATTTGTTTATCTTATTCCTGTTATGATGCTTTTTGGAATAACTGACACTTCTGTTCTTATTGCTGTCATTGTTTATGCAACTATACCAGCAACCAGATACACAATTGAAGGGCTTAGAAGTGTTCCGGCAGGTTTACATGATGCAGCGACCATGTCTGGCGTGAATAAATTTCAAAGATTAACAAAAATAGAATTTCCTTTAGCATTCCCCCATATGATGCTTGGTATAAATCAAACAATAGTGTTTGCATTATTTATGGTAATTATAGGGGCATTTATCGGCACAGAAGATTTGGGACAATATATTTTAAAAGCTTTATCAGATAAAAATGGTGCTGGTATTGGTTTAACTTTGGGTATTTGTGTAGCTTTTATAGGTTTAATCTTTGACAATTTGATAAGAACTTGGGTAGAAAAGAGAAAAAAACATCTAGGAATTGCTTAAGCTTAAATGAGAAAAATTTTAATAATAGGCGGTGGCGCAATGGGATCTGCTTTTACTTTTCCATGTATAGATAACAAAAATGAAGTAACTATCACAGAGCCTTACAATAAAACTTTTATTAAAAATTTGTCTTCAAAAAAGAAATATCATTCTAGTTTAAAAATAAATTTACCCAATAAATTAAAATACAAAAAATATTCAACTCATTTGTTAAAGAATAAATATGATTTAGTTGTTGTTGCGTTAAGTTTATCAGGAATAAATTTTATTAGTGAAGAATTTAGAAAATCAAACATCAAAAGCCCAATTCTTATTCTTACTAAAGGTTTAAAGTATGAGAAAAAAAAACAGAAAATTTTTACTATTTCAGAGGATATAAAGAAAACTAATAAAAATATAAATGTTTCAGTTTTAAAAGGACCTTGCTTAGCAAAAGAACTTTCAAATAAAAAACAAACAAGTGTGATTGTTGCTAATAAGAATATCAAAACCGCAAAAAAAATTTGTAATATGATAACTACAAAATACTATTTAACCGAAACTTCGAAAGATGTTATTGGAGTTGAGATCTGTTCTTCAATTAAAAATATTTATTCAATGATTATTGGGGCTGGTGATAGTTTAAATATGTCTTCAAGTTTATTTAAAAAATCTATAAATGAGATGATATATATTACTAAATATTTTAAAGGAAAAATTGAGACTGCTCTTGGATTGGCTGGAGTTGGAGATCTATACGTCAGTGCTGCTGGTGGTAGAAATAGTAAAATGGGAAGTTACTTAGGGCAAGGCTATACATTTAACAATGCTAAAAGAAAATTTATGACCAATGAAACTGTAGAGGGAGAGCAACTTGCAAGAGAAATTGCTCCATTTGTATTAAAAAAAATTCAACAAAAAAAAATCCCTTTGATGACAAAATTAATTAAATCTATAATTAATAATAAAAAATTAATATTAAATTAAAAATGGCTAGTATTAAAATAGATAAAATAAATAAGTATTTTGGAAGTACACACGTTATCAAAGATGTTTCTCTAGATATAAAAAGCGAGTCTTTTACTGTTCTTGTAGGACCAAGTGGTTGTGGTAAATCTACAATTTTAAGAATGATTGCTGGTTTAGAAGAAATTAACTCTGGCACAATATCTATTGACGATAAAGTTGTTAACGATCTGCCACCTAAAGAAAGAAATATTGCAATGGTATTTCAATCTTATGCTCTTTACCCTCATATGACAGTATTTGATAATATGGCTTTTGGTTTAAAGATTGAAAAAAAATCAAAAGAAGAGATAGAGCAAAGAGTAATGGAGGCTGCTAAAATTCTACAAATAGAAGAGTACCTAGAGAGAAAACCTAAACAATTATCTGGAGGACAACGTCAAAGAGTGGCTATAGGTAGAGCTATTACAAGAAAACCAAAAGTTTTCTTATTTGATGAACCATTATCTAATTTAGATGCAGCTCTAAGAGTACAAATGAGAGTAGAATTGGCAAAATTACATGATCAACTTAATGCAACAATGATTTACGTAACTCATGATCAAACTGAAGCCATGACACTTGCAAATGATATTGTTGTATTGGATCAAGGTATAGTTTCACAAAAGGGATCACCCATGAACTTATATAATAACCCAGATAATTTGTTTGTTGGGGGTTTTATCGGATCTCCAAAAATGAATTTTATAGATAGTAAAATTTTAAGTAAAAGTTCAAAGAGTTCTGAAGTAGATATAATGGGGACTGGAAAGTTAAATGTACCAAAAATTTCTGAGAATACTCAAGAAGGGGATAGTATAAAAATTGGAATAAGACCAGAGCACTTAATATTAAACGCAGATTCAGATTCTTTGTGGGAAAGCAAGGTTTTCGTCGTAGAAAAATTAGGGTCAGGAACATATTTATATTTGGAGAAAGAGGGAGATCCTCTTGTTGTACAAACTGATGGAGACACAAATATTAAAGTAGGTGACACTGTTAAAATAGGTTTTGATCCATTTCGTTGCCATTTATTTGATAATAAAGGTATTTCTTTTAAAAATTCCTAAATCAATCTCAGGTAGTATTGTGTAAATTACATACTTGTTATTCTTCTTTTAAATGTTCATTATGTGTTAATTTTTAAATAACTTTAGAAAACAAGAAAAAAGAGGGGAATATATGTTTAAAAATATATTAATAACAATCTCTGCAATAGCTTTTGTTTTTAATTCAATCGCATTTGCAGATATCAAATTCTGGACGACAGAAACTCAACCAGCAAGGATGGCTAAGCAAGAAGAGATGGCAAAAGCTTTTGAAGCCAAAACTGGAATTGGAGTTGAAGTTATTCCTATTGATGAAAAAGATCTAGGAACAAGAGCTACAGCGGCAGCGGCAGCGGGAGATCTTCCTGATGTAATTTATCATACACTACAGTATGTATTACCATGGGCTGAAGCAGGAATTTTAGACGTTGATGCAAATAATGATATCGTTAACTCACTTGGAAAGAAAACTTTTGCTCCAGGTGCTTTAAAGATGGCTAAAAAAGGTGGCAAAATTGCTGCTGTACCAGTAGATGGCTGGACGCAAATGGTTGTATACAGAAAAGATTTATTTGCAGCTGCTGGTTTAGAACCACCAACTACATACGCAAACATCGAGAAAGCAATAGATGCTTTATCTAGTAATGATATGTTTGGATTTGTTGCGGCAACTAAAACTGACGAAAACTTTATGAGTCAAGTTTTAGAACATGTCATGCTTGCAAACGGTGTTAATATTGTAAAAAAAGGTGGAACAAAAAAACAAGGAAGAGCTTTAAAAAATTCTTTACAGTTTTATAAAAAATTAGCTAAAGCTAGTCCTCCAGGAGAACTTTATTGGAAACAATCAAGAGAACTTTATTTTGCTGGTAAAACACCAATGATAATATGGTCACCATTTATTATGGATGAATTAGCTGGTTTAAGAGACTCAGCTCCACCAACAATTAATAGCGACCCTACTTCACCAGAGTTGGCATCTAAAACTGGTTTTATAACTAATTTTAGTGGACCAAATAATGTAAAAGGTGCAGCTTGGGCTGATGTTAGATACTTTGGTGTAACTGCAGATGCAGATACCGATGAAGCTAAACAGTTTATTCTTTATTCAATGGATGAAGGATACACAAGTACTTTATCTATAGCGCCAGAAGGTAAGTTTCCTGTAAGAAGAGGTAATGCGAGTGATCCAAATGCATTTACAACAGCTTGGAGTAAACTACCTGTTGGAGTTGATAGAAAAGCTCCTTTAACAGATCTATATTCTGCAGATGTAATAAATAACATTGTTGCTGGTTTAGATACTGCTAACAGATGGGGAGTAAAAGAAGGCGAACTATCTAGAGCATCTAAAATTATTAACAATAAGTTTATAAATAGAATCACTAGACAATATATTGATGATCAATTGACGCTAGATGAAGCAGTAGATGAAATTAATACTGTGCTAGCTAGCTTCTAGTAATTTAAAAAATTAAAAAAAGCGGGTAATATTAATTATCCGCTTTTTTTTATGAGTACAAAACTTGCAAAAATTGAAAAAAGAACAGCTTATCTATTAATATTACCATCGGTTCTTTTAGTATTTTCTATAATATTATTTCCAATATTTTCTAATATTTGGATAAGTTTTAAAAATGTAGAACTTAAAGATTTAAGAATTCCAGAACCAAGAGCAAAAAAATTAGTAAAATCAATTAAAGAAAATCCTAATCAAATAAAAGTAATTTATAAATTAAGAAATAGTTCTCTTACTCAAGAAATTACAAATGTAAAATTTAAAGATAAATATCCTGATAATATTGAACCAATAAGTTTAAATAATAAATGTCAATTTAAATCAAATTTACTTAAGTGTGAGTTAGGTAATTGGCCAAAAAAATATCGAGAAAATTTAGAAATAGTATTTCAAAATACTAATAATCAAGAAATCTCTAAGAAGGAACTAAAATCTTATAAACCTAAACTGTCAGGTAAGTCACAAAATATATTATTAACTTATGAATTTACTTTAAATAATTTCAAAAAAGTAATTAAAGACAAAGCGTTTATTGATCTATTATCAACAACTTTTTATTATACTTTTTTTGGAACAATAGGTGCAATAGTTTTTGGAATTTTAGCTGCACAAATGGTAAATCAAAAATTTTTTGGAAGAACATTTATGAGAAGTGTTCTTTTATTTCCTTATGTTGCACCAGTTGTTGCTCTTGCTTATACCTGGGAACTTTTACTTGATCCAACAAGTGGAACTTTAAATAATTTGTTAATTAACTATCAAATTATTGATGGACCAATAAATTTACTAGGACAAAAATATGTAACTTTAAACATATTTGGTTTTGATTTTAAGTTGAGGTTAGCATTAACAACAGTAATTATTTTTGAAATTTGGAGATATTTTCCTCTAGCATTTTTATTTATTCTTGCTCGTCTTCAAGCAGTTCCAAAAGAGTTGTATGAGGCAGCTGATGTTGATGGTGCAAATCCTACCCAAAAATTTCTTAATATTACTTTACCCCAAATATTAGCAGTGATTTCAATTTTATTTATGATTAGATTTATTTGGAATTTTAATAAATTTGAAGACATCTTTTTACTCACTGGCGGGGCATCAGGTACAAGAACATTGCCAATCAATGTATATCAACAAGGTTTTTCAATCGGGGATATTGGTATGGGTTCTGCAGTTTCTATTGTGATTGTAGTGTTTCTTTTAATTTTTATGTTTATCTATTTTAAACTTTTAGGAAAAAGAGCTGATGAAAATTAAAAATATATTTACTTATTGTTTTATTTCATCATTATTTTTATTTTCATTAATTTGTATTTGGAAAATCTTAGTAACATTACAAGGCATTGAATTAACAAATTTTAATTTTAATAAATTATTTATATTTGGAATAATTCTTTGTGTAATAAATCTTCTTATTGGGAAAAAATTAAATTTAAATATCAAAATAATTTTACTAGCACTTTTATTTTCTATCTTTGATTATTTCATCTCAACAAATTTACCTATTTGGTATAGTTTTGGCATATTCTTAATTTCATTATTCTTTTTCAATAATATAAAAGATTACGACAAAAACTTTTTGTCAAAAAATCATTCATCTCAAAAATTATTCTTTAATTTTTTAACATTATTTGGAATTACTCTTTTCTCTTTTGTAATTCTTTTCCCTTTTTACATGATGTTAGTTACAAGCTTTAAAACCCAAGCGATATTATTATTGAACCCCTTAGACTTTAGTATTAACTTTGCACAAGGATTGCCAGAGTTGTTCAAATCTTATTTTATAGTATTTAAAGATTATAATTTTGGAAGATATATGCTAACGAGCACAATAGTCTCCTTAGGCACAGTCATTATAACATTAATTTTTGCAATACCGGCTGCTTACGCAGTTGCAAGACTTAATTTCTTTGGAAAAAATTTTTTATCAACATCCATATTGATAATTTATTTGTTTCCAGCGATAGTTTTAGTGATACCTTTATATACAATTTTTAGTCAACTAGGTTTGAGAAATTCTATTGAAGGTTTACTGATAGTTTATACAGCTACGACTTTACCTGTAGCAATATATATGTTGCAAGGTTACTTTAAAAGTATACCAAAAGAATTAGAAGAAGCAGGGATAATAGATGGTCAAAATTGGCTTGGTATAATTTTTAAAATTATACTTCCGCTAAGTTTACCTGCAATATCATCTGTAGCTTTGTATGTATTTATGATAGCTTGGAATGAATTTTTATTTTCATTAATGTTTTTAGACCGGCCAAATACGTTCACATTATCAAGAGCTATTCAGTTTCTGAATGTTGGAGCTGAAACACCTAGACAATATTTGATGGCAGGGTCTGTAGTAGTAACTTTACCTATTTTAATAATTTTTGTTTATTTTGAAAAATATTTAGTAAGCGGTCTTACCGCTGGAAGTGTTAAAGGATAATGCTTAATAAAGTAGAAGAGGCAAAAAAAATATTATTAGGTAATAGAAAAAATGGTTACACACTTCCTACTAATAACAAATTATATCCCGCTCAATGGAATTGGGACTCAGCATTTATAGCGCTCGGTTATTCTTACTTTAATTTAGATTTTTCAATTACAGAAATTGAAACTTTGCTTAATGGTCAGTGGGATGATGGTATGGTACCTCACATTCTTTTTCATGATAAAGATACATCTTATTTTCCAAATCATACGACTTGGAAATGTGGAAAAAATATTCCATCATCAGGTATTACTCAGCCACCAGTTTTAGCCAGTATTTTGAGGAAAATTGTTGAAAAAAATCAACTTAGTAATGAACAACATTCAAGAATTGTAAATATAATAAAAAAAATTAAAAATTATCATGATTGGTTCATAAAATTCAGAGATCCTAATAAAACCGGCCTTGTATCCATATTACATCCTTGGGAGAGCGGGTATGATAATTCACCAATTTGGGATCAGCCAATGAGCAATATCAAAGTAGATAAAGACCTTAATTATAAAAGAAGAGACCTTGAAGTTTCAAACTCTGATGAGAGACCTTTAAAAACTGATTATGATAGATATGTAACTTTAAGAGATCAATTTAGTGATGTTCAGTATGATCCACATAAATTGTATAAGATTTCTGATTTTAATGTAGTAGATGTTGGATTTAATGCTTTATTTTTGAGAGCAAATAAAGATCTACTTAGCTTAGCTAAAAATTTTGATTTAAATTTTGATGATTTAAATAATTTTGTATCCAAAACTGAAAATGGAATCTTAAAATTATATGATGATAATATTAATGATTTTGTCTCAAAAGATTTAAAAACTAACTTGAATATCGTTGTTCCATCAATAACAAATTATTTTACTCTCTATGCAAATTTACAAGATGATGAATTAAATAAAAAAATTATTAATAATTTAAAAAATCATAATATTAATGACAATTACTATTTCTCAACAATAAAACCAAATCATCCTTCATTTGAAGAAAAAAGATATTGGAGAGGTCCAATATGGATAAATTGTAATTGGTTGATTTATCAAGGACTTATCAAAAAAGAGCCAGAATATGCAAATGAAATCAAAAAAAAAACTTTAGAATTAATTGAAGAAAAAGGTTTCCATGAATATTACAGTTATAAAGATGGATCAGTTATGGGCGCAAATAATTTCTCATGGAGCGCAGCTTTATATTTAGACCTGGTTCTAGAAAATTAGATTAGATTTTTAGTTCTTATTTAGAAATGTTTCAGAGGAGTCGTCCATTGCTTTTGCCCAAGCTGTATGATGAACAGGAGCTACAGATCCAGTCACTGGAGATGAAAAAGATTTATTTCTATACGTAGATATATCTTCAACCTTATGATGTTCCCATTCTTTAAAATGTTTTCTGATTAGTTCAAAATCTATTTTTGGATAATCCGACATCTCATGTAATTCTTTTGTATATTCAGTCTGAAAATCAATCATCTGATCAGGATTTTCTAGTTTTTCCTCTAAAGCAACCCATTTATTAATATCTTTTTCAATATCCCCTCCACTTGGCATACTTATTTTCCCCATTATAACATCTCTTGCATACCAAGCTTGGCAATCGAACATATTAAATGTGTGAAACTGGTCTTGCATTCCTAGATACAAAAGTTTGTGATTATCTTGCCAAACAATACCTTTGTATAATTTTGGGGGATAGAGTCTATTTCTTGTTTTAAGTTTTAAATTTTCTTCCAAGAAAGGAAAATGATGTAGGTAACCAGTACATAGAATTATTACATCTGCATTTTGTTCGGTTCCATCTTTAAAAATTGCTTTTTTTCCCTCTAATCTATCTAAATAGAATACTTCCTTCATTCCTTCGGGCCATTTAAAACCCATAGGATTATGCCTGTAGCCAATTGTTACACTTTTTGCTCCATATTTATTGCATTGAAGCGCAATATCCTCAGCTGAATAACTACTTCCTAAAACTATAATATTTTTTCCTCTAAATTCTTCTGCATCTCTAAAATCATGTGAGTGCATTATTCTTCCAGGAAATGAACTCATACCTTTATATTCGGGTATAAAAGGAACTGAAAAATGACCAGTCGACACTACAACGTAATCAAAATGATCAGTTAAAATTTTATCTTTTTCTTTATCTTGATAGCTAACTTCAAATTTATCTGATTTAAAAACTGTATTAACTACTCTTGTATTAAATTTAATTTTATTTCTTAAATTTCCTTTACTTACTCTACTCGTGATATAATCATAAAGTACTTCTCTAGGTGGAAAAGATGGAATTGGCTTACCAAAGTGTTCATCAAAAGAATAATCTGCAAATTCAAGACACTCTTTAGGTCCGTTCGACCAAAGATATCTATACATGCTATTATGAACTGGATCTCCATATTGGTCAGATCCTGTTCTCCAGCTATAATTCCAAAGTCCGCCCCAATCACTTTGTTTTTCAAAGCAAACTATTTCAGGGATCTTATCTCCTTTTTTTTCGGCATGTTCAAAAGCCCTCAGTATTGATAAACCACAAGGTCCAGCACCAATTATAGCGACTTTAGTCATGATATTTTTTCCTCTACAATTAAAATTATAAATATATTGTACTAAGAAAAATAGAAAAATTAAATATTATTTTAATATGAAAACTAATTGGAATTATCCTACTACAATTTGGGTTGGAGAGAATAGGATTCAAGATTTAGGCATAGCCTGTAAAAATTTGAAAATTGATAAACCACTATTTGTCACAGATAGGGATTTAATTAATCTAAAAATGATACAAGATATAATTAAAGATTTAAAAAAAACCCATAATCATCTTCAAGTTTTTTCAAATTTTTCAGGTAATCCTGTGGGTGAGAATGTGGAAGAGGGTGTAGGTGAGTTTAAGAAATTAGGTTGTGATGGAGTTATTGCATTTGGTGGTGGCAGCGGTCTTGATGTAGGAAAAGCTATTGCTTTTATGTCAGGACAGTCTAGACCAATATGGGATTTTGAAGATATAGGTGATTATTGGAAAAGAGCAGATGAAACTAACATTGCACCTATCATTGCTGTACCCACTACAGCAGGGACAGGATCAGAAACTGGAAGAGCATCAGCTATAATCAATAAACAAACAGGTATAAAAAAAATTATTTTCCACCCAAAATTTTTACCTTCAATTGTAATTTTAGATCCTAGTTTAACTTTAGATCTTTCTCCAAGATTGACTGCAGCGACAGGTATGGATGCTTTGGCACACAATTTAGAAGCTTTTTGTGCACCAGGATTTCACCCGATGGCTGACGGAATTGCGATTGAAGGAATGAAGTTAATTAAAAATTCATTAATTAAAGCAGTTAAGAACGGTAAAGATTTAAATGCTAGAGCAGAATTATTAGCTTCAGCTAGTATGGGTTCTACCGCTTTTCAAAAAGGGCTTGGTGCTATTCATTCTTTAAGCCACCCTATTAATGCACAATTTAATGTTCACCACGGTTTATCAAATGCAATCTTTATGCCTTATGTATTAACTTTTAACAAAGAAATGATTGAAAAAAGGATAATTTCTATATGTGATTATCTCGAACTCGATAAAAGTTTTGATAGTTTTTTACACTGGATTTTAGAACTAAGAAAAGAATTAAATATACCACATAAATTATCAGAAATTATTGATTTAAATAAAATAAATTTAGAGCAGCTATCAGTTATGGCTCTAGAAGATCCATCAACTTCTACCAATCCAAGGACAATGAGTAAGGATGACATGAAAGCACTTTATGAACACAGTATTTCAGGTAAATTATTTTAATGAAAAGAATTCTTATAGTTGAAGGCAACCTTAGAGAGGAAAATCAAAGCTTTACAGATGGTGGAATTAAAACTCATACTGAAAGTTTAAAAGATAGTATTAGTTATTTTACAGATCAATTAGAAATTGATGTTGTTAATCCTTCATCAGATGAAAATATTAATGAAGTAGCTAAAGATTTAACTAAATATCATGGAATGATATGGGGTGGTAGTAGTTTAAATATTTACAATGATACTCCAGAAATAAGAAGACAAATTAACTTTATGAGGGAATGTCAAAAGAATATAAAAAATATATTCGCAATATGTTGGGGAATGCAAGTTGCTGTGACTGTTGCTGGTGGCGAAGTAAAGAAATGCCCTAATGGCGCTCATAGGGGAATAGCTCATGACATAGAAATAAACGAAAACGGTCTTAAACATCCACTTTATAAAAATAAAAATAAAAAATTTAATACCCCTGCATTTAATTTTGATGAAGTTGTAAAATTACCTGAGGGCTCTACATTACTTTCATCAAATCCAATAAATAAAGTCATGGGTATAAATTTTAATGTTGGTTCAACAAATATATGGGGAATTCAATATCACCCAGAGATAACTTATGCCAAAATGATAAGCTTAATTCATTTTAGGAAAGATCGACTTTTAGAAAAAAAAGCATTTATTGACCAAATGGAAATAGACTCTCATGTAAAAATTATAGAAGATGAAAATAAAATTTCAAATAAAGATGCAAGGATGAGAGAATTAGAAAATTGGCTAAATAATTTAAATTAGAACAAGCCTTCTATTTCACCTTTTTCATTAAGCTTAATAGAGTCTGCTGCAGGAACCCTTGGGAGTCCAGGCATTGTCATGATTGCTCCACATATAACAACAATAAATTCTGCACCTGAAGATAATCTTACTTCTCTAATTGGTAATGAATGGCCTGTTGGAGCACCTTTTGCGTTTGGATCAGTAGAAAAACTATATTGTGTTTTCGCTACGCATATCGGTAAATTTCCATAACCCGCTTCTTCAAAAGATTTTAATTGATCTTTTATTTTACTGTCAGCAACAACTTCGTTTGCTCGATATATTTCTTTTGCAACAGTTTCAACTTTCTTTAACAAAGGTGTTTTTTCATCATATAAAAATTTAAAATTTGCTTGTTTTTGATCAATTAAATCTACAACATGTGAAGCAAGTTCTTTTGTCCCTTCGCCACCATTTGACCAATGAGTGCATAAAGTAGCTTTAACTCCTATATTATCACAAGCATTTATTAACTCTTTTACTTCATTATCAGTATCAGCAACAAAATGATTAACAGCAACCGCTACCGGTAAACCAAATTTTTTTACATTTTCAATGTGTCTTTCTAAATTTACTAAACCTTTTTTTAACGCGTCTACATTTTCATTTTTTAAATCATCTTTAGCTACACCACCGTGCATTTTTAATGCTCTAATTGTTGCAACAATAACTACACACTCAGGTTTTAAATTTGATTTTCTACATTTAATATTTAGAAATTTTTCTGCTCCTAGGTCTGCTCCAAATCCAGCTTCAGTTACAACATAATCAGCTAGTTTTAAACCTGCTTTAGTTGCTATTACAGAGTTACAACCGTGCGCAATGTTTGCAAAAGGACCACCATGAATAATTGCTGGATTATTTTCTAACGTTTGAGTTACGTTAGGCCTGATTGCTTCTTTTAACAAAACAGTCATTGGTCCCTGGGCATTTAAATCTTTTGCAAAAATAGGCTTTCTATCTCTAGTATAAGCAACTGTAATATTACCGATTCTCTTTTCCAAATCTTCAAGATCATTTGCTAAACAAAAGATAGCCATTATCTCAGATGCTACTGTAATATCAAAACCGTCTTCTCTTGGAAAACCATTAGCAACTCCACCTAAATTAATATTGATAGATCTTAAAGATCTATCATTCATATCCATAACTCTTCTCCAAACCACTCTTCTTACATCTATGTTTAATTTATTTCCCCAATAAATATGATTATCAATTAACGCTGATAATAAATTGTGAGCAGATGTAATTGCATGGAAATCGCCCGTAAAATGTAAATTGATTTGTTCCATTGGAACAACTTGAGCATATCCTCCACCTGCTGCTCCGCCTTTCATTCCAAATGATGGACCTAAACTAGGTTCACGTAAACATACTATAGAATTTTTACCAATTTTATTTAATCCATCATTTAAACCAACTGACGTAGTTGTCTTTCCCTCACCTGCTGGAGTTGGTGTAATTGCAGTAACTAAAATTAATTTTCCATTTTGTTTATCTTTTAAACTATCCAAATATTCTAAATTTATTTTAGCAATATGACGTCCCATAGGGCTAAAAGCACTTGGTTCGTCTGGAACATTAATTTTACCCAAAATCTCATTTATGGGTTTCATTTTTGCTTCTCGTGCAATTTGGATATCTGATTTTGACATAAATCTAATTACTTATTAATGAGCAGAATTACTATCCTTTTTTGTCACGTATTTAAACATCTAAAAAATATATATAAAAAAAATTAGCAAAAACTTATATTTAATTTTATAAAACTTACGGATGCAGAAATATTCAGTATTTAGTCTAATCAAAAATGCTTTCTCCAATCACCAAAATTGGGAAGTCGCTTGGAAAGATCCAACTCCAAAAAGTGAATATGATGTAGTCATTATTGGAGGCGGAGGACACGGTCTTGCTACTGCATATTATTTAGCAAAAGAACATAATATTAGAAATGTAGCTATCATTGAGAAAGGCTGGATTGGTGGTGGAAATGTTGGTCGAAATACAACGATCATAAGATCAAATTTTATGTACGATGCTAATGCAAGATTTAATGAATTTGGAATGGATCTATGGAGAAACTTAAGTCAAGAACTGAACTTTAATGTGATGTTTTCTCCAAGGGGAATAATAAACTTAGCCCATTCAGATGCTCAAATGAATGCATATGCTCGAAGAGGTAACTCTATGAGATTAAATGGAATAGATGCAAAGTTATTGGATAGAGACGAAGTTAAAAAATTAATTCCAATGGCTGACTTTAGTGATGAAGTACGTTTCCCAATTTTTGGAGGCTTAATGCAACCAAGCGCTGGTACCGCAAGACATGACGCTGTTGCTTGGGGTTATGCACGTCAAGCAGATGATATGGGAGTAGATATAATACAACATTGTGAGGTCACTGGTTTTGATGTTGTTAACGGAAAGATAAAAGGAATTAGAACTTCAAGAGGAGATATTAAAGCAAAAAAAGTTGGATTATGTGTTGCGGGTAGCACAAATATTTTAGCTGAAAAATTAAATATGACACTGCCAATAGAAACTCATGTGCTGCAAGCTTGTGTTTCAGAACCTGTAAAACCATTATTAGACGGAGTAGTAACTTTTGGTGCAGGCCACTTTTATATAAGTCAATCAGACAAAGGTGAGATGGTAATGGGAGGTGATCTTGATGGATATAATAGTTATGCTCAAAGAGGTAACTTGCCAACTATACAACATGTATTGACAGGTGGCTTAGCTTTGTTTCCATTTTTAAGTAGATTAAAAATGTTAAGGACATGGGGAGGGATTATGGATATGTCTATGGATGGTTCTCCAATAATTGATAAAACTCATATTGAAGGTTTATATTTAAACTGCGGATGGTGTTATGGGGGTTTTAAATCAACCCCTGTCTCAGGTTGGACATTTGCTCATACAATTGCACAAGATCAAGTTCATGAATTAAATTCAGAATTAAGATTAAATAGATTTTCTACAGGCCATCTTTTAGATGAAAAAGGTTTAGGAACCAAAACCTGGATTGGTTAAAAAATGTTATACATCAAATGTCCTTATTGCGGTTTAAGAGCACAAAAAGAATTTTCATATGGAGGTGATGCAACTGTAAAAAGACCTAATATAAATGAAGAAGTATCAAGCGAGGATTGGGATAATTTTGTTTATATGAGAAAAAGTCCAAGAGGGAAACATATAGAGTTATGGCAACATATAGCTGGATGTAGACAATGGATTAAGGTTCAAAGAGACACTGCTACACATGAAATTTTTCAAACAGCAAAAGTTACAGAAGAAATAAGATGAGCCAACCATTTAGATTAAATAAAGAGGGATTAATTAATCGAAACAAAAAAATATCTTTTACTTTTAATGGTAAAAAATTATTTGGATATGAAGGTGATACAATTGCATCTGCTTTAATAGCAAATGGAATACACTTGGTCGGTAGAAGTTTTAAATATCATAGACCGAGAGGTTTTTTTGGTGCAGGAGTAGAGGAACCAAACGCAAAACTACAGGTAGAATTCAATGGTCATTCAGAGCCAAATGTTAATGCAACAGAAATGGAACTCGTTGAAGGTTTGTCTGCAACGAGCCAAAACTGTTGGCCATCAGTAAATTTTGATGTTGGTGCAATTAATAATTTTTTAAAAATGTTTTTCCCTGCTGGGTTTTATTACAAAACATTTATGTGGCCTAAAAGTTTCTGGTACAAAATTTACGAACCTTTCATTAGAAAGGCCGCAGGATTAGGGGTTGCTTCGATAGAAAAAGATAAAGAAAGATATGAACATAAATTTGAGTATTGCGATTTGTTAGTTACTGGATCCGGACCCTCTGGATTAGCAAGTGCTTATGCTGCTGCAAAAAATGGAGCAAAAGTAATTTTAGCTGAGGATAAACCAAGATTTGGAGGAACACTTTTAACCGACGATGTAAGCATCGATAATTTATCAGGAAAAGATTGGGCAGAAAAAATAATTAGTGAATTAAAATCCATGCCTAATGTAACTGTAAAAAATAGATCTCAAGTTTTTGGTTACTATGATCATAATATGCTGGTTATGTTTGAGAGAGTTAGTGATCATTTAGAGAAAAAATCAAAATTTACTCCAAGACAAAGACTTTGGTATATTAGAGCCAAAGAAACAATTTTATCAACTGGTTCAATTGAAAGACCAATTGTATTCGGAAACAATGATACTCCAGGAATTTTTTTATCAGCAGCTGCAAAAGAATATATGAAAGTCTACGGAGTTTTAGTAGGAAAAAAACCTTTAATATTTACTAATAACGATAGTGCATATGAAACAGCTTTAGAGTTCAAAAAAAATAATGTTGAACCAATTATATTAGATACTAGAGAAGAACATTCATCAGAATTAATCGATGAAGCTAAATCAAAAGGAATTGATATAAGATTTTCTCATGGTGTTATTGTTGCTAATGGGTACAAAAAAGTTAAATCTGCAAAAATTGGCAAACTGAATAAAGATAAAAATTCTTTTGAAAAAATAGAAACTGTAGATTGTGATTGTATTTGTGTGTCTGGATTTTGGACACCATCTGTACATTTAGCATCACAATCAGGAAATAAACTTAAGTATGAAGAAAAAATTGATGCATTTATTCCTGATAAGAAAAAACAACATGAGACCTCAGTTGGCGCAGCAAATGGATCATTTACATTAGAAGAAAGTTTAAAACATGGTTTTGAAAATGGTTCAAATCTTTCTGCTAAAATTACAGATACTAAAACAGAAATTGCAATTCCAAATGTAAATGAAAAAAAATATGGTGCTCATGATAAATTTTGGTGTATGCCGTTACCTAAAAATGAAAATTCAAAAAGATTTGTTGACTTTCAAAATGATGTATCTGTTTCTGATATAGAAATCGCACTAAGAGAAGGTTACAGATCAATAGAGCACGTCAAAAGATATACAACTCTTGGAATGGCAACAGATCAAGGGCGTACAAGTAATTTAAATGGTCTTCAATTGGTATCTAATATAGAAAATAAAATAGTTCCTGAAGTAGGACACACAACATTTAGACCACCTTTCACACCAATTACAATCGGGACAATAGTTGGTCGTGAAGTTGGTATGGAATATATGCCGACTAGAAAAACTCCAATGCATGAATGGCATGAGAAAAATAATGCTGTATTTGTTGATGCAGGTGCTTGGAAAAGACCTCGATATTACAAACAAGGAAGTGAAACTTTATTTGAAGCCTCTAAGAGAGAAGCGAAAAATGTTAGAGAGAACGTTGGTATCTGCGATGTAACAACATTAGGAAAAATTGATATTAAAGGTCCAGACGCAGCAGAATTTTTAAATAGAGTTTATACAAATGCTTGGATGAAATTACCTGTTGGAAAAGCAAGATATGGATTAATGCTCAGAGAAGATGGAATTGTCATGGACGATGGAACAACAACAAGAATTTCAGAAAATCATTATCATATGACTACTACAACAGCACAAGCCGCAAATGTTTTATCTCACTTAGAATATTATCTTCAAATTGTTTGGCCAGAATTAAACGTAAATGTTGTTTCTACAACTGAGCAATGGGCAGGAGCTGCAATTGCTGGACCTAAATCTAGAGACATGTTGTCAAAATTATATACAGACCTGGACGTATCAAATGATGCTTTGCCTTTTATGGGCTATAAAGAAGCAGAATTTTTTGGTGTTCCATCAAGAATTTTTAGAATTTCATTTTCTGGTGAGCTTGCATATGAGATTAATGTCAAATCAGATCATGGAATTTTCATGTGGGAGAAAATGATGGAAGTAGGAAAAGAGTTTGGAAATCAGCCTTATGGAACTGAAGCTTTATCAACATTAAGAATTGAAATGGGACACGTTGCAGGACCAGAATTAGATGGCCGAACAATCCCATCAGATGTTTCATTAAATGGATTAGTTTCAAAGAAAAAAGATTTTATTGGCAAAAATTCTTTAGGAAGAGAGGCATTTAATGTTGAGAGCAGACAAAAAATTGTTGGACTTATTCCAATTGATAGAAAGTCTAGTATTCCTGAAGGATCTCATATCGTTCAAGACCAGAATGCAAAATTACCTAATCCTAAACTTGGTCACGTCTCTTCTTCTTGTTGGAGTGTAGAAAATAATAATCCATTTTCTCTAGCAATTATGAAAGATGGAAAAAACATGATAGGTAAAAAGTTTTTTGCGGTATCACCATTAAAAAATAAATCAATTGAAGTAGAAGTTATATCTTCACATTATGTTGACCCAGAAGGAAAAAGGGTTAGATCATGAAAACTGTTTCTGCACTAGAAAATATTCATAAACATGGATTGTTTGGCAATCACGATAGCAAAGATGAACTAATAAATATTAGGGAAATTAAAGATATTTTGATTTATCAAATTGTTAAATATAAAAAATCTTCAATTAGTATTGATAAAATAAAAATAGATAATTTAAATTTACCTCAGACTCTTTTGGTATCTTCAAATCCTAATACAAGAATTTTATGGATGGGACCTGATAATTGGTTAGTTGTTTCAACGAATAAAGAAATAGAAAAATCTATTTTAGAAAACCTAAGTCATGATGATTTTGCATTAACTGATCTATCTCATTCAAGAACAATACTTGAATTAGAAGGTTCTTTGGTAGATGAAGTATTGAAAAAAGGCTGTCCGTTAAATTTAGATGGTCTTGATGAAGGAAAATGTTCTAATTCTGCTTTTCATGCGATTACAATAACTATTGATTTTATTAGTTCAAATCCAAGAAAAGTAAGAATATTTGCTTTAAGAAGTTTTGGTGAATCTCTTTATCATTCAATAACTGATGCTTGTTTAGAATTTGGCTATAAAGCTGAATAAAAATTATTCTGAAGTTTTAAATTTAGTTCTTTGAATAATAACCACAAACACAATTGGAATTATTAAAGTTATTAGTGTTACTGTTATCAACAAAATACCTAGATCTGAATAATCGGCAGTGGTAAGAATAGCGTTTGTTACCTTATCTTTTACCTCTCTAGTAATAACATAAATTTCATTTAAATATTTAGTCCCTAAAGCACTTGCTGATAAAGCAAGATTTGTAAAAGATGCGAATACTGCAAAGAAAGTTGCTTTTAAGTGCGAAGGTGCATTTTTAGCAATCCATGCAAGCAAAGGTATCATTGAGACTTGTCCCAAAGGTGACTCAAGTGCAGTATTTAATATTGCAATAAACTTGGCATCAACAACTCCATTAGTAATTGATGATGTCCAATTGTGAAATCCATAATACATTCCTACACTTGGTAAAAATAAAATTGCACCTGCAACAGATAAAATCACTATTATTCTAGCTATTGAGTTGTTTGCCATAAATGGTCTTAATAAAATAATACCAACAAGCGTTAAAACAGAGGCTATAAGAGATAATACAGAAAAAAATTGTTCATTGAATTCAAGTACATCAATTTCAAACCACGATAAACCTGGACCAGGTCCTGGCATTGCTCTAAAAATAAAAATTATTATTGCCGTTCCTACAACAGTAAGTCTTAAATCTTGAGGAAGTTCTTTAACTAATTTATTCATTAAAAATAGAATAATTGCCATTGAACCTACAAAAACAATTTCTTGAGCAAAAGGCACTTTGAATGATCCAATACCTAAAGTGAAGATAACAAAAACCAAGCTTCCACCTAATATCCACCAGTTAACTTCAGTTTTCTCTGAAGGAGCATAATCTTGGTCACCCTCTAAACCTTGTTCAATAAGTTTTTTTTTCTTTTGATTTTTTAGATATGAAGCAAGAAATATTCCTAGTACAGATACAATTGGAATAATTAAAGCATATATATAAATTGAACCGTATAAACTTATCTTATCTGCTTGTTCAAGTTCGTCTACTCCTTTAAAGAGAATTACATTAGCTAAAGCAACTAAAACAGTTCCACCAATTATTGCAAACCTTCCAAGAGTTTGCATTGTTGTATGCATAAGTTTGATTTCATCTCTTGAAAATTTATTTCCGCTGTCATCAACTAAAGGAACTGCTTCTACAGTCATCGCATCAGCTACAACATCTTGCACAACATAACCAATCGGAGCAAGTAAAACACTGATCACAAACCATGTTTCTACCGAAAGAATTGATGACATCCATTCAGTATGAATTATTAAACCGTACATTATAATTAAACTTAATGAGATTAAGGATGCTCCAACAAAAACCATGTAATTTTTTTTATTCCAGATTAGATCAACAAGATGACCTAAAGGCATCTTCAATGCCCATGGAATTCCAGCCCAAAAACCCAGTCCAGCAAGAAAAGCAGCAGATAAGTTTAGATAGTCTTTAACAAAAAAAGTTCCAACAATACCTGTTAGTCCTGAAATACCAGCAGCAAGATAAATCATCAATGGTGGTAGATAGGTCCACTTAAACTGTCTTCCTAAATCTATTAAAGTACTATCTATAAATCTCAAAATTTTATTACTCATAAATTATTCTGTTAAATTTAATAATATTAATCCATTTTGTTTAGTTTCTTTACACCACAGCTCATAGCTTTCACAAACTCTCCACAAATGATCAAATGCTCTTTGAGATAATTCTAAAGGAAAGTGACTTTTTGCATAATATAATTTTGGGATTTTCATTAATTGTTTAATCATAGTATCTTTTTGTATTTCTAAAAGTCTTATAGTTTCTTGATTAATCTTTTTTTTTGTAGATTTATCTACGTAGTCATTGCTCTCAAGTTCTTTAAACCACTTATCATGAAAATTTCCTGAACTAATTTCATTATAATCATCTGATGCAATAAATATTTCAAAAGCTTGAATATTAGTTAAATTAGGGTTCTTAATTTTGATTTCATATATCTTTTGATAAATGATTTCGGCAACATATAATACAAATGGTCTCGATTTATCAGTTTCCAAACTAAACTCCTCAAATATCTACTGAATAATAACATGAATTTGGATCATCTTTATAGTGCGCAAATGGCCCACACTCTTTGAAACCAAAACTTTTAAAAAGTTTTCTAGCAGGTGCAAAAAAATCACCTGCACCAGTTTCGACACTTAGTTTAGTGATTCCTATTTGTTTAGATTTTTCAATAAGATGTGAAATTATTTTTCCACCATATTTTTTATTTCTAAACTTATCTGAAACTCTTATAGATTTAAATTCTCCATGTGTTTCATCAAATAATTTTAAAGCTCCACAACCAATTAATTCATTATTTTCCCATAAACTCCAAAATTTTATACTTGGATCCTTTAATCCAGGTATATCTAATACATGCGAACTCCCCTCAGGAGAAACTGATCTCAATTCAATAAAATGCTTAGTTAGCAACTCATTTACTTGCGGATCATCAAAATTATTTTCTATTGATTTCATAGTTTTGAAAAACATATAATCTAAATTTAGATTAAACCAAGAAAATTAAATATGTGTGGAAGATACGTAATAACTAGCCCTGTTACAAAAACAAAAAAACTTGTTAAGTCAGCTATACAAGTTGAAGATAATGAAAATTATAATGCACATCCATTTCAAAAATTACCTGTAATTAAAAAATATAATAATGGAAATACTCTAGAAAATTTAAAGTGGGGAGTAGTACCTAGCTGGGCTAAGCAAAAAGATTTTAAACCTTTAATAAATGCAAGACTAGAAACTATAGATGAAAAAGTGTCTTTCAAAAAATTAATTCGACTACATAGATGTGTAGCTGTAGCAGATGGTTTTTATGAGTGGAAAAGAGAAAAAGAAAATAAAACACCTTATTATTTTTTAAGAGAAGATAAAAAGCTTATGTATTTAGCGGCTATTTATGACAATGATCAATTTTGTTTAATAACCGAGGATGCAGATGAAAATATTAAAGAAATACATCATAGACAGCCTGTTATAATTAATGAAAATGATGTTAATAGATATTTAAATCTTGAATTAAAAGGATCGAGTTTTCTTAAAGAGTGTAAAAAAACAAAATTAAACTTTCATGAGGTTTCAAAGGAAGTTAATAAACCTACAAACAATAATATTTCTTTGATACAAACTATATCTTAAAACTATTTTTCTATAGTTGTTAAATGTCCCATTTTTCTTTTAGCTTTAACTTCTTTTTTTAAATAATCATAAAAAAATTCATTTTCTTTAAATTTTTTATTTTTATATTCTAATATATCTTCACCAATCAAATTAAGCATTTTTGCATTATAAATTTTTTTTGTTTCTAATTTTTCGAGTCCACATACAGCTCTGATGTGGTTTTCAAATTGGCTAATGTTGTGTGAATTTATAGTTAGGTGTCCAGAATTATGTACTCTTGGTGCAACTTCATTAGCATATAAATTATTATTTTTATCTATAAAGAATTCAACGCACATAGTACCAATATAATCAAGCTCTTCAGCTACTGTTTTTGCCCAGTCCAATGCTTTATTTTTAATTTCATTACTTATATCTGCGGGAATTTTAGAGTATTTTAAAATCTGGTCTTCATGATAATTTTCAATTGGATCGTAAATTTCATATTTTTGGTGACCAAATCTTGTAACCACTACTGAAATTTCTTTTTTTAAATTTACTATCTTTTCTAAGATGTAGCCTTTTGAAAAATCAAAATCTTCATTTAAATCATTTGCATTATTTATTTTATATTGGCCTTTTCCATCATAGCCAAGTGTACAAGTTTTCAATAAACCAGGTATTAATCTATCGTTTATTTTTATATCATCTAAATCGTTTATACTTGCAAACTGTGTTGTAGTTATATTGTTTTTATTTAAAAACTCTTTTTCAGTCATTCTATTTTGAATTAATTTATTTATTTCGGGGCTTGGTAATACAGATTTGATTTCATTAATTTTTTTCAATATATCATATGGGATATTTTCAAACTCATAAGTAACAAGATCGACTTTTTCTAAAAAGTTATTGATGATATTTATGTCTTTGTAATCTCCATAAATAAATTCATCTGCAAAATTAATTGCGGGTGCATCTTTATCATCTGATAAAATAACTGTTTTAATATTAAGTTTTTTTGCAGCAGATGCTAATAGACTTCCTAATTGTCCACCACCTATTATTCCTAGATCAGGTTTAGACATTAATTACTTTGGTTTTTTTTTTACTTTTGATGTTTGTTTTTTTCGCCAATTTAAAAGTGTTTTTTTTACATTGTTATCATACGTTGCTATAATTGAAGCAGCATATAAACCAGCATTGATTGCACCATCTTCTCCAATAGCAACTGTACCAACAGGAATTCCTTTTGGCATTTGAGCAATTGATAGTAGGCTATCTAAACCTTTTAACTTTTTACTTTCAATAGGAACACCTATGACTGGAATTCTAGTTATTGCAGCAATCATACCAGGCAAATGTGCTGATCCTCCAGCTCCAGCAATAATAATAGAAATATTATTATTTTCTGCTTTCTTTGCATAGGTATAAAGTCTACCAGGCGTTCTGTGAGCAGAGACGATACTTGTCTCATAATTAACTTTTAAAATCTTAAGAACTTTTTCACAATTTTTCATTGTTTTGTAATCAGACTGACTGCCCATTACAATTGATACTTTATGTGATTTTTTTTTGTATTTCATGAAACCAATATCAATTTACAGATATTTCCCTTAAATTGCAATTTTTAGCTAAGGACAGTTTAAGTTAGTGACAATCATAATAATAATAATAGTGTATACCAAATATGAATTATCGAATTGATAATCTTCAGTATTGTAAATGGTCTAGAGAAATCTTTGAAATAAATAATAAAGCTGGATTAAATGCGGTTCACGTAACGTTAGTTTATCATGAAGACTATGATGAATTACAACAAAGAATACAAGAGTGGAATAAACATTTTGAAGAAAATGAAGATCTTATATTTCTAGGCAATAACTACAATGATATTACAAAAGCAAAAGAAGAAAACAAAACTGCAATTTTTTTTGGATTTCAAAATTGTTCACCAATTGAAGATGACATAGGCCTTATAGAAAAAGTACACTCACAAGGTTGTCGATTTATGCAATTAACTTATAACAACCAATCATTATTAGCCACTGGATGTTATGAAAAAAATGATAGTGGGGTTACTAATTTTGGAAAAGAGGCTATTAAAGAAATGAACAGAGTAGGTATCGTTGTTGACATGTCTCATTCAGCAGAAAAAAGTACACTTGATGCAATTGAAATTAGTCAAAAACCAATTGCGATCACTCATGCAAATCCAACTTTTTGGTTTGAAGCTAAAAGAAATAAATCTACAGAATTATTAAAAGTTTTATCTGCAAGTGGAGGAATGTTAGGTTTATCATTGTATGCTCACCATTTAAAAGATGGAACGAATTGTAAATTAGAAAGTTTTTGTGAAATGGTTGCAAGAACAGTTGAAATTATGGGTATTGATAATGTTGGAATAGGATCAGACTTATGTTTAAACCAGCCAGACAGCGTAGTTGAGTGGATGAGAAATGGAACATGGTCAAAATCAAAAAATTTTGGTGAAGGCAGTAAAGATAAACCTGGTTTTCCAAAACAACCAGATTGGTTTTTAGATGCAAGAGGATTTAATAATATAAACACAGAACTAAAAAATAAAGGTTTTCACGAAGAAGAGATAAATAAGATACTTGGCAATAACTGGTTTAATTTTTATAAAGGAATTAATTAATGCAAGTTCCACTCAGAGATCCTAAAATTGTAATGAAACTTTCTAGGCTTGGATCGTTTCATCAATCTAAATTATCTTTTCTAAGATCATTTTTAAACGAGTTCAAAGATTGGAAATATAACAGAGATTTGTTCGACTTGAATGATAGGGGATTTGGAGTTGCTATTTATTCATTTTCAAAAGAAAAAAAAACATATTCTCTAGTTTGTTTTGCCAATGAGCTTAAAGATGAGGAAAGATCTGATAGAGTAATAGCAACTAAATGGGATGCTGCATTTGCTTTGTATGATGGTATTCCTTCAAAGATCGATATTGATAGACTTTCACAAAATGTCCCTAAGCAAGAAGTAGGGAGACTTTCTTATAAAGAACTTACTCTTTCAAGAGCAAATAGATCAGTTAGAGCATTTAATTACGTAGTCGAGTGTTTATCAAAAGGTATCCAGCCCAATACTAATGAGCTTTCAAAAGTTGGATATTTGTACAGAACAACCGCAGTATATGGCTCAGGAAAATTTGGATTAGCAGACAGGTTTAGAATTAAAAATAGAGATGAAATAAATGGTCCTTTTAGATTGGAAATGATGTTAGTCTACCTTGTAAGACAATTCACTTTCGATCAAGTCAATCATATTGCAAAACATAAAAATCCTAAAGACGCTGTAGAATTAGACTTGGATATTTGCAGAAATTTAGGAATTGGAAATTCAACTGGATTGGGAATGGCGCCATTTATTGTAAACCACCCTTCATTGTTAAATAATTGGATTCTAGCTAAAGAGACAGCTTTAAAAAAAATCAGAGAAATAGAAAAAGTATCAGAAGAAGAGTTTAAAATTTTTTACAATTGTTTAATAAAATCTTTAAAAAATGTAACTTCATGGAATACTGATAGCGAATACCAAAAGAAAAAAATAAACAATTTAATTAATGATTTACAAAATTTAATTAATTATTTGAAAAATAATATTGATAAATCAAATTTTTATATATTTGATAAATTATATAACTGGGCAGAGGAAAATTTATCTGAAGAAGGAGTTGAGTATTTGGTTTCTATAATGATGGAGCCATATAATGAAATAACCGATCCTTTAATTTCTAAAATGAGTTCAGACGAGGATAGTAGTTTTAACATTCCTGTAGATAGAACTATAAATGACCTAAGGGAAATAATTGAAAAAAATTATTCAGATATTTTAAAAATTGATTTTTCAAAAAATGAAAATAATAAAAAATTTTGGTTCATTTCAAAAAATAAAGAAGAACCTAGAATTGGAGATCGTTTTGAAGATAATGGTTCAGAACTTGAGCAGCCTACAGCTATTGCTAGAGATATAAAAAAACTTTATGAAACTATTTTTACATTAAAAAACAGCTTAAAGATTGGCAATTTTCTAGTACGGAACAATGATTTAAGACATATTGTAAGAAGAGTGTTTATATCAGAGAAATATCCATATTCTGAAATTCAAGATAACACCATCGGCTCAAAATTAGTTCCTATTGATATGTTAAGACTTAAACTATCTTTTTTTGGGGCAGTAAAGTTTGATCCAAGATCTGACAAATGGTTAAGGATTTGTATGTTTCAAGGAGCTCCATTACCAAATGAACTTAATTCATTTAATCAATATTGGATATATAACTAAAGTAATTAATGAGAAGTTATAGTGAAATCGATACAATTGTTAAACGTTCAACTAAAGCAAAAGGTTTCTCTTGGGGTGTTGCCGAAGAAATAGGAAAGAACATTAAACAACTTGAGTTATTTGGTTTACCAGGAATAAAAAACATAAACCAATATTTTAAGATTTTTAATAATGAGAAGTTTGAAAATTGCCAATCTTTTAAAAAAAGCAACAGACCTCAAAACTTTTACTGTCCGATTAAACTTGGATTAAGTTTTTTTGATCAATCAATCTCTATCCAAGAACTAAATGATATAGAAATTGAAAAAATGGCTTACCCATTGATATTTTTGCCGTTTGTCAGCAGATCTTCGGAAATAACGGGAAAGAGAATTTTTTTAAAGATAGATCAAAAAGAATTTTTATTAAATTTCAATCAATCAATTTATTCGAATTACTTAAGTAGTGAGATTGTAGAAAAAGCTGATGTAATTAAAATTCAATTCTTAGAAAATAAGAATAATTTTTCTGAAGAAGATTGGAAAGAATTAACGAAATTATCAGAAAACACATTTGTAGAAGAAACTGATGAGTTAAAACAAAAAACTGCAGGCGCAGGATTAACAGATAATGACTGATAACTTTGAATATAAATCAGACAAATCAGATAATAATGAATTAAATGATATTTGTGATGAATGTAAAAAAGAAGATGAGACAGTAACTCAAAATTTAATACTCACAGGATATAAACTTTGTAACTCCTGCAGAACATCTAAAACTTTATTTCCGCTTTAAATATTTGTACTTACAGGTAATGAATTAATTTTTGTCATTACAAATGAAATTGTCAAAAAAGAAATAATTAAAAAAGATAAAAATACAATTCCAAATGCTTTTAGATTTGATTTTAAATTTAAAATATGTCTTGTTGCTATAATTAATGAAGCAAAAATCCAAAATTGAGTAAGAAAAATAATTAAAAGTACTAATTCTGGTGTGACAGCAAAAAATCTTATCAGTCCTGGAGCGTGTGCGTACCCAACGGCTATAAGAACTCTTTTAAATGGAATTTTTCTATCTTTATCAGGAAAAATTTTAACTCCAATCACAAATATAAAAATTGCCCACACCAACCAAGTTAATAATGCTGTTAAACCAGATATACCAACAGATGTTTTTACAATCGTATTAGCCGCAACTGCTCCAGCAACCCCATCTAAAATCATAATTAGAATTGCAAAATAAATTCCAGCTTCTCCATAATATCTTGGAGTTCTATAAAGAGTTTTATCAAGCTTTAAAGATTTAAAAACAATATCTAAAAACTGAGCAAACATTAATTATCTTTATTTTTTTTTTGCGCCTTATACGAAACGATTAATGGGAATATTATTAGAGCAATAGCGATTATAATGCAAACAACTATGAAAAAGGTTTTCGTCATATTTAGGGGGAATTAAATTCCCCCTAAAAAAATTTTTATCACTTACTGACTACTTCTCTTGTATTTGCGTTGTAAGATTCTGTAAATGGAATATCAACTACAACTGCATCGACTGGTTCTCCAGGTTTATCAGAATATTTTTCGGGTAGATGGACTTTAAATTTCGATCCAACCTTACCTCTTGGAAAACCATTTGCATTTAGCGTGCCATCAAATGGAACGTATCCCATAGCAATATTTTTCCCTTTTTCTGGGTGATACCAAGGAGAAGTTATAAATCCCACAGGCTCACTGCCGTTTTCTGAAATTAACCAAAAATCTGGAGCATATTCCTCAATAGGTTTTCCTCCTAATTCAAGTCCAACTAATTGAAGTTTGTAAGGTTTATGACCTGCTTTTAAATCAGCTTTCATTTTCTCGAGAGCTTTTTTTCCAACATAATCACCTTTTTTGTTCCATTCACCTTTGCCAGATAAAGAAACTTGATAACCAAGATTACATTGAAATGGATTATGTTCATGATCCATATCTTGTCCCCATGAAAGAATTCCAGCTTGTATCCTTCTATGGTGTGCAGGAGCAATTACCATTAAATTATGTTTTTTACCTGCCTCAAGAACAGCATTCCACATATCTTCAGCATATAAAGTTGCTTCTCTTAAATATATTTCAAATCCAGACTCGCCTGAAAAACCTGTTTGAGAAATAATACAACTTCTTCCACCAACTTTTGCAGACGCCAAACCGTAAAAAGGCATGTTGTCTATGTCAACTTCACTTCCACAAAGATCTTTCATTAAAGCTTTTGCTTTAGGACCTTGAATTTGTACAGGACAAGCATCTATTTCATTAATTTGAACATTAAACCTTTCATCCGCATTTACTCCTTGAAGATACAATCCAATATCACTATCTGATAAACTAAACCAAAATTCATCTTTAGATATTCTTAAAAGAATAGGATCATTTAATACTCCTCCGTATGCATTACACAAAATTACATATCTTCCTCTCATTGGAGAAATTTTTGTAGCATCTCTTGTAATTACATAATCAACAAATTTTTCTGCATCTGGTCCTTTAACTTGTATTTGTCTTTCAACTGCAACATTCCACATTGTTACATGGTTTTTAATTGCTTCGTACTCAACCATTGCACCACCATCTTCAGGTTTAACATAACCTCTTGGATGATAAATTCTGTTATAAACAGTTGCTCTCCAACATCCTGCTTTCATAGATAAATGCCAGTATGGAGATTTCCTTACTCTTGTTGATATTAGCATCTCAACTTTAGTAGGTCCGCTTTGTCTCAAATTATATGGTACTTTTCTATCAGACTGATCTACTGATGTTGTATGTCTTAGCTTACTATAGTCAAATTCATTAGACATAGTTATTCTCCTTCAACCACTTGTTAGTTTCCTTCAAGCCGCCGAATGTATAAATGTGGAAATAATCAGTATGCGATTTAACTTTCCCAATTAAATCATTAGGGTCTTTAGGTTTCAATAAATCCAACGCCTTACTAAAATTAGATTTAAGAAAGTTAATGGAATTTTTTGCCCCTACAATATTAGCAAATTTAATTAAGCTAGATATTTTCATTGGCCCAGTTATTCCAACATGAACTGGTATTGTTTGTTTTGAGATAAAATCTATAATAGGCTGAGTATCCATTAGCCACTGTGTAACTATATAATCAGCATAAGGCTTTTTATCTATCATAGCTTTTTCTAAATCAGAGTCGGATATATCAGGACTCCCCTCTGGATGTCCAGCAATTCCAATCTTGATACCATCAAAAAACCCTGTCTCTAACATTTGATATGAGCTATCAAATTTTCCGATCGGGTCACGACTTCCACCTATCACCAAGACCTGTTTAACACCCAAATCTTTACATCTAGAAACATAATCTTTCAGCTGATTTTCATCATTTATTGACCTTGCTGGGAAGTGAGGAACTGGATTAAATCCCTCTTTAACTAACTCTCCAGACTGTTGAGCGGTCTCTTTATAATCACCTCCAGGTAGCATTGTAACATAGACATCTTTTACCTTTGGCAACGTGCTTAAATCAGTTTTAGGACCTATTTCTAAAGAAAAATTCATAAGTAAATTCTTAATTATTTTATATTCCGTGTCTATAAAAATATTAAACAGTTGAACACATTGTAACCCATTGTCATGATCTGAAAATTTAATTAAATTTAGTCATGGAAAATAAATTATCTCAAATTACAGAATTATTCTCCAAAACAAGACAACAAACTCTATCTCTGTGCGAGAACTTAGAGGCTGAGGATATGGTCATACAGCCCAGCAAAAATGTTAGTCCCCTTAAGTGGCATCTTGGTCACACCACATGGTTTTTTGAAAAATTCATCTTGTCAGAATTAGATGAAAGTTACAAACCTTTTAACAAAGATTATAATTACATATTTAATTCGTATTATAATTCTGTAGGTGAGTACAATCCTCGAAATAAGAGAGGTTCACTAAATAGACCCATCTTAAAAGATGTAGTAAAATATAGACACTATGTAACTGAAAATATTATTGATTTTTTAAAAAGGACAAAAAATAATAGAACATCATTTTTAGTTGAACTAGGTTCAAATCACGAACAACAGCATCAAGAATTAATGTTAATGGATATTAAAAATATTTTTTACAACAATCCATTGATGCCGACTTATAATTCGAACGATGATAAACCAACTGCTAAAGAAGAAAATGAATTGACGTTAGAAACTAGTAAAAAATTTAAATATGGAAACAACGAGGATATTTTTTGTTACGATAACGAGTTACCAGTATCAGAAACACAATTAGATCCTTTTAAAATATATTCATTTGTTACAAATGGAGAGTGGAAAGAATTTATTAATGATGGAGGATATAAAAACCATGAGTATTGGTTATCTGATGGATGGGATTTTGTAAATAATAACAAATTACAAAAACCAATGTATTGGATAGATAATAATAATTATTTTACATTAAACGGTGTAAAAAAAATTGATAATGAAAAGCCAGTTTCTCATATAAGTTTTTATGAAGCGGATGCTTTTGCAAGATACAAGAACAAAAGATTACCAACTGAATTTGAACTAGAATATTTTTTAAAACAATCTGAGAAAAAAGGTAATTTTTTAGAAAATAAAATTTTTCATGAAGTTGAAGAAAAAGCAGACGATGTTTATGGAAATTTATGGGCTTGGACAAGTAGTAATTACACACCTTATAAAAAATATAAACCTTATGAAGGAAATCTAGGAGAATATAATAATAAGTTCATGTGTAATCAGTTTGTCCTAAAAGGTGGCTCACATTCTACATCTATTAATCATGTCAGAGCATCTTATAGAAATTTCTTTTACCCAAGTGATACTTGGCAGTTTTGTGGTGTCAGATTAGCTGATGACATCTAGTGACTAATTTAAAATTAATAAATATAAACAATCAAATTCAAGATGATAAAAAATTAATCTTACAAGGATTATTAAATAAAAAACAAAAATATTTACTACCTAAATATTTTTATGATGAAAAGGGTTCGAAGTTATTTAATAAAATTACAAACCTTAAAGAATATTACCCAACAAATAAAGAGTTAGAAATACTAGGCAACTTACAAAAAGAGATAAGAAAGAAATTACCAATTAATTCAACAATTGTAGAATTTGGTAGTGGCTCAAATAAAAAAATTAATAAATTTATAAAATCATTAAGTGAACCCAAGGAATACATACCTATAGATATTAGTAAGGAATATTTGTTTGAGAATGCATCAATAATTGCAAAAAAATTCTCAGATTTAAAAGTAACAGCAATATGTGCTGACTTTAGTCAGACAAATAGATTAAATAAAATTTTAAAAAATAAAAAAAAAATAGTCAGTTTTTTCCCTGGATCGACCATAGGAAATTATTTACCTAAAAATGCAAAAAAAATATTAAAAAATTTTTCAAAAATCATAGGTAAAAATTCTTATTTAGTGATTGGGGTAGATTTAATCAAAAATAAGAAGACCCTTGAAAATGCTTATAATGATAAATTGGGAGTAACAGCTAAATTTAATAAAAATATATTAAATGTAGTAAACAAAATTTGTAATTCAAAATTTCAAACGAAAGATTTTGAACATAAAGCGTTCTACAATTTAAAAAAAAATAGAATTGAAATGCATCTTATTTCAAAAAAAAATTTCACGTTAAAAATTAATAAAAAGAATATCAAATTTACTAAAAACGAAACTATTCATACTGAAAATTCTCACAAATATTCAAAAAATAACTTTGTTAAATTAGTTAATAAATCAGGCTTTAAAGTCTTAAAACATTTTACAGATAAAAAAAATTATTTTGGAGTTTTTTTATTAAAAGTGAAGTAAGTTTTATTATGGCTCAAAAAGACGTAGGTAACAAAATTCCCATCTATAAGCTAAAAGACACTGATGAAGTAATGAAATATTATGATGAGTGGGGAGATGGTAATAAATATGATAAGGATATGGTCGATTGGAATTACACAGGACCAAAAGAAACAACAAAAGTATTTTCAGAATTTCAAAAAAACAAAGATGCAAAAATTTATGATGCTGGTTGTGGAACTGGATTGGTAGGTGTTGAATTAAAAAAATATGGTTTTAAAAATTTTTATGGGGCAGATCTTTCAAAAAAGTTATTAGAATTAGTACCAAATGATCTTTACAAAAAGCTTGAACAAGTAGACTTGAATAAACCCATTAATAAAAAAGATGACGAATACGACTCTGTTATGTGTGTTGGTACATTTACTTTTGGACACGTAAAGCCACCAGCTTTGGAGGAATTTATCAGGATTACAAAGAATGATGGATTTATCTGTTTTACTATTAATGAGGGAATACATGAAGAATATGGTTTTGATAAAAAAATTGAACAACTTAAAGAGCAAAATAAATGGAAAGAAATAAAATTTTTTAAATCAGATTACATTGCGAGCAAAGATGTAAATGCTTGGTTAGGGTTATATCAAGTGATAAAATAAACCATGTCAGAAATTTACAATATTATAGATAAACAAAAGTTAGATATTGTATCTAAACCAATTAGTGAAGCTCATGGTTTACCAAATGAATGTTACATCAGTAAAGAATATACTTTAATTGAAAGAAAAAAATTATTTGAAGATAAGTGGATCGTCATTGGAGTTGGAAGTTCTATTCCAGATGAAGGTGATGTGAAACCAATTGATTTACTTGGAATACCCTTGCTTATTGTTAGAACAAAAAATAAAGAAATAAAAGTTTTTCATAATATTTGTAGTCATAGAGGAGTTAAATTAGTTAAAGAAGCTGGCAAAATTAGAAATGTCATGAGATGCTTATATCATTCATGGTCTTATGACTTAGAAGGAAAATTAATTGCTACACCTCATATAGGAGGCATGAATATCCATCAAACACCTGAATTTGATAAATCAAAAAGTAATTTAAAAGAGATAAGATCATATATTTGGTTAGATCTAATTATGATTAATATTAATAACAATGAAATTTCATTTGAGGATTACATTAGTCCTTTAAGTGAAAGATGGGAAAAATTTTGGCCATTGAAAGATAGAGATTTAATTTATCATGCAAACGACTATGGTTATTTTAAATTAGATGCAAAATGTAATTGGAAATTTGCAATTGAAAATTATTGTGAAAGCTATCATTTGCCTTGGGTTCATCCAGGATTAAATTCTTATTCAAAATTAGAAGATCATTATCATATTCAAGGTCTTCCAAATCGTTTCGCCGGACAAGGAACAGTGGTCTATAATCCAAGGTTTGAAGGAAAAGAAAAGTTCCCATGCTTTCCTAGTTGGCCTAAAGATAAGGAAAATATAGCTGAGTATGTAGCGCTATTCCCAAATGTAATGTTAGGAATTCACAAAGATCATTATTATGCTTATTGGTTAGAGCCAGTCAATCATGAGTATACAATAGAACATATGGAAATTTATTATGTTGGAGATGAAGCAGCAAATTCAACAAAGTATAAATCTCTAAGACAAAAAAATCACAAACAATGGGAAGATATTCAAAAAGAAGATGTAGATATAATTCAAAGTATGCAAATAGGTAGAAACTCTCCAGCTTATAATGGTGGTAATTTTTCTCCAAAGATGGACAATCCAACTCATCATTTTCATAAGTGGGTTGCTGGTAATTTAATTTAAAGTTAAAACCTAAAAATGAAAATTATATTAATCATGGGACTCCCAGGCGCAGGAAAAACTACATTAGCTGATGAACTTGCTCCTTTATTGAATGCAAAAAGATTAAATGCAGATGAAGTAAGAAAAGCTGCAAACGATTGGGATTTTTCAGAAGAGGGAAGAACAAGACAAGCAAAAAGAATGGCTGACTTTGCATTACAATTAAAAAACGAGGGAAATTATGTGATTGCGGATTTTATTTGCCCAACTCCAAAAGCAAGAAGTTTATTTCCTGCAGATTATGTAGTTTGGGTAGATACAATAAAAGAAGGTAGATTTGATGACACTAATAAAATGTTTGTTAAACCAGAAAAATATAATTTTCATGTTACCACACAAGATGCTAAGTCTTGGGCACCAAAGATTTTAAAGGAGATAAAAAAATGACGTATCAATGGGATAACAAAAAACCAACAGCCCAAATGCTAGGAAGATGGCAACCGTTTCATGATGGTCACTATACTCTATTTAAGGAAATTATAAAAAAAACAGGACAAGTATGTATTCAAATTAGAGATGTACAAGGTGTTGATGATAACCCATTTGATTTTGAAACTGTCAAAAAAAATATTGAGGAAAAACTTAATCCAGAGTTTGAGGGCAGGTTCAAAATTATGCTTGTTCCTAATATTACAAATATTTGTTATGGAAGAGGTGTTGGATATAAAATTGAAGAAATAGTTTTGCCTGAAGAAATTCAAAAAATTTCAGCAACTAAAATTAGAGCTAAGATGAGAGAAGAAGGTAAATTAAAATAAGTGACTGTAAAAATAAATAAATTATCACCAGGCGTTAAAAGAGTTTTAATTAATGATCCAAAAACTTATAATTCATTATCCTACAAAACTCTTTCATCTTTATTAAAGGCATTCAAAAAATTAGATAATGATAAAGAAACAAGGGTCATTATTTTAGAAGGAGCTGGAAAAGGATTTAGTGCAGGCCATAACTTAAAAGAGGTAAGAGGTATAAAAAATAGATCTAATCATCTAAAACTTTTTAAACTTTGTTCAAAACTTATGATGCAAATTGTGGAGGGAAACAAACCAGTGATAGCGAAAGTACACGGAGCAGCTTATGCAGCAGGATGTCAATTAGCTGCCAGTTGTGATCTTGCATATAGTACGAACTCAGCAACGTTTGCTACACCTGGAGTAAAAATTGGATTATTTTGCAGTACACCAATGGTAGCTGTCAGTCGAAAAATTAGCAGAAAAAGAATGATGGAAATGCTTCTAACTGGAGA
>CACLSX010000002.1 GCA_902609705.1 uncultured Pelagibacteraceae bacterium
CAGATGCATGACTTACTCGATCTCCAACTTTAAAAAGACTCACTTCTGAGCCAATTTCCTCAACTATTCCAGATGCTTCTAATCCAAGTCCACTTGGTAATTCAATCGGATACAAACCAGTTCGATGGTAAACATCAATATAATTAAGTCCAACTGACAAATTTTTAACTAGAACTTCCTTTGGACCGGGTTTACCGATTTCAATATCCTTGTATTCTAAGACTTCTGGACCACCAAACTTTTCAAATCTTATAGCTTTCATATTTACTTTACGAAATTACCATTATGGTAATCATCAATTGCTTGAAGTATTTCTTGTTTGGTATTCATGACGAATGGACCACCTCTTGCAATCTGTTCTCCTATCGGTTTTCCAGATATTAGTAAAAATTTAGCGTTTGTTAAAGCAGTTACTTTTAAGTTTTTACCTTTAGATAATAAAATTAAGGTAGAGTCTTTAACACTTTCATGTTTATTATTTCCAATTTCTATCTCACCTTCAATTAAATATATGAATGAATTGTGTGTGGATGGAACTTGATGATTAAAAGTTTTACTTTCATTTAATTCTACATCAAAATAAATTGGATCGACATTGTGTTTTTTTATTGGACCTTCTGAATTTTCAAACTTTCCAGCAATTACTTTTATAAATTTATCTTCATCCTTATGTGTGCTCATTTTATCTGAGTCAATATAATGGTATTCTGGTTTACTCATCTTCTCGCTGGCTGGCATATTAATCCATAATTGAAAACCATGAAGTTTTCCATCGTTCATAGCTGGCATTTCAGAATGAATTATTCCACTACCAGTTTTCATCCATTGCACATCTCCTGCAGTCATTTTTCCTTGACCACCTGTACTATCTTTATGTTCAAAACTCCCAGCTAACATATATGTAACTGTTTCAATTCCTCTGTGTGGATGAGGAGGAAAGCCTGCAATATAATCGTCTTTATTTTCTGATCCAAATTCATCTAACATTAAAAATGGATCATAATAATTTGGTTCAACACCAATACTTCTTTTTAATTTAACTCCTGCACCATCCGATGCTGGTGTTGGATCTATAATTTTTTCTACTTCGATATTTATCATGTTGTTCATATAGGATATATCTAAATTAAATCAAGCAATTCTGATAAATTATTTATTTGTTTGTTAGGTTCAAAATCTAATTTATCAAAAATATTATTATTTCTATTCACCCAAACAGTGTTGTATCCATAATTTCCTGCGCCAGATACATCCCATGTATTTGCACTTAAGAATAAAACTTCGTTCTTTTCAATATTATATTTATTTATTGGAAGGTCATAAACTTTTGAATCTGGTTTAAAAATACCAACTTCTTCTACAGAAAAAATATCATCAAAAATATCTTTTAACCCGTTACTAACAACAAGTTCATTTAAAAGGTCAGGTGTACCATTTGATAGAATTGCTAATTTATAATTTGATTGTTTTAATTTATTTAAAGCATCCCTAACTTCTGTAAATGGTGAAAGCACTTTATATAAATTCAATAGTTCTGATCTCATTGCATTATCAATATTGTAAAAATTCATAGATTTGTCCAAACTATCTTCGGTGATTTGCCAAAAATCCTTATGTCTTCTCATTAAACTTCTAAGCCAAGTATATTCAAGCTGTGTAGTTCTCCAATAATTAGCAAATCCTTCCCATTTATCGCCCAATCTTTCTTTGCATTTTTCGGCAGCAGAATTAACATCAAATAAAGTTCCGTATGCATCAAATATGATTGCTTTAATATTTTTCATAAATTAATTTAATTGTAATGAGTAATATTAGAATATTTTATCCAGAAAAATTATCAATTAATTTAGAAACTAATTTAACTAAGTCTCAATCACATTATTTATTGAAAGTAATGAGGATTAAACAAGGTGAGACCTTTTCTGTTTTTAATAAATCTGGAGAATGGAAGTCAATTGTAACTGAAATTTCAAAAAGTAATTTAAATTTCAAGGTTGTTGAACAGTTGAGACAAAAAGATAAAGAGCAAGAAATCTGGTTAGCCTTCTCACCCATTAAATCAAATTATTTTAACTTCATGATACAAAAATCAACTGAACTTGGAGTAACAAAATTTGTACCAATTATTTCTGAAAGGACAATTGTTAGAAAAATAAATAATGAGAGACTAAATAAAATAGTTATAGAGTCGTGTGAGCAAAGTAATAGAATAAATATTCCTTCAATTGAAAAACCTCAATCATTAGATAAATTCCTGTCTAACAATTCAGATATCAATTTAATTTTTGCAGATTTAAATACGAATAATAAAAAAATTAAAATTTCAAATTCAAAACCAAATTGTCTTTTAATTGGTCCTGAAGGGGATTATTCAGCCGGTGAAATTAAAAAGATTCTAAACTTTAAAGGGTCTCAATCGATAAAACTAAGCAATAACATTTTAAGGTCTGAAACTGCGGTTATATCCGCGTTATCTGTGATCAATTATTTGCAAAATTGATAAATTGTCGCGAATTCTCTAGTATTTTTTATAATATTTTCGATTTATATAGAAAACAAATGAAGAAACTATTTTTTGTTTTTATAGCATTAACTTACTCAGTTAAGGCGTTTGCAAACCAACCAAAAAATTGGCAATTAGGTTTCCAAGAGCCTGCATCGCAAACTATGAGAGATATAGTTTGGTTTCATGACTATATGTTAGTACCTATCATAGTTGCTATAAGTGCTTTTGTTTTATTTTTAATGCTTTATGTGATGGTAAGATTTAGAGCTTCAAGAAATCCTAATCCATCTAAAAGAACTCATAATGTTTTAGTTGAAATTGTTTGGACATTAGTTCCTTGTTTAATCTTGATCGTGATGGCAGTTCCGTCATTTAAAGTTTTATATTCACAAGATGCAATTCCTAAAGCCGATGTAACTATAAAAGCAATTGGATATCAATGGTATTGGGGATACGAGTACCCAGATGAAAATATAATTTTTGATGCTTATATGATCGAAGAGAAGGACTTAAAAGAAGGTCAGCCAAGATTGTTGGCAACAGATAATGTAGTCGTTGTTCCGGTAAATAAAGTAGTTAAAGTTTTAATTACAGCAAATGATGTGCTTCATGCATGGGCATTACCAGCATTTGGAGTTAAAAGGGATGCAATGCCAGGAAGAGTAAATGAAACTTGGTTTAAAGCTGAAAAGGTTGGGACTTATTACGGACAATGTTCAGAGTTATGTGGAATTAAACATGCTTTTATGCCAATTGAAGTTAAAGTAGTTTCAGAAGAAGATTACCAAATTTGGCTTTCAGAGGCGAAGATAAAATTTGCAAAAGATGAAAATTTAATTAATAAAAAACTAGTGGCGAGTAAATAAAAATGAGTTCAGAAGCAGCACATATTCACGATCATCATACTCCAACAGGTTGGAAGAGATGGGCATATTCTACAAATCATAAAGATATTGGAACAATGTATTTAATTTTTGCAATTATTGCAGGGGTTATTGGAACAGCTTTTTCAGTTTTGATGAGAATGGAATTAATGCACCCTGGTGATGATGTTTTAGGCGGTAACTACCATCTTTATAATGTTTTGGTTACAGGTCATGGACTAATAATGATTTTCTTTATGGTCATGCCAGCGATGATTGGTGGCTTTGGAAACTGGTTTGTGCCGATAATGATTGGAGCACCAGATATGGCATTTCCAAGAATGAATAATATTTCTTTTTGGTTATTGCCTGTTGCATTTATTTTATTACTTTCATCAATTTTTGTAGATGGACCTCCAGGTGCACAAGGTGTCGGTGGTGGCTGGACGATTTATCCACCTCTATCTTCTACTGCAGGTCAACCAGGTCCAGCAATGGATTTAGCAATTTTAAGTTTACACGTCGCAGGAGCTTCTTCAATTTTAGGAGCAGTTAATTTTATTACAACTATTTTAAATATGAGAACTCCTGGAATGACTTTGCATAAGATGCCATTATTTGCATGGTCAATATTAGTTACAGCATTTTTATTATTACTTTCGTTACCAGTATTAGCGGGAGCAATTACAATGCTTCTAACAGATAGAAATTTCGGTACAGCATTTTTTGATGCACAAACAGGTGGAGACCCAACATTATTTCAGCATTTATTTTGGTTTTTTGGTCATCCAGAAGTTTACATTTTAATCTTACCAGGATTTGGAATGATCAGTCATATAGTATCTACCTTTTCAAAGAAGCCCGTTTTTGGATATTTAGGAATGGCTTATGCGATGGTAGCAATTGGAATTGTAGGTTTTGTTGTTTGGGCTCACCACATGTACACAGTTGGTTTAGATACTGATACTAAAGCGTATTTCTTAGCAGCAACAATGATTATCGCTGTCCCAACAGGAATAAAAATATTTTCATGGATAGCTACAATGTGGGGAGGATCTATATCATTTAAAACTCCAATGGTTTGGGCTTTAGGATTTATATTTTTATTTACAGTTGGAGGAGTAACTGGCGTTGTTCTAGCAAACGCTGGAGTAGATACTGCGTTGCATGATACTTATTATGTTGTAGCTCACTTTCACTATGTATTATCTTTGGGAGCTGTGTTTGCAATATTTGCAGGCTTCTATTATTGGTTTGGTAAAATGTCAGGGTATGAATATTCTGAGTGGATGGGACAACTTCATTTTTGGTTAACTTTCATAGGTGTAAATTTAGTTTTCTTTCCACAACATTTCTTAGGATTGGCTGGAATGCCGAGAAGATACGCTGATTATCCGGATGCATTTGCTGATTGGAATTATATCTCTTCAATCGGTTCATATATTTCTGTAGTTGGCTTAGTGGTATTTTTCGCCAATTTAATCTATGCTTTTGCAAAAAAGAAAAAAGCAGCACAAAACCCATGGGGAGAAGGGGCCACAACATTAGAGTGGACAGTTCCATCACCACCGAATTTTCATACTTTTGATGAATTGCCGAAGTTTGAAGATTATGAAGGCACTGAAAAATCTAGTAGTTAGTAACGTCTTAAGATATAAAAATAAAAATGGCTACGACGTATTCTAAAGTAAAAAAATCATATTACGAATTAGGTATAATTCCTGAATTATTAAAGTTAATGAAACCAAGGGTAATGTCTCTTGTTATCTTCACATGTGCAGTTGGTCTATTAACAGCTCCTACTTCAGTTTCGTTTCAACAATCAGTAATTGGAATATTAATTGTTGCCTTTGGTGCTGGAGCAGCAGGAGCTCTTAACATGTGGTATGAAGCTGACTTAGATAAATTAATGTCTAGAACGTGCTTACGTCCAATTCCAAGAGGAAAGCTGAACAGAAACCAAGCATTATATTTTGGAACATTTCTGTCAATTGTTTCAGTTGTAAGCTTATACTTTGTTACAAATGCTTTATCAGCATTTCTATTATTATTTACGATCTTATTTTACGTATTTGTTTATACAATCTGGTTAAAAAGAAAAACCCCGCAAAATATTGTTATAGGTGGAGCATCAGGAGCTTTACCACCAGTAATTGGGTGGGCAATAGCAACAAATTCTATTTCGTTGGAGTCGATTGCTTTTTTCTTAATAATTTTCTTTTGGACACCATCACACTTTTGGGCATTAAGCTTATACAAAGCTGATGATTATAAAAAAGCAGGTATTCCAATGCTTCCAGTAACTAATGGAATTCAGGATACTAAAAAGAATATTCTAATTTATTCTTTGTTAATGATACCTACAATTGTTTTCCCATATTACATTGGATTTGTCGGTGAAGTATTCTTATCACTTAGCTTACTACTTACATTTTATTATAATTTAATTTGTTATCAGCTTTACAACTATAAAGTTGGAAAATTTAGCACAAAGAAAGCCAGACATATTTTTAGCTATTCAATTATTTATTTATTTTTAATATTTGTTTTTTTCTTAGTGGATAAAATTTTATGATAGTAAAAGATCAAAAATTAAAAAAGAAAAATTTATGGACAGCAGTTGGTTTGGTTGCATTTATAGTTTTCTTATTCATTTTCACTCTATTTAATATTGGAGTATTTGAAAGACCTCTATGATTAAAAAAAATACTTTAACTCCACTAATTCTTGCTGGAATTTTTGTCTTTATGTTGGGATTGTCTTTTGCAGCTGTACCTTTGTATGATTTATTTTGTAGAGTAACTGGCTTTGGCGGAACAACACAAATATCCAAAGAGGCTCCTAATATAGTTTTAGATAAAAAAATAAATGTAAGATTAGATACCAACGTTAACAGTGCTCTTGATTGGAATTTTGATGTTGATCAAAAAACAATGGATGTTCAGCCAGGCAAGGTGTATAGAATTAAATTTGAAGTGGAAAACACAGGAGATGAAATTTCATCTGCTGTAGCTACATATAATGTTTCTCCATCATCATTTGGAGCATATTTTAATAAATTAGGCTGTTTTTGCTTTGAAAAACAAACATTAGATCCAGGGGAAAAGGCAAGTTACACACTAGTATTCTACTTAGATCCAGAGCTAGTAAATGATCCAAAAACATCTAGAGTTGAAGATGTTACTATGTCATATACTTTTTTCTCATCTGAATATTATAAAAACGAAAAAAAAGAGAGTTAAAATAAATGTCTGCATCTGGTCAAAAACATGATTATCATTTAGTTGACCCTAGTCCATGGCCATTGGCTACATCTATAGCAACACTAGTTACGGCTGTTGGATCTGTTTATTATTTTCATAGTAAAGTTATGTGGGCGATGGTTTTAGGTTTTTTACTAATAATTTATTGTGCATTTATGTGGTTTAGAGATGTTGTAATCGAAGCTGAGCACAAAGGTCATCATACACCTGTTGTTCAAATTCATCACAGATATGGAATGACATTATTTATTGCTTCTGAGGTAATGTTTTTTGTTGCATGGTTTTGGGCATACTTTGATGCAAGTTTGTTTCCAAATGAATTCATGGGAAATGTATGGCCACCAAAAGATATTGAAACTTTTGATCCATGGGATATCCCACTTATAAATACTCTTGTCCTACTTTTATCTGGTACAACAGTAACTTGGGCACACCATTCTTTATTAGAGGACGACAGAAAAGGATTTATAAATGGTCTAATCTGTACAGTAATTTTAGGAGCATTCTTTACGCTATTGCAAATATATGAATATCAACACGCTACATTTAGTTTTTCAGGTCACATTTATGGAGCTACATTCTATATGGCCACAGGGTTTCATGGTTTCCACGTTTTAGTTGGGACTATTTTCTTAGCGGTTTGCTTATGGAGAGGTAAATTAGGACATTTTACTAAGGAACATCACTTTGGTTTCGAAGCAGCTGCTTGGTACTGGCACTTTGTTGACGTTGTCTGGTTGTTCTTATTTGCAGCTATTTACATTTGGGGAAGTTAATAGTTCTTGAAAAATAAGCTATCTTTTTCAATCTTTGTATACTTTTTTATCTTAGTTTTCTTGGCATTAGGTACTTGGCAAATAGTTAGACTAAACTGGAAGCTTGATTTAATAAATTCAATCGACCAATCTTTAAAAAGTGATCCAGTAGAATTTAATGGAAGTAATCCAATTAACTTTAAAAAAATCAAATTTGAGGGAATATTAGATAATTCAAAAATAATTTATTTATATTCCTTAAATGAAAAAGGAGAGCCAGGATTTGACATTGTAAATCCAGTTAGTATTAACAATAAAAGCTATTTAATAAATCGGGGTTGGGTTCCAAGAGATTTTAAATCTAAAAAATATGTTTCAAATGAAAGTAAATTTGAGGGAGTTTTAAAATTAAAAAACAAATTTAATTATTTCAAGCCAGATAATGACGTAAATAAGAATTACTGGTTTACTCTTAAAGATGAAGATTTATTGACCTATACGGGAAAAGAATTTTCTCCATTCATTATCAACAATATTAGCAAGCAAGAAGGAATTTATCCCCAGTCAAAACAAATAGGAGCCAATATTTCAAACAACCACTTAAAGTATGCTCTTACATGGTTTTCATTAGCTGTTTCCATTTTTTTAATATATTTATATTTTAGAAAAAAAAATTACTGATGGAATATATAAGCACTAGAAACAATTCAGATCATTTTTCATTTAAAAAAGTATTTCTAAAAGGTTTAGCTGATGATGGGGGTCTTTTTGTACCAAAGTCAATCAAACCGTTTAGTAAAGATGAATTAAACAAACTAAGTGGTCTTAATTACAATGAGTTAGCAGTCGAAATAATTTTCCCATTTATTGGTGATTTTATGACTAAAAAAGAATTAATTTCCACAGTATCAAAATCTTACTCAAATTTTAGAGCAGAGGATGTTGTAAAAATCTCTGATTTAGGAAACTTAAAAGTTTTAGAACTCTATCACGGTCCAACACTTGCTTTTAAAGATATTGCAATGCAATTAATAGGAAATTTCTATCAATATCACTTAGGAAATGAGCAAAAAAAAATTAATATTATTGTAGCAACATCAGGAGACACAGGTGCAGCTGCTATTGATGCTTTAAAAGGAAAAAAAAATTTAAATGTTTTTGTATTACATCCAAATAACAGAATTTCACCAGTACAAAGAAGACTGATGACAATCCATGAAGAAAAAAATGTTTTCAATATTGCTATTGAGGGTAACTTTGATGACTGTCAAAATTTAGTTAAAGCAATGTTTAATGATGAAAAGTTCTCAAGCTCTATTAATATGTCAGGTGTTAATTCAATTAATTGGGCAAGAATTGTTGCTCAAGCTGTTTATTATTTTTATGCTTACTTTAAAATAGGCAATGGACAGCTTCTGTCTTTTTCTGTTCCCACTGGAAATTTTGGAGATATTTATGCTGGTTATTTAGCAAAGAAACTTGGTCTTCCAATTGATAAACTTATTGTAGCTACAAACAAAAATGACATTCTTCATAGAGCAATTTCTGGTGGGGATTACACTCAAAAGAAAGTTGAGGAAACAAATACCCCCAGCATGGATATTCAGATAGCAAGTAACTTTGAAAGACTTTTATATGATGTAAAAGACTGTAACTCAGAAGTTACAAAAGATGTGATGAGTAAGATAAAAAATAATACTTATCAAATTGATAATAGCGACTTAGATGAAATAAAAAAGAATTTTATATCTGAAATGTTAGATGAAAACGAAACTATCCAAATGATAAAAGATATAAATAAAGAATATAAAGTTGTAGTTGATCCACATACTGCAGTTGGAATAGGTGCTGCAAAAAAACTTGGACTAAAACAAAATTGTGTTGTTTTATCTACAGCACACCCCTGTAAATTTCCAAAAGCAATCGAAGATGCAATCTCAAAAACTGAAGAATTACCAGATAGTCTTAAATATGTTTATGATAGAGAAGAAAAATTTGAGGTTATTCCAAATGATATAAATAAAGTTAAAGAATACGTAATAAACTCAATATGAAATTAAAAATAAAAGATCAAATCCCAGATATAGAAATTTTTCATCTAATAGATGGTGAACCACAAACTAGTAAAATTAGAGATATATTAGGGAAAGGTAAAGTTGTTTTATTCGGATTGCCTGGTGCCTTTACTTCTACTTGTTCAAAACTTCATCTTCCTGGATATGTAGCTAATGCCGATAAAATAAAAGCCAAAGGAATAGATAATATATTTTGTTTATCTGTGAATGATCCTTTTGTTATGAATGCTTGGGGAGATGTAAACAATGCAGCTGGTAAAATTACAATGTTATCAGATCCGTATCTATTATTTACAAAAGCCATCGGTGCTGAAGTAGATAGAAATTCAAAAGGAATGGGTATTCGTTCAAATCGTTATGCAATGGTTATTGAAAACTTAGAAGTGATTAATGTTCAAGTTGAGAAAGAGACTAAGCAATGCGGTTTATCTTCTGCAGAAGGTGTTATAGATTTATTATAATTATTAGGGCAGTTCTGTTGCCAGGTGTCCCTAAATTGTGGCAGAGGACCTTGCCAATAAATCTACTTCATTGTTAAGCTTATCTGTTGAATGTGCTTTTACCCAGCTCCATTTTATCTCAAATGTGTTTGAAAGATTATCTAATTCAGTCCAAAGCTCTTTATTCTTAACTTCTTTTTTGTTAACCGTTTTCCAACCATTTTTTTTCCAATTATGTATCCATTCAGTTATTCCAGATTTTACATATTTAGAATCTGTAAATATTTGAACCTTGCTTCCTTTTGGAATTTTTTTTAAAGCTTTAATCGGCGCAAGTAATTCCATTTGATTATTTGTTGTTTCTTTTTTGCTTCCTTTAATTTGAGTTTTCTTACCATTTTCAATAATAATTGCAGCCCAACCACCATTCCCTGGATTTCCAATGCAAGATCCATCTGTATAGATTTTAATCATTAAGAATAATCCTTAAATGAGCTCAGATTTCTATGAAAATTCAACTTATCTATATATTCCTTTGGATCTTTGATTTTAATGACAGCATTTTTAGGAGTATTTAAATAATCATAAGATCTAGTCAAAAGATATCTCAAAGCCGACCCTCTGCATAATGTATTTAAATTTCTTTTTTCAATTTTAGTTAATTTTCTAACAGATTGGTAGCCCTTTAATAAATTTGAGGATCTTTTTTTATCTAATACAAATTTTCTATTTTTCTTTTTAAAGCATAAAGCATTAATACAGGTTGCTAATTCATAAGAAAGAAAATCATTAGCTGAAAAATAAAAATCTATAAATCCATGAAATTTACCTTTATTGAAAAAAATATTATCAATAAATAGATCGCTATGAATTATTCCATTTGGCATTTTTTTAGGCCATTTTTTTTTGAGATTTCTCAAATCATCTTTCATTAAATCTTTTAAGTTTTTAGACAATTTATTAATTTTATTGTCTATTTTATTTAGAATTGATCCCCATGAATTAATCGATAGAGAATTTTTTCTATATAATTTTAATTTTTTTGAAGCCTCATGAAGAAGTGCTGCATTTTTTCCAACTATAAAACAATCCTTATTATTTAGTTGTTCTTTATCTTTTCCTTCCAGGAAACTGACAATACAAGCTTTTTTATTTTTTAAGTTAAATAAATATTTACCCTTTTTATCTTTTATAGGTACTGGACATTTTACTTTTAATCTAGATAGACCAGACATAAGATTAACAAAAAATGGCAGATCTTTTTTCTGAACCCTTTTTTCGTAAATAGTTAAAATATATTTATTTTTCTTTGTCTTTAAAAGGTAGTTAGTATTTTCAATACCCTTTTTTATACCTGAATAATTTTCTATTTTTCCAATATTATATTTCCTCTCGATAAATTTTATCTGCTTATTATTTATTTTAGTATAAACAGCCATTAATTTAATTTTCCAGGAATTTTAAAAGTAATATTTTCTTTTACGATTTCAACTTCTTCTATGTTGACTGTAAATTGATCTTTTAACTCTGCTATAAATTTTTCAACAAGTATTTCTGGTGCTGAAGCACCTGAGGAGATTCCAATCGTATTACATCCTTTAATTTTATCTATAGGCACTGGACTTTCTGAATGTATTAACTCAGCAGAACTACAACCAGAATTTTTGGCAACCTCAACTAATCTTACCGAGTTAGATGAATTCCTACTTCCAATTACAAAAAACATATCACATTTATCCGCTATTTCTTTAACTGCTGATTGTCTATTTGTTGTTGCATAACATATGTCATCTTTTTTAGGCTCTTTAATATCTGGATATTTAGATTTTAAAGCTGCAATTATATCTTTGGTATCATCTACAGATAGTGTTGTTTGAGTTATGAAAGATAGCTGTTTATTTGAAATATTTTCATACTTGTTTGCATCCTCAATATTTTCAATCAAATCTATTGAACCTTTTGGTAATTGACCCATAGTTCCTATGACTTCTGGATGATTTTTGTGTCCTATTAATAATATATGATGACCTTGTTTGTTTAAGTTTTCTGCTTCTCTATGAACTTTAGATACTAGAGGACACGTTGCATCTACAAACACCATATTTAAATTAGACGCTTCCTCTGGAACAGATTTTGGAACCCCATGTGCTGAGAATATAACTGGTCTCGATTTATCTTTAATCTCATCTAATTCTTCAACAAATATTGCTCCAATCTTTTTTAAACTTTCTACAACATGTTTATTATGTACAATTTCGTGTCTTACATAAACTGGAGCACCAAATTTATCTATACTCTTTTTTACAATTTCAATTGCTCTATCAACTCCTGCACAAAATCCTCTTGGTGCAGCTAAATAAATTTTTAAATTTTTGTTACTCATTTTCATCCTTTTTAAAAAACGGAATTAAAAATACAATACAAGCAATAAAAAAAAATATGCTCCCAAACATGGCCCAAAAACTTCCTACACTTGAGATGATGAAACCAATTGAAGATATAATGAACAATATCCATCCAATTAGATTTATAGTTTTATTTTTCATTTTTTTTCTACCATGAATTCAAGTAAAATATGAGGAAAGGTCAATGAAGCCAATCCAACAAATATTATTTTAATAATACTTTCATCTATACCAAATTTTTCTGAAATAAAATAAAAAACAATTAAATACATTATTGCTGTAATTACTGTAAGTGGAATAATTTTTCTTAAAAAAATAGGAAATCCTTTCATCAAATTTTTATTAATTTCACTAATTAAACTTAGCGAGTGTCTTATAGAATGAAGAAAGCAGAAATAAATTGTAAAAGCCAATATAGGATTAAAGAAATAGTTTAAAATAATTATTGAAAAACTATCTAAAAAAAGAATTGATCTTAAATCATTATTATTGCCTCTATATATAAGAAAATTACTTAGCACTGATAATATAACTAAAGGAATTAAAAAATTATTAGCCATAATATTTTCGTCTATTGAAAAATTTAACATTTTAAAAATTTCGATTGTCTCAGCTTTATGAAACAGTAAGGGTGCTGAGATAACTAATGATCCTTTAATGAAATAAAAAATTTCTAAAAAATTAGCATTTTTTGTTTCGATAAAGTCACTATCCTCTTTGCCAAAATGATATGCTGCAATTATTAAAAAAAGCGAAAGCAACAATATTGGACTTAAAATCCAAATTAAAACAACAAAAATAGCAATACCTATATAAGTTATATAGAACACTTCTGTATTTTTAATCTTATAAATTTTTAAAAGTTTCTTACCCTTTTCATGATCCAGCGCACCGTGAGAGATACCAATTGTAAGAATTAAAAAAAAACTAAAAAGTATAAACGAATTATTTCTCAATACCTCAAAAGCAGAAAAAAAAATACAGATATTAAAAAAAATAATAGAATGAAAAAAATTTATTTTGTTGATCATTATTTAAATACAGCTTTAATAAAAATCCATTTTGGCATCTTTAATATAATGGATAAGTCCTCGAAAATATTACTTTTATTGGAAAGGAAATTTATTACTGTTTTTGACTTGCTTTTAAACATTTTGAAGAAAATATTTGGCATGATCTCTGGCTTTTCTGCTAGGACTTTCAAAAAAACATTATCTAAAAATTTATACTTACTTTTTATATTGAAAGCTCTAGTTTGGGTTATTTTATCAATGTTTTGGGTAATATATTCTGCTTGTTCTTGAATATTTAAGAAAGTATAGCCAGTACTTAAACGCGTCATACCTCCAGCAGTTCCAATATTAATCGTATTTTTGTCGTTTTTAAATTTTGGATAAAATAATGGTATGGCCCCAACTTCTTTATAATTAATTTTATATTTTTTTAATTTTAAAGTGTTTTCGATGTAATCAGTAATTTGTTTATCATAATCTTTTTCACTATCATCTTCCATTTTTGAAAGCCACGTAGTTTCGATTAAAGCTGATTTTTTTGAATAGGGTAGTGTATAGAAAAAATGAACACTTTTTTTTTGATCACAATCAAAGTCCATTAAATTCATTATTTGATCATCAAAAAAATCTTTTTCGGTTTCAATCTCAACACCTTGAAAGTGTTGCCATAAATTAGAATCTTTATTCTCAAGATTTGGCAAACTGTTAAATAAAATTGCGTTTTCTGTATTTACTTCACTAATATTTTTAAAGAATTGAATGTTTGGATTTTTATTGATTTTATTTAAAATTTTTTTGTAGAATAGTCCACTATCAATACTTTCGTAAGGAGTTTCTTTACAATCTTTATATTCAACATTTCCTTTAAAATTGATTGTATAATCTTTCCATCTTTTTTTTACACAGTCATCAAACTTGTGAGGTACAGTTTTCCAATATGACCAAGTTTTATCTTTTTTATATTCATCTCTTTTTTCAATAATTGCTAAAGTCTTATTTTTAAGTTTATCGTGATACTCTAACTCATAAGCCAATGTTAAACCTGCACAGCCACCTCCAATAATTATGTAATCAAAATCTTTCATTATACTCAATATCTTGCATTATTATCTCATGCTCTTTTATTGTAAGTTTTTTATCTTCTTTTACAAAATATAATTTAATCAAATCACCAATAGATAGCACTGTATGTAAGACTTTTCCCAAATTGTTTACATAAATTTTTCCTGATTTATTATAATTTTCTAAGTTTCCTTTTTTTAAGATTTCATTTCCAATTTGTCTATATACTCGTCTTGCAACCAAAATCGAAAATCTTAAAAAGAATGGAATTTTTTTAATTGATATAAAAGAATTACTATAAAATTTGTCAGCGATTTTTAAAATTCTTTTAATTTCATCAAAATTCTTTTTTATATAAAACCTATTATTGCCTTCATCTTCAATAACATCTCTTGAAATATTAGTTAATTGCATTGCAATACCTAAGTCAATCGCTCCTAAAAGTGCTGATCTTTCTTTAACATTTAAAATTTTTGCCATCATTAATCCAACTGTTCCAGCCACTCTATATGAATAAACATATAGATCTTTGTCAGTTTTGATTTCTACTTTTGATTTTATATCAGCCTCTACGCCATCGAATAAATCTTCAATTATTTTTTGTGATATTCCAAATTTGTTTATTAAAGCCCACATATTTTTAATTATTTGGTTATTTTCATTTTTTAATTTGAAATCTTCTTTGAAAGTATTGAAATTTTTTAATTTCGTATCAAGATCATCTTTTTCATCTGCTATATTGTCTATGTATCTACAAAAATCGTACAAATTAGAGCAATCAGAGTAGACTTGTTTTGGTAAAAAGAAACCTGCCCAATTAAAAGATTTAGCGTATATCGACAAATAATTTTGTTCATTCATTACAAAATTTTATCTAAGACCTTTGCGGATGACAGGACTCCTGGAACACCAGCTCCAGGATGAGTGCCCGCTCCGACAAAATATAAACCGTCATAAACCTCAGATTTATTATGAAATCTAAAGTATGCTGATTGAGAAAATTTTGGCTGAATTGAAAAACCAGAGCCATATTTTGTGTTTAATTCATTCTCAAAATAATCAGGAGTTAAATAAAAATCATCTACAATATTTTCTCTTAAGTTAGGTAATAAACTTTTTTCCATTTTATCAATCACAAGTTTTTTTAGATTCTCTCCTTCGATTGACCAGTTTATTCCTGATTTATTATTAGGTACAGGCACTAATACATAAAAGCAATCATGGTCTTTTGGTGCCATACTTGAATCTGTTGCGGTAGGTCTATGTAGGTAATAGCTTATATCGTTATTTAATTTTTTGTTTACAAATATATCATCCAAGTGTTCTTTGTACTTATCGCCAAACTTTATAGTATGATGTTCAACATTTTCGTATTTTTTCTTTGTTCCAAAATAATAAACAAACAATCCCATTGAATATTCCATTCTATTTATCTTCCAATTAAATAAGGTGTTATATTTTTGATTATTTAGCATTTTTGAATAAACACCAGGAGGATCTGCATTACAAATTACGTTATCTGCTTTAATTTCATCATCTTCACTTGTCACAACCCCAACAACTCTTTTATTTTCTGTAAGCAAGTTTTTAATTTCTTTACCTTTGATAATTGTAACATCTTCTTCTAACATCAATTTCTCAAAACCTTTTATGATTTGTCCCGTTCCACCCATAGAATAATGAATTCCCCATTTTTTTTCTAAATACAAAATTAATCCATATATAGAGGTTGTAGTAAAAGGGTTTCCACCCACCAATAATGGGTGCATACTAAATAGCCTTCTTAGTTTTTCATTTTCAATAAAACCACTAACCAAAGAATAAACAGATTTATAACTTTTTAAACTTAGCAATGCAGGAATTTGCTTAAACATAAATGAAGGTTTATCAAATGGCACATCTGATAATTCTGAATAACCCTTATCAAATATTTTTTTTGTAAATTTAAGTAAATTTCTGTAACCCGCAACATCTTTATGATTAATTGTTGCAATCTGTTCTTCCATTTTCTTTTCATCTGCTGAATAATCAAAATGGCTTCCATCTTCAAAAACAAATCTGTACCAAGTATCCAAATCTTTTATTTTTATGTAATCATCTGGATTTTTATTAAAAAGTTTAAAAATTTCATAAATTAAATAAGGAGCGGTTATTACAGTTGGTCCACCATCGTAAGTGAAACCGTTACTTTTAAATACTCTCGCTCTTCCACCTAAATCTTTTTGTTTTTCAATTAAAGTAACTTTATGACCTTTTGCCCGAAGTCTAAGAGCTGCTGCTATGCCACCAAAACCTGATCCAATTACAATTGAATTCATATTCCTTAATTTACATTATTTTTATAAAATTTGATAAACTATCTTAGTTTAAGAACTTATTTTCTTTATTTCTGTCTTTGTTTCTTCAAGATTTTTATTAAACAAATTGTCAAGTTTAGACTTATCGACAGATGTTGTAATAATTTTTTTCACAGATTCTACAGCAATATTAATTGATGTATCTTTAATTTCTTTAATGGCATTATCCTTCATTTGAGAAATTTTAGTTTCTGCTAGACTTTTCTTGAGTTCAGCCGATTTATGAAATTTATCATTCATTTCAATTACAAATCTTTCAGTTTCATCTTTTGACTGCTGCATAATCTTTTCACTCTCAATTTTTGCAGTATCCAGCTTCTTTTGCGCCTCATCCAATAGTCTTTTAGACTCAGCTCGGAGTTTTTCACTTTCATCAATTTCATTTTTGATATCAATAATCATTTTGCTCAATAAATTATTAACATTTTGAGGAACTTTTAAATAAATTAGCGCTCCAAAAAATATTACAAAAGAAACTGCTACCCAAAATGTTGCATCAAATGCCATTATGTTTTTCCATTTCTTTTTTAGAAAGATCTTCAACTATGGCTGAAAGACTACTTTTATTTATATCTTCACCAATTAATTGTTTAACTAGATCGGAGGATGTCTCAATTGCAATTTTAGTAATTTTCTCTTGAGAGGTTTTTTTTAATTGGTCTATTTCTTCTTCAGCTTTTATTATTTCTTTTTCGATATCCTTTTCTAAAGATAATCTTTTATTGTTTATATCGTCCAAAACTTTTTGTCTTTCACTATTAAAGAAGTTTTTTGCTTCGACTTTTGTATCATGGATAATTTTATCAAATTCTTTAACTTTTTTTTCAGTTTCTTCCCGTTGTTTGTCTGCAGTTTCGATATTCTCTAAGATTTGTGATTTTCTGGTTTCAAGATTGTTACTAATCTTTGGTAATATGAACTTAGATAAAATTATAAACAATAATCCAAAAGTAAGTACTAACCAAAAAATTTGAGATATCCAAAACTCGGGATTAAGCTGGGGCATACCTCCACTCTCAGCGCTTTGAGCGCTATAAGTAAAGATAAGACTTAAAGCTAGAAATTGAAAAATTATCTTTTTCAACATTAATTAAAACGCGAAAAGAATAATTAATGCAACAACTAATCCAAATAAACCAGTCGCTTCCGCTAATGCAAAGCCTAATAGCAAGTTTGGAAATTGCTTTTGAGCTGCAGATGGATTTCTCATTGCACCTGAAAGATAATTTCCAAAAATTATCCCAATTCCAACTCCTGCACCTGCAAGTGCAATTGCTGCTAGTCCTGCTCCTATCATTTTTGCTGCTTCTAATTCCATTATATCCTCCTTATGTTAATTAATGGTGTAAATTTAATGCATCATTCAAATAGATACATGTTAAAATTGCAAATACATATGCTTGAAGAAAAGCAACTAATATCTCCAAACCTGTTAATGCAACTGAAAAACCTAGTGGTAGCCAGCCCCCAACAATTCCTAAGCTAACTACGAAACCTCCAAAAACTTTCATCATCGTATGGCCTGCCATCATATTTGCAAACAATCTAACTGATAAACTAATTGGTCTACTTAAGTATGAAATTATTTCTATAACAACTATTAATGGCAATAAAACCATTGGAACTCCACTTGGCACAAAAAGTTTTAAGTATCCAAGTCCATGTTTAATAAATCCAATTATTGTTACCCCTATAAATATAAATGCTGCTAATACAAAAGTTACAATGATGTGGCTAGTGACAGTAAAAGAGTATGGTATCATCCCAAACATGTTACAAAATAAAACAAACATGAATAAAGAAAATATGAAAGAAAAGTAAGGCTTAGCTTTCGATCCAGCTGTATCACTTATCATTTTTGAAATAAAAGAGTAACTGAGTTCCGCAAGTAATTGAATTTTATTTGGTATGATAGATCTCTTCGTGCCTAAATTAAAAATAATTAATATTGCTAGTGAACTTATGACCATAAACAAACTCGCGTTTGTGAATGAAATATCTATGTTATTTATTTTAATTTCTGGACCAATTCGGTACACGTTGAATTGGTACATTGGATTTGCTGCCATTTGCCTACTATTTTTGCATTTTTTTTGCTGATCTAATAACGTTCATAATTCCAGCTATTACACCAATAAAAAAAAATATTAAAATTAACCAGGGTTTAGTACCAAACCAATTGTCTAAAATAAACCCAATAATTGTCCCAACAGCTACTGCAGATACCAATTCCGTGCTCATTTTGAAGGCTGACCCCATACTTGAGCCTTTATTTCCCTCTTCAGATTTTTTGTCTTTGTCAGTTTTATTTTTTGCAATTTTTAGGCGAGTTTTAAACTGGTCTTCATCCATTATTAAGCAACCATACTCTCTGCTTTTTGAAGATCTACAGCAACTAGTTGGCTAATTCCTTTTTCTGGCATTGTTACGCCGTATAGTCTGTCCATTTTAGACATGGTTAGAGCGTGGTGAGTTACAATAATAAATCTTGTAGATGTAATTTTAGTTAGTTCCGTCAAAAGATTGCAAAATCTTGTTACATTCGCATCATCTAGAGGTGCGTCTACTTCATCGAGAACGCATATTGGAGCTGGATTAGTAAGAAACACTGCAAAAATTAGAGATAAAGCAGTCAGGGCTTGTTCACCTCCAGATAATAAAGTTATTGATTGTAATCTTTTCCCTGGTGGACTTACCAACATTTCTAATCCTGCATCTAAAGGATCATCAGAGTCTACTAGCTCTAGTTTTGCACTACCTCCATTAAATAGTTTGGTATAAACTTCATTGAACTTTCTATTCACTTTTTCAAAAGCATCTAGAAGTCTTTCCCTACCTTTCTGATTGAGTTCAGTAATACTTTCTTTTAACTTTATAATTGCAGTTACTAAATCTTGTCTATCTTTTTCCATTTTCTTAATTTCATCTTCATATTTTGAAGTCTCTTCATCTGCTCTTAAGTTAACCGAGCCTAATTTTTCTCTTTCCCTTTTTCTTTCATCAAGCAATTCCTCTTGTGTTACTGTATCTGGATATTCAGATGCATCTTTTAAATTTGAAAAATTAAGTATCTCCTCTTCTTTTAAATTAAGTTCTGTTGATACTCTTTCTAACAAATCATTTCTTCTTTTATTCAAACCATCGATTGTTGCTCCAGAGCTTGCTTTTCGCTCTCTTATTTCAATAGACTCTTCCTTTGTTGTATTAAGATTGCTTCTTAATTCGTTAATCTCTTTATCTAGTTCATCTATTAATATTTCATTATTACTTTTTTCTTTTTCAGAAATTCTTAAACTTTCAGATATTTGTCCTTTTCTTTCAGCTTGTGTTTGAGGTTGTTTTTCTAGGCTATCTAATTTTTTTTGTTGAGTATCTTTTCTACTATTTAATTCATTAATCATTTTTTCAGAATTTACCAATAAGTTTTTCCAACTTTCTACTTCTTGGTCAATTATTTTAATTCTTTCACTTCTCTTAATTGATTCTTTTTTGATATTTTGATTTGTACTAAATGCTTCAGCGTATTCTTCTTGTAGACTTTTGATTTCTTCGTTTTTCTTAGTTACTGTTATCGCTAAATCGTTGTCATGCATTTCATTAATTTTTATTTTTAAAAATGAAAGATTTATTTTGCATTCATCTATTAAATTAGTTGCACCATTAATATTGTTCTCTGATAGCATTTCTTTTGCTTTTTCTAATTGCTCACTTGCTAAATCAATAGTTTCTGAGTTCTTTTTTAGAGTATCAAGGTTTAGATTTTCTAGTATTCTCTCTAATTTATCTTGCTCATCTTTTAATTTACTTTTTGCATTTACAAGATCTAAACCTGACAATTTTTCAGTTTCATAGTATTTGGAGTCGACTGTAATTAAATTTTCTTTTTCTTCTCTAAGCCTTTTTTCATTAGAGTTTGCATCAATGATTATGCTTTTTTCTCTTACAATATCCTCATCTATTACACCTAAAGCCTTTCTGATTGATTGTATTTCATCATTAACCCTGTCTTTTTCCTCATCTAAGCTCTTTAACTCTAAATTTAATCTTTGTATTTTTGACAAGTTTTCTTGATTTTTTTCTCTTATAGGATTTACATTTTTATTCTTTTCAATAATTTTCATGCTTAAATCCTCTAATTTATCATTGAAGGACTTAACTTGATCATCAGCCTCATTATTGATCTCATTTTCTACTTTAATTTCATTATCAATTTCTAAAAGACGTAAATAATATAAACCTGCCTCAACTTTTTTTATTTCTTCAGAAATAGATTTATATTTTGCAGCCTCTTCAGCTTGCTTTTGCAAATTTGCTAATTGTCTTTCCTGTTGTCTTCTTAATTCATCTGCCCTTTTTAAATTATTTTCTGCAGCACCTAATCGTAATTCTGCTTCGTGTCTTCTAACATGCAAACCTGCTATACCAGCTGCTTCTTCTAAGATAGCTCTTCGATCTGAAGGTTTTGCCGTAACCAATGCTCCAATTCTACCTTGACTAATAATCGAAGGTGAATGAGCACCTGTTGACAAATCTGCAAAAAACATTTGAGCATCTTTAGCTCTAACTTCTTTCCCATTTATATAAAATTTTGAGCCTTTATCTTTTTCTATTTTTCTTCTTATTTCAATTTCATCGAGCTCATTATATTGTAGAGGACCATCTTTATTGTCATTTGATAAGCTCACTAAAACTTCTGCAATATTTTTTGATGGTTTGTTTGAGGTTCCAGAAAATATAACGTCTTCCATTCCTGAACCTCTCATACTTTTTGCTGATGTCTCACCCATACACCATCGCAACGATTCCACTATATTTGATTTGCCACAACCGTTTGGACCAACTATCCCAGTTAAACCTTCTTCAATCAGGAAATTAGTTTTTTCAGCAAAAGACTTAAATCCATTTAGTTGGATTTTTTTAAATTCCATTCACTGATTTATATCAGTTTTTCAATGTATTTTTTTAATTTTTTGTAGTTTGAGTGATTTTCAAACTTTTTTCCGTTAATTATGACTGTTGGGGTAGCATTCACTTTATACTTTTTAACACCTTCGATTCGGTCTTCTAAAATATGATCCTCTATTTTTTTATCCGCCAAGCACTCATCAAAATCAAGATTATATTCAGTATTATCAATAAATTTTTTCATCGCTTGATTTGCCTCTAATTCATTTTTTCCTTTTATCCACTTATCTTGATTTAAATATAAATGATGCAAAATTTCATGCTCACCATCATTTCTACAATGCGCTAATTTAGTTGCATTAAATGCAATGATGTCTAATGGAAAGCTTTTAAATTCTATTGAAATCAATCCTTTATCAATAAAATCTTCTTTTAATTTAGGATATATATTTTTATGAAAATTTGCACAATGACTACAAGTTAAAGATTCAAAAACCATTAACTTAACTTTTGAGTCTGCACTTCCAACTAAAATTGGTTTAACTTCAGAATTAGCATTAATGAAATTAAAAAAAATTAAAATTGAGACAAGAATTATTTTTTTCATTTTATTTTAAAATGTTTACTTAGCTCTAAAAGTGAGTTTTTTATTTTGTCATTTTTAATATTATTTATGCTCTTTATATGTTTATTTTTTGTCGCATTAATAGCGGTATTTTTATGGCTTTCTTCAATTTTTCCATCAAATGTATTCAATTTAATGTCATCTAAAACATGATAGCCAAAAAAAACATTAATTTTTTTTATTATTTCTTTTTTAGAATACTCAACGTCAACTTCATTTCCCCTCTTTACTAAAATATTTAAACGACTGCCCGATAACTTGTTTGAACTTTTATATGACTTAGGAAAGCTTACTTTAAATAAATCTTTACCTACTAAATATTTCCAATTGTCTAAAGTCTCATTATAAATTTTACCTTTTTTGCTAATTATTCTTTTTGCTTCTGTGGGTAAAGTATCTTTAAAAGATCTTAAACCTTGAATGGAATTATATCTCTGCTTAGTATTATATTTTTGACTCATATGAATAATAAAAACATATCAAATAAAATTCTACTTTGGTACGATAATAATAAAAGAATTTTACCTTGGAGAAAAAAAGTTTCTCAGAAGCAAAAAGAATATTTTACGTTTGTTAGTGAATTTATGTTGCAGCAAACTCAAGTAAAAACTGTTATTCCTTATTTTAAAAAATTTGTAAAACAAATTCCAACCTTTCAATCATTGGCAAATGTTGACGAAAAGATCTTAATGAAACATTGGGAAGGTCTTGGTTATTATTCAAGAGCAAGAAATCTAAAAAAAAGTGCAATTATAATTGTTAGAGATTTCCATGGTAAGTTGCCAAAATCTTATGAAAAGTTAATACAATTACCAGGAGTAGGTGAATATACATCTAAAGCAATAATGTCTATAGCATTTAACGTTAAAACTATTCCTTTAGATGGAAATGTAGAGAGAATTCTTAAAAGAACTTTATATTTAAAAAAGCAGAACGAAATATCTAAAGATTTTTTAAAAACAAAAATTAATTTTTTTGGACTGTCCGATCGTGCCAGCGATTACTCACAAGCAATTATGGAAATAGGTGCTTTAATTTGCAAACCAAAAAATCCAAGTTGTAAAGAATGTCCATTAAATAAAAATTGTATATCTTTTAAAAAAAATGATTTTGAGTTAACTAAAATTAATAAAGAAATAAAAACTAAATATTTCGAAGCGACTATTTACAAAAAGCATAATAACTACTTATTAGTCAAAAATGATAAATTTAAATTTTTAAAAAATATGCCAATTTTTCCTATGACTGAAGTTCGAGAAAGTAAGTATAATTATTCAAATAATAAAAAAATTAATATAAAATTATCTAATATGGAAATGAAAATTTTGCTAAATAATGCAAAGAGACCTCCAAAGATTAAAAATAAAATATTAATTAAAAAAGACAAATTAAGCTCAGAATTAATTCCATCATTTACCAAAAAAATATTTTATACCATCTCAAAATCTGAATGAAAAAAGTTGCAATTGTTGGAGCTGGCATATCTGGTTTGTATCTTGCAAATGAATTAAACAAAAATACTGAAATAGACTATAAAATCTTTGAAAAAAAAGATTACCTCAATTTAAATGAAGGTTATGGCATTCAACTTTCAGTTAATAGTATTAATTTGTTGAATAAAATAGGATTTAAAAATATTTCAGCATCAGATGTTTATTATCCAACAAAAGTTAATTTTTTCCAGGCTAATAATATTAAAAAGATTTGTGAAATTGATTTAAAGCAATTCAATAATGCAAACGACCGTTACACAACACTTAAAAGATCAACATTAATAAAGTTTTTAATTGGTAATATTCCTGAGGAAAAAATTCAATTTAAAGCCAATATTCAAAATATCGAATATAATGAAAAAATAAAGATTTCTTGGAATAATAAGAATGAAAGTTTCGATTATATAGTAATTGCAGACGGTGTTTTTTCAAAATTAAAATCCCAAATATCCAATAATGATTTAAACCCAATTTTTAATGGGAACATTGCTTTAAGGGCGAATTTAAAACAACATGAAAAAGATAATATTTCTGTATATATGGGGTCAAATTTTCACTATGTAACTTATCCTGTAAATCAAAAACTCGAATATAATTTCGTTGCTATAATCAAAAAGAAGTTAACTACTAAAGAAATTGAAGATAAAAATATTCTTAATTCTGAAACATTTATAAAATCTTTAAAAGACCTTATATCAAAAAATTCTATTATAAATTTGAAAAATTTAGTAAATTTAAAGTGTTTTCCTGTATTTGTGAGTACTGAATTACCCTCATTAAAATACCAAAATACTTTTTTGAGTGGAGATGCTTTATTTGCTTTTCCACCTTCTTTTGCACAAGGTGCTTCTCAAAGTATTGAAACAGCAAATGGTATTTTTGAAAATATTACAAGTTCAAATAGTATTTATAAAGATAAGGTAAGTAAAATATTACTAGTAAATAAACGATCAAAATTAAACCATTTTGCCTTCCATTTAACTAATCCAATAATAATATTAATTAGAAATATTGTTTTGAAATTTTTATCAAAAAATAAAAAATTTCTAGAGAGTTATCTTGGAAAAATTTATAGAAATTAAGTAGTTGGCCTTAGTCTTTGCCTCAAATCATCAATTGGTTTGAGTGAATTACCTGATTTATAATACCAAAAAGTCCAACCGTTACAGCTCTCAGCACCTAATATTTGTGCAGCAACTTTATGAATTGATCCTTCTGATTTCCGATATTTTATACTACCATCAATCATAATTTTCGCATTGATTTGTTTTTTTTGATCAAAAATTTCAGTACCAGGTTTAATAATTCCTAATTCAACCAAAGATCCAAATGGCACTCTTGGTTTGGATCTATTATTTTTTATAGTATCTAAATATTCATCTTCTATAATTTTTGTATTTTTAATTCTTTTACTTGCAGCTTCAAAATAGTTTTTTTCTTTTTCTATCCCAAAATAATTTCTACCTAACTTTTTTGAAACTACAGCAGTTGTTCCCGTACCGAGAAACGGGTCCAATATTAAATCGCCTTTATTAGACGATGCTAATATAATTCTGTGCAATAAAGACTCTGGCTTTTGCGTTGAGTGAACTTTATTACCATTATTTTTAAGTCTTTCTTTTCCATTACATATAGGTAAATTCCATGTAGATCTCATCTGTAGATCATCGTTTAAACATTTAAGTGATTGATAGTTAAAAGTATATTTTGAGCCTTCACTTTTTGATGCCCATATAAGTGTTTCGTGTGCATTCGTAAAACGTGTTCCTCTAAAATTTGGCATAGGGTTATTTTTGTTCCAAATCACATCATTTAGTATCCAAAAACCTAAATCTTGCATTTTTGAACCAACTCTAAAAATATTATGATAACTTCCTATGACCCATATAGATCCATTTTTTTTTAAAATTCTTTTACATTCTTTAAGCCATTGAACTGAAAACTCATCATAACTTTTAAAACTATCAAATTTATCCCACGCATCGTCTACAGCATCGACTTTAGATCTATCAGGTCGACTTAATTCTTTTTTCAGTTGAAGGTTGTAAGGTGGGTCTGCAAATATCAGATCAAAACTTTCAGCCGGAATTTTTTTTAATTCTTTAATACTATCTCCATTAATAATTTTATTTTTTATGTCTGAAATGATCATTTTATATTTTTGAATTAGACTCCAGTCAGGAGTCTACGTCAACCTGTGATTGAATTTATTGATTGATAATTGTTATGATTATTATTTAAGACTCAATATCTTGTGTATTGGTTGGAAGGTTTTTCTATGAAATCTAGTCACTCCAAATTTTTTAATAGCTTTAATATGATCCTTGGTTCCATAACCTGCATTATTATCCCAGCCGTATTTTTTAAAAGAAAAAGACATCTTTTTCATTAGCCTATCTCTTTCAACTTTAGCAATAATCGATGCGGCTGAAATTTCAGGAATTTTTTCATCACCTTTTACAATAGTTTTAATTACATAATTTTTTAAGTCTGGTGGTTTATTACCATCTATTAAAACTTTTTTAGGTTTCAATTTGAGTTTCTTAATTGCTCTTTTCATTGAAAGTAGGCTAGCATTTAAAATATTAATTTTTTCAATTTCTTTTATTGATGCAGATCCTAACGCCCAAACTGAATTTTTTTTTATATATTTAGCTAAAGTTTCCCTCTGAATTTTGTTAAGTTTTTTTGAATCTTTAAGAATTTTTCTATTAATTTCTTTATTTAATATAACAGCAGCTGCATAAACTGGTCCTACAAGGCTCCCTCTTCCAACTTCATCAACCCCAGCAATAATTTTTTTCATATAAAATATTATTAAAAATTTAAATCTCTAAACCAGTTTCATCTATTTTTTTTCTAATTTCTTTAAGATCGGCCCAAGAATATTTTTTTTGCTCTGCTTGTCTTAGTAGATATGCTGGGTGAAAAGTTATCATTGTTAAATATGTTTTATTATTAATAATTACTTCCTTCCATTTTCCTCTTTCTTTAGAGATTTTAATTTTATTCCCGAAGAGCGCTTCCATTGCTGTGCTTCCCATTAAAATAAGTATTTCTGGATTTATAATCGAAATATGTTTTCTTAAATATTCAGAGTATCTATTTATTTCTGATATTTCAGGCTTTCTGTTATTTGGAGGTCTATAATTTACAACATTAGTTATATAAACGTTAGTTCTATCTAAATTAATAGCTTTCAACATTTTATTTAAAAGCATTCCTGCATCACCAACAAAAGGTTTTCCTAATTCATCTTCTTTTTGTCCAGGTCCTTCACCTACAATCATTATTTTTGAAGATGAATTTCCATCACTGAAAACAAGATTTTTTGCACTATTTTTTAGTTCACAATCTTCAATCTTTTCTATTTCAACTCTAAGTTTTGCTAATTCTTCAGATTTTTCCTCATTAGAAGCATTATTTTTAAATCTATTTATTGGCTCATCACTAAATTCATATTCAATACCTAGCTCGTTTATTAAATCATTATCAAATATGTCATTTTGATTTTTTTCATTTAAAGTCATAAAGTAAAAAATGTTCTTAAAAATTTTTTGTTTTATAATATTAATTCTATACCAAACAAATCTCTATTCAAAAGCAGCGAATGAAAAAGAATTCAACCAGAAGTATCTATCAAATTATCTTTCAGCATTATTATCATTTGATAACCAGAAAAATAACGATGCTCTTAAGTTTTTTGAAAATTCAAAAATATTAATTCAATCACATGATAGTTTTTTGCAAGAATATGTATTTTCTTTACTTTTGGATGGACAGGTTAAAAAAGCAATTAAACAAGTAAAATATTCTAATTCCTCAATAGGAGGAGATTTTTTTGAAGGAAATTTATTATTAATTTTAGATAGCATTAACAAGAAAAAGTTTAAACAAGCAGCTTTGAAGTTAAAAAAATTGGAAAAGTTCAAAGAGGACGACTCATACAAATTTATAATTTATTCTAGCTTAAAAAGTTACATTGATCTTTTTATATATAAAAAATCTGACATTGTTGAGCAATTTGGAAAATTAGATTTGATAAACATGGCTTTTCAAAATTGTTATTTGAATTCCAAAAAAACTGAGTCTTATTTTTTAAATTTAATTAATGATCCTCAAAGTGATTACTCTAGATATACTTTTTTTTATTTGAGTAACGAAGTGTCTAATAACGACCTTGCAACAGTTGATAATTTTGCAGATACAATAGATCCTTTAAGAAGTAGTTTGCTTATTTCTCAAGTAAAAAAATGGATAGATGAAAAAAAATATACAAAATTAACACAGCATTTTTCATGTCAAAATGAGAATGATATTTTGGCAGAATTCTTTTTCCTTATATCTAATTTTTATTCATCTCAAAGTAGATTTGATTACTCAAACATATATTTAAATATTTCAAATTATTTAAATCCAAAATTTTATTTTAATTTATCATTAATAGCTGAAAACTATCAGTCTAATAATAATTATGATCTAGCAAAAAAAACTTTCGAAAAATTTGATGATAAGGATGAAATATTTTTTTGGTACAAAACAAAGAAGATTGCCAGAATTATAGCAGAGGAAGAAAATTATGATGCAAGTTTGAACTATATATTAAAAAATCTTGAAAAATTTAATAACAAATCGACAAAGATGATTTATGATTTGGCAAATATTTACAAAAACTTTAAAAAATATGATGAGGCTATAAATTATTATACTTTGGCCTTAAAAAATTTGGATAAAAATTCTATGGCTTATGCAGATGTTCTTTATCGCAGAGGTGGAGCGTATGAAAGATTAAAAAATTATGATTTGGCGGATAAGGATTTGCTAAATTCAATTAAAATTAGACCTGACGAACCCTATACACTTAACTATCTCGCTTATAGTTGGTTAGAAAGAGGATATAAAATTGAAGAAGCAATAGAAATGTTAAATCAAGCTTACAAAGGAAAAGAAGAAGACCCTTACATAACAGACTCTGTTGGTTGGGGTTATTATTTGACAGGAAATTATATTGAAGCAGAAAAATATTTAAGAAAAGCTGTTGAATTGTTACCAAGTGATCCTGTTGCAAGTGATCATTATGGAGATGTTCTTTGGCAATTAAATAGAAAAATCCAAGCTAATTATTTTTGGAAAAGTGCTTTAAATAGCGATGAAGCAGATGAAGAATTGAAAATTAAAGTTAAGGAAAAATTATATAATGGCTTAAATAATAATTCTTAAATGAAGTTTCATAAAATAAAATCATTTGCAAAAGTAAACTTAACTTTAAAAATTTTAAATAAATACTCAAATGGTTATCATAAAATCGAAAGTTTAATATCTAAGATCAATTTGGCTGATGAGATTTTAATAAAAGAGATACAAGGTTCAAAAAATAGAATATCGTTTAGTGGGAAATTTTCCCCAAATATTTCAAATACAAATACAATTTCAAAACTACTAAAAATCTTAAATGATCAAAATTATATTAAAAATAAAAAATTCAATATCAAAGTAAAAAAAAATATACCCCAATCTTCTGGTATGGGGGGAGGATCTATGAATGCAGCATCCATTTTGAACTATTTATTTAAAAAAAGAATAATTAAAACTACAAAAAATAATTTAATAAAAATTGCAAATAAAGTTGGTTCAGATGTAATTTTGGGTCTTTATGAAAGTCCAATGATCCTACAAGGGCAAAATATAAGTAAAATTAATAAAAAATTAAATTTTCATTTGTTAATAATAAAGCCTAATTTTGGATGTTCTACTAAGATGATCTATGCAAAACACAAAGGATTTTCAAAGAGCCTATTCAATAAATCAAACAAGATTGACAGACAAGATCTATTAAAAGTTTCAAATAACGATTTAGAGAGAGCAGCTTTTAATAAATATCCAATTTTAAGAAAGATCAAAAGTTACTTGCAAAATTTAGATAATATTTACTTTGCAAATATGACAGGGTCGGGTTCTACTATAATTGGTTATTTTTTAACCAAAAATGCGGCAATAAAAGCTCAAAAAAAATTAAAAAATAAATATAAAAACTATTGGTGTATTTACTCTAAAACTATATAAAGCTTTTTTTTTGTGTTATACGAAAAACATCTTGGGGTGTAGCCAAGTGGTAAGGCAGCGGTTTTTGGTACCGCCATTCCTAGGTTCGAATCCTAGCACCCCAGCCATTTATGAAAGCTTTACTTAAAAAAATTTTTCAAAACAAAAAAATTTCAAGCGATAAAGATCTTAATTTTCTAGATTTAAAAAATAATAAGGGAGTAAATAAAATATTTGGTGCAATAAATAACCACAATGAAACTAGCGAGATTAGATATGTTGGTGGTTGTGTAAGAAAAATTTTAAATGATGAAAAAACAGATGATATCGACCTTGCAACTAATTTAACTCCTGATCAAGTTAAACAATGCTTAGTTAAAAACCAAATAAAGTTTTTTGAAACAGGAATTGAACATGGCACAATCACAGCAGTGATTGATGATCAAAATTTTGAAATTACAACATTAAGAAAAGATATAAAAACAGATGGAAGGCATGCTGTTGTAGAATATACAACTAATTGGAAGGAAGATTCATTAAGGAGAGATTTTTCAATAAATTCAATATATTCAGATTTAGACGGAAATTTATATGATCCAAATTCTGGTCATAAAGATTTAAATGTTGGAATAATTAAATTTATAGGTGATCCAGAAACTAGAATAAAAGAAGATTATTTAAGAATTATTAGATATTTAAGATTTTATACTGAATATAGCAAAATCGATCATGAAATTAATATAATAAAAATCATTAAAAAAAATATAGAGGGTTTAGGAAAAATATCAAAAGAAAGACAATTCAATGAATTAAAAAAAATTCTCAAATTGGATAACTTTTTAAAGTTATTTAAAAATAAAACCTCTTGTGAATTATTTTCATTAATTTTTCCTCAACTAAAAAATTTTAAAAAATTGAGCAAGTTATCAAAACCAAGAGAAAAGATATTAAAAAATAAAAGTTTAAATTTCGTCATTTCTTTTCTTGTAATCGATGAAACTGACAATTCTGACTATTTTGTATATAAATATAATTTACCCAATGAGTTAAAAGATAAAATTAATTTTCTAAAAAATAATTCGCTAAATAAAGATAGTACTAAAATTTTTAACAAGAAAGATTTACAAAAAATATTTTATTATAAGGGTAAATCTAGCACAATCGATTTAATTGATTTCAATTTGTTATATTTTAAAGAAAGTAAAAAACTTTCAGAATTAAAAACTTACTTTGAAAAATTAGATAAACCAGAATTTCCAATAAAAGCTCAGTTATTGATAAATGATTATGGATTGAAGGAGGGAAGGGAATTGGGTCAAAAATTAAAAAATTTAGAAATTAAATGGATTGAAAATAATTTTAATTTATCAAAAAAAGATATGGAAAAAGTTTTATCAAATTAAACGTATTTTACGTCTACAATTTCAAAATTTTTTGTCCCTGCTGGTGTATTTATCTCTACAAGATCCCCTTTATTTTTACCTATGAGACCTTTTCCTATTGGTGATTGAAAATAAAGAAGCTTTTGTTTTAGATCTGCCTCGTCTTTACCAACAATTTTGTAATTTATTTTTTCATTTGTATCTAAATTTTGAAGGTAGACTGTTGATCCAAATATCACTTTTCCATCATTACTAATCTTCGTGATATCAATTACATTTGCTCTTGCAATTAAATCCTCAACTTCTTGAATTCTTCCTTCGTTATGAGATTGCTGTTCTTTTGCAGCATGATATTCAGCATTTTCTTTCAAATCTCCATGTGATCTTGCTTCAGCAATGGCTGCAACAATTTCGGGTCTCTTTTTTTCTTTTAAAAAAATTAATTCACTTTTTAATTTTTCTAATCCTTCAGTAGTAATTGGTTCTTTATCCATAATTTACCATTTAGCTGTTGGTGGTAATGACATAAGTATAGCTTCAACATTTCCACCAGTTTGTAAACCAAATTTTGTCCCCCTATCATGTAATAAATTAAATTCAACATATCTACCTCTTTTTTTGTATTGGATTTCTTTATCTTTAATTGTCCATTTTAATTTATTTTTTTTCTCAATTATTTCATTAGAAATGTTTTTAAAACTTATTCCTACTTCTCTAACAAAAGAAAAATCTTCTTCCCAATTATTTTTTTTATAATCAAAAAAAATTCCGCCAATACCTCTTGGCTCTTTCCTATGCGGTAAATAAAAATATTCATCACACCACTTTTTATATTTTTTGTAATAATTTTTGTTGTGCTTATCACATGATTTTTTTAGTTCTGAATGAAACCAATTTTCTAATTTCTTATCTTTCATACAAGGTGTAACATCCATTCCACCTCCAAACCAACCAAATGAAGTAACTATATACCTTGTGTTAAAATGCATCGCAGGCACATGAGGATTTTTCATATGCATAACAACAGATATTCCAGATGCCCAAAATTTAGAGCTTGTTTTAGTACCTGGAACTTTATTTTTAAATTCATTTGAAAATTTTCCATAAACTTCTGAAAAATTTACTCCAACTTTATCAAAAATTTTACCGTTTTCTAAAATTCTATATTGTCCTCCACCTTCATCATTACTTTTACTTCTATTCCAATTAGTAATTTTAAATTTGGTTTTGTTACCCTCTTTTTCCTCTATTTCTCTACAAAGTACTTCTTGTAAAGTTTTAAACCAATTTTTTGCTAATTTCTTTTTTATGTATTGATCCATTTATCCTAACTGTCTTATAAATTCTGAAGCTCCTATGGCCACTGATATTGAAATGTTTAATGATCTTTTATTTTTTAGCATTGGTATTTTAATTCTTTCATTAACCTTAGAATGTATATCTTCTGGAACACCAGCACTTTCTCTGCCAAAGAGTAATATATCATTACGCTTAAATTTAAACTTTGTATAAACTTTGCTAGCTTTTGTCGTCATTAAAACTACTCTATTTTTACTATTTTCATCAAAGAATTCTTTAGGGCTCTTGTAAAATTTAATTTCACTGTAATCTAAATAATCCATAACAACTCTCTTGAACCTTTTATCGCTAAATAAAAACCCACAAGGTTCAATGATTTCTAAACTAGCCCCTAGGCAAGAACAAGTTCGAATAATTGAAGCTGTATTTTGAGGAATATCCGGCTGATATAGAGCTACTTTTAGACCGTGTTTTAAAGGTTTCTGTGTCATTGTTACCATAGAAATATCTCTTTTTTATTATATGAAATCATATATTACCAAAGATATAAAATATTAAAGATGTCAGACCAAAAAGACGAAAAAAAGACCAACAGAAGAGATTTCTTGTTTACTGCTACTGCCGCTGCCGGTGCAGTTGGAGTAGGCGCTGCTGTTTGGCCATTAGTCGATCAAATGAACCCAGATGCCTCTGTAAAAGCATTAGCAAGCACAGAAGTAGATGTGAGTTCAATGCAACCCGGACAATCTTTAACAGTTCTTTGGAGAGGTAAACCTGTTTTTATAAAGAGAAGAACGGATGATGAAATTAAAAAAGCGAGAGCAGTTGATATTAATGATCTTAAGCATCCTGAAAAAGACGAAGATAGAGCAAAAAATCCTGAATGGTTAGTGATGCTTGGGATTTGTACTCATCTAGGATGTGTTCCATTAACAGATAAAGGTGATTATGATGGTTGGTTTTGTCCTTGCCATGGTTCTCATTATGATACATCTGGCAGAATTAGAAAAGGACCAGCTCCAACTAATATGGAGATCCCTAAATACGAATTTGTAAATACTAACACTATTAAGATTGGATAAATATGAGTGATCACGAATACACACCTAGTTCAAAATTTGGTAAATGGTTCAATGATAGACTGCCTTTGCTTACATTGGCAAATCACTTAACAGATTACCCTACACCAAAAAATTTAAATTACTGGTGGACCTTTGGTGGGATATTAACTTTTTGCTTAATTACCCAAATAGTTACAGGATTAGTTTTGGCTATGCACTACATTGCTCATGCAGATATGGCATTCAGCAGTGTTGAACATATAATGAGAGATGTGAATTATGGATGGTTGTTAAGATATGTTCACGCAAATGGTGCTTCTATGTTTTTCTTGGCAGTTTATATCCATATTTTCAGATCTTTATTTTATGGATCATACAAATCTCCTAGAGAAATAATTTGGATACTTGGAATTATAATTTATCTGCTAATGATGGCAGCTGCTTTTATGGGATATGTTCTTCCTTGGGGACAAATGAGTTTTTGGGGAGCAACAGTAATAACGAATTTATTTAGTGCAATTCCACTCGTGGGGGAGAGTATAACAACTTGGTTATGGGGTGGTTACTCAGTTGACAATCCAACTTTAACAAGATTTTTTACTCTTCATTACTTGATACCGTTTTTAATATTAGGGCTTGTAGTACTTCACATATGGGCATTACATGTTCCTGGAAATAACAATCCAGTTGGTATTGATATTAAAAAGCCTTCTAAAGATACAGTTCCGTTTCATCCATATATCGTAATTAAAGATGCTTTTGCGTTATTAATGTTTTGTATTGTTTTTGCGTTGTTTGTATTTTATCAGCCAAATATTTTAGGACATGCTGATAATTATATCGAGGCGGATCCACTTGTAACTCCTGCTCATATAGTTCCTGAGTGGTACTTATTACCTTTTTATGCGATCTTAAGATCGGTTCCTGACAAACTTATGGGTGTTGTTGCTATGTTATCAGCTATTTTAATTTTAGCTGCTTTACCATGGTTGGATACGTCAAAAGTTAGATCAGCAGTTTTCAGACCGTTATTTAGACAGTTCTACTGGATCTTGGTAGCTGATGTTTTAATTCTTGGATATGTAGGAGCGATGCCAGCTGAAGGATTGTATTTGTTAATCGCAAGAGTTGCTACAGCATATTACTTTGCGCATTTTTTGATTATTCTTCCAGTTTTGGGATGGAAAGAAAAAACTACCCCGCTGCCTTTGAGTATTACCGAACCAGTTTTAGGAGGTTCGCCAAATTTAGCTGCAGCAAGGAATGATGAAAAAATAGAAAAAACAATAAAGTGAGTAAGTTAAAAAATATTTTATTTGTATTAATATTATCTATTATCGTACTAAATTCATCTAACTCTGCTGAAAAATCACCTCCTTTTTTAGAAACTAAATGGACTTTCAAAGGTCTCTTCGGAAAATTTGATAGAGCATCACTTCAAAGGGGTTATCAAGTATATACTGAAGTATGTGCATCTTGCCATTCTATGAAATATTTAACCTATAGAAATTTAGCAGAAAAGGGTGGACCAGAATTTTCTGAAGCTGAGGCGAAAGCAATAGCTGCAAGTTTTGAGGTAACAGATGGTCCGGACAGCACTGGAGAAATGTTTGTAAGACCAGCCAAATTGTCTGATAAATTTGTAATGCCATATGCTAATGAGCAAGAAGCTAAAGCTGCTAATGGTGGTGCTTATCCACCAGACATGTCTGTTCTAGTTAAGGCAAGAAAAGGCGGAGCAGATTATATTTATTCCTTATTGTTAGGATATTCTGAACCACCAGAGGGTATAGAACTTGATGATGGTGTTTATTACAATAAGTATATGTATGGTAATAAAATTAAAATGCCAGCTCCTTTATCTGATGATTTAATTGAGTATACAGATGGAACAAAAGCTACAGCTCAGCAAATGTCTAAAGATGTTACAAATTTTCTGATGTGGTCAGCAGAACCACATTTAGAGCAAAGACATAAAACAGGATTTAGAGTTATAGCTTATTTGATAATATTGACTGTATTGGTTTACTTTACAATGAAGAAGATATGGTCACGTGTTGAACCTAAAGTTTAGAACATCTCCATCTTTAACGATATAATCTTTACCTTCTAATCTCATTTTGCCGCTTTCTTTTGATTTTAACCAACCACCACTACCAACGAAATCTTGATAAGACACAGTTTCTGCTCTTATAAAACCTTTTTCAAAATCTGTATGAATTATACCTGCTGCTTGAGGTGCCATGCAATTTTTGTTGATTGTCCAAGCCCTTGTCTCCTCAAATCCTGAAGTAAAAAAAGTCTCTAAAGATAAAAGGTCATATCCTTTTTTGATTAATAAATTTAATCCAGTATCATCAACGTTAATCATTTTCATATATTTTTCTCTCTCTTCATTTTCTAGTTCATTTAGTTGATTTTCTATTTCAGCTGAAATAGTTAGAGTGTTTTTAGAACCATATTTTTCAATAAAACTTTTTGTATAATCGTTGCCTTTATCAATGCTATTTTCATCAACATTACAAACATACAATTTAGGCTTTATTGACAATAATCCTGACAATCTAACATCTTTTTTATCAAATTCATCGTATAATTTATTTATATCATTGTTATCATTAATTAAATTTTGCGCTCTTTCTAGAATTTGGTTTTGATTTTCATCATTATTTTTTTTATTTTTCTTATCTAGTCTTTTTTGAATAGTTTCCAAATCTGCCAAAGACATTTCTGTTTCAATTATTTCTAAATCTCTAATTGGATCAACTGTTGGATTTACATTCTGAATATCATCGGAGTCAAAACATCTAATTAAATGAATAACAGCATCTACTTCTCTTATATGGGATAAAAATTTGTTACCTAATCCTTCACCTTTGGAGGCTCCCTCTACTAATCCTGCTATATCAACAAAAGATATTGTAGTATTTATTTTTTTTTTTGAATTTGAAATTTTAACTAATTCATCTAATCTATAATCTGGTACAGGAACTACGCCTATATTTGGATCTATCGTACAGAAAGGAAAATTTGCTGCTTGAGCTTTACTTGAATTTGTAAGTGCATTAAATAAAGTAGATTTACCAACATTAGGTAAACCAACTATACCACACTTAAAACCCATTTAATTATTGTTAACTTTGCTTGAGAATAAATCTAATTTCTTATCTATTAAAATAGCAATAGAGTCTATTATATTGTGAGTAATTTTTTCTAAGTGTTCTTGTTCATCATCAGAAAAATCATTTAAAACAAAATCTGATACAGACATTTTATTCTCCGGCTTTCCAATCCCGATCCTCACTCTTGAATAGTCTTTTCCAATAAATTTATCAATTGAGGCAACTCCATTGTGACCTGCACTTGATCCACCAAATTTTGCCTTTATTTTTCCAAACTCTACATCTAGATCATCATGAAAAACAATTACATCTTCCGCATCTATTTTGAAATATTCAAGCAATTCTCTGATACATATCCCTGAGTTGTTCATGAAAGTCAGAGGTTTGATGGCATAAATTTTCTTTTCCCCAATATTACCTGTTGTAAGTAAACCCTTAAATTTTGGCTTTTGCTTTGAAAGACCAAATTTTTGATTTATGGCATCTAAAACTTTAAAACCTATATTATGTCTATTATTATGACTGTTTGGGGTTGGATTGCCCAAACCTACGAGTAACAACATTTTATTTTATTATTATTTTCACAGATTATTATTTTTTCTCTGCTGGAGCTTTTCCTTCTTCTTTTCCCTTATCACCATCTGCAGCTTTTTCTGCACCTTCTTCAGGTTTAGCGTCTCCATCCGCAGCTGCCTCCGCAGTTTCTCCACCTTCTCCTTCAGCTTCTGCTGGTTTTTCAGGTTCTTTAACAACTGTTGGTGCTGCTACTGTCGCGATTACAAAGTCTCTTCCTTGAATTGTAGGTGTTACATTTTCAGGTAAATTTATAAAAGATATTTTAATACTTGCTCCAATATCTAAGTTATTTAGATCTACAACTAACTCTGTTGGTATATTTTCTGTAGGACATCTTAATTCAACTTTACGTCTTACAATATTTAAAACCCCACCTCTTTTTAATCCTGGTGACAATTCATGGTTTATAAATTTAACTGGAATTTCTAAAATTACTTTTGCGCCTTTAACAATTCTTAAAAAATCTAAGTGTATAGGCTGATCTGAAACCGTATCAAAATCAATAACTCTTGGTAAAACTTTTTGTTCTTTTCCATCAATATTTATTGAAATTATATTTGATAAAATATTTTCTTTATTTAATAAATTTTTTACTTCCTTAACAGAAACAGAGATTTTTTGATTTGGTTCTTCTCCACCATAAATTATTCCAGGAACCATACCTTTGTTTCTAAGTGATTTTACTTCTCCCTTAGTTTTTGTTTCTCTTATTGTGGCTGCTAATAAACTCATAAAGTGACGGGTTTTTAACTTATGAAACTAAATTTTACAAGTAAATTATTTAAATAGATCTGATACTGAAGTAGAATTTGATATTCTTTTGATAGCTTCACCAACTAAATTAGAGATTGTTAATACCTCAATATTCTTAGCTTTTTTAACTTTTGTCGAATTATCTATTGTATCAGTTACAACTAAGTTTTTTATCGAAGATTTCTTAATTTTTTCAACAGCATTCCCACTTAATACACCATGTGTTACATACACATGAACATCTTTGGCTCCTCTTTTTTTTAATTCAGAAGCTGCATTTACAATTGTTCCACCAGAATCGATTATATCATCAACTAATATACAAGTTTTATTTTTCACATTACCAATTACATTCATCACTTCTGATTTTCCAGGAGCAGGTCTTCTTTTGTCTACTATTGCTAAATCTACATTTAACAATTTTCCTAAAGCCCTTGCTCTTGCGGTACCACCAACATCTGGAGCAACACAGATTATATTATTTTTTTTTAATTTCTTTTTTATATGTCGAGCAAATATTGGAGTTGCAAATAAGTTATCTACTGGGATATCAAAAAATCCTTGAATTTGTCCAGAGTGTAAATCAACTGTAACAACTCTATCTGCACCTGCTTTCGCAATAAGATTAGATACAAGTTTTGCAGATATAGATGTTCTAGGAACCACCTTTCTATCTTGTCTTGCATATCCAAAATATGGGATCACAGCAGTTATATTTTTGGCAGATGATCTTTTTAAAGCATCAATGGATAATAGCAATTCCATTAAATTGTCATTTGCAGGAGACGAAACGGATTGAATTAAAAAAATACTATTGCCTCTAATATTTTCATTAATTTCAATATAGATTTCTCCATCTGCAAATTTTCTTATATTTGAATTCACTAGTCTATTTTTCAAAAATTTAGATATTTTTTGACTAAGATGTTTATTGCTATTTCCTGTGAGAATTTTCATCCGCGATAAACTATTTAATCATAATTGCAGAAATATTTCTACCATAATCGTTATGTTTATTTTTTTTTGATCTCCTACAACTAAAAAAGTTATTTCCTAGAGCATAGGTATCTTTTCTTATTATATCTATTTTTTTAACTCCATTTTCATAAAATTGAGATTTTATATATTTGCTTAAATCAAAATAAATTTTTTTCTTTTTGAATGTGAAGAAATTTACATTTTTTTTATTTTTGTCCTTAAACAACTTAAAAAAGTCATCTTTTACTTCGTAGCTGTTTTTTTTTATACATGGCCCGATACAAGCAATCATATCTTTTTCTAAGCATCCATTTTTTTTTAAAAGTTGAATTGTTTTCTTTACTATTCCTTTAAATGCACCTTTCCATCCGGCATGAATTGCACCAATAAATTTTTGCTTTTTTTCTATAATTAGAATTGGCGCACAGTCTGCAGTGAGTATACTAATCGCTATATTTTTTTTATTAGTAATCATCGCATCTCCAGTCATTTTTTTTTTTGGAATTCTACTGATTTTATAAACTTTATTGCTGTGAATTTGATTAAGAGAAACTAGATTTTCACTATCACAGCCAATTTTCTTTGAAACTATTTTTAAATTTTTATTTATATTAGCAATTTTATCTTTTGACCCCTTTCCACAATTTAAACTTTTGTAGATTCCTTTTGAAGTACCGCCGAATCTATTAAAAAAATAATGTGAAACGTATTTTTGATTTCTTAAAATTTTTGACTTAATCACTTAAATCCCAAATTAAAATTATTTTTGGATTTGCTTACAAATAGTACTTTAAACAAAGAGCCCATATGTTTTGCATTAATTAATCTTTTTATTCTATAAAATATGTCAGCTTTCTTACTAAATTGTAAATTTTTACTTATTATCTCGGCTCTTTTTAATATTCCTAATTTAATTAAAAAATTACCTTGGGTTGTTATTAAAGATTTTAAATCAGAATTTGCAAACTCTTTCTTGTACATTTTAAAATTTATTAAATGAGTAATATCTGAATTATAGGGGTTTTCTAAAAAACTAATTTTTCTATGCTTCTCAATACTTTGTAAAGTATTTTTCATTTTTCCACTGGTAAAGCCATAGTCTATCATTAATAAACCACCATTATTTTTAAAAATAAAATTCGCTATTTCGTTAACAAATTTCATTGCTGAAGGTGAATATTCAACAAATTTTTCTTTTTTTATATCCTTACCTAAATATTTCTCAATTATTTTTGACGACACTTTGAGATCACAAACTTCAAACTTATTTTTTTTGTATGCTACATATTTTTCATACCAATTATTGCTTTTCTTTAAAAACTGTTTGATAGGAAAAGCATCAAAAAATTCATTAGCCAAGAATATAGTTGGAGCTTTTGGAATTTCTTTTAAATTTCTAATCCAACTTACCTTTTTCTTATCTATTTTACTCTTCTGAATTTTTATCAGTAATGGACTTTTTTCTAAAATTAAGAAGTTGGCAGCCAAACTAATTTCACTAAAATTATTTAAAGTTTTTACAATTTGTGACATCATTTCACCATTACCTGCACCTAGCTCTACAATATTTATTTTTTTTGGCTTTTTTAAATTCTCCCAAAATGAAATTAACCAAATAGATATCATTTCTGAAAAAAGAACAGAAATATTCGGAGATGTTATAAAATCACCTTTTTTTCCGAAAGGATTCTTTTTAATATAATAACCATTATCTTTGTCATACAAAGATTTATAAATAAATCTATCCAATGAGATTTTTTTATTCTGTCCTATTAGCATTTTTATAATAGATGATAATTAATCCGCAGGTTAGTGCTATACAACTTATTATTTGCCCCATACTCAAATTGAAAAATAAATAACCTAGTTGTTGATCTGGTTCTCTGAAAAACTCGATAACAAATCTAAAAAATGAATATAAAATTAAAAAATAACCCGAAATAATCCCAGGTGTACTCCTTAATCTACCAAACAACATACTTAAAATAATAAATAGAACAACTCCCTCAAATATTGCCTCATAAATTTGTGAAGGATGTCGATTTAAATCATCAATTTTAACAAACTTTACTGACCATGGTACATTTGTTTCTATGCCATAAAGTTCTGAGTTTATGAAATTTGATATTCTTCCTAAAAAAATTCCTATAGGAGAACAAACAGCAACCACATCTAAATAAATAAAAATATTTTGATTTTTATTTTTGCAGAAAAAATAAGTTCCTATAATAATTCCAATTAGTGCACCGTGAAAAGACATGCCTCCTTGCCAAATTTTTATAATCTCAACTGGATTACTAATAAAATAAATCGGGTCATAAATAATTACATATCCAAGTCTTCCACCAAGGATAATACTTATGATCAAATAAGTTATATAATCATCAAAACATTCTCTCTGAGCGTTATCTTTGATTAGTTTGTTTTTTGCAAAATACCAACCAAATACTAAACCAAATATATAAGACAAGGAATACCATCTAATTTCTAATGAAAAGATCTCAAAAGCGACTGGGTCAAAATTATTAATAAACATTTAATTGTAATATTATAAATATCACTTAAACTTTGATAAGAAATTATTATGTCAAAATCAAGATTCGTATTTGATAAATTTGCAAAATTTTTGGAAGAAGGACTGGTCAATTACAAAGATTTTAGTGATGAAGTCGTAAATATTTTACGATCAAAAAAAGAGGAAATTATTCTTAAAATGAATTTAGTAAGCAAAGATGAAATAGATATATTAAATAAAAGAATTGAAAAATTAGAAAAAAAAATTGCTGAAAAAAAAATTAAAAAAAAAACTAAACGGGCAAAGAAATAATAACTTTTAATCCACCTAAACTAGACTTATCAAATTTAAGATCGCCTCCATGTGATTTTACTACATCTGATGATATAGCTAAGCCAAGACCAACACTAGACTTTGTTTCTGATCTACTTTTGTCAATTTTATAAAATGGTTTCAAAACATTTTGATGTTCCTTCTGTGGTATTCCTGGACCATCATCCTCAATTGAAATATTGATAGTTGATCTTCCTTTTTTTAAATATAATTCAACATTGTCAGCAAATTTTAAAGAATTATCTATAAGGTTATTAATACATCTGCTAATTAAGTTCTTTCTTCCATCAAAATAAACTCTCTCTTTTAAAAAATATTTTATATTTGGTTTCTCATACTTTTTACAAATATCTTCAAGAAGAACAGAGATATCAAACGTTTCGGTTTTATCTTTTGCTCCAGATCTTGCGAATTGAAGATATTCATTTAACATTTTTTCCATTTCATCTACATCTCTTGAGAGTTTTTCTACAACGCTTTTATCTTTAATCATCGCTATTTGAAGTTTTATCCTTGTCAGAGGTGTTCTTAAATCGTGGCTGATACCGGATAGCATCTCAGATCTTTGATTAAGATGTCTAATTATTCTTTTTCTCATTTTGTCAAACTCTAAACCAGCTTTTCGGATTTCAAGTGCTCCAGAAGGTCTAAATTCGTCAATATCTTCTCCTCGACCAAATCTTTCAGATGCCTCTGCAAGTTTAGTTATGGGTCTAGTTTGATTCTTTAAAAAAATTATTGCTACAGCTATCATTAACAATGCTGGCAATGTTATCCAAAGACCAAATAATCTAGCCGAACTCGTAGTTAGTCTATCCCTTGGAATATAAAATTGAAAATATCCTTTTGAATATCCTATTTTCAAATCAACAACTTCTTTGAAGTTTGTTGTATCAAACCAATAAGTTAAATTTTTTTTCTTTAATTCCCTTCTTAGTGATCGATCCACTGGACTGAACCATCTTTCTGGTATTTTATCTGGTAAGATTTTATCTTTTTCGTATTTGATATTAAATCCCAAGTGTTCTTTGAATAAAATTATTATAAAATCTTTGTTCGTTTCATCGTTATCATAAGCGTCTACAAAAGTTTTGACTTCTGAGACTAATGCTCTTGTCATTCCGGAATTAGTTTTGATCCAAAGACTATCGAAAAAAACTAAAGAGATAGTTATTTGCATAACTACTATTGGAACAGCGACTATGAGTAAACCTCTATAAAAAAGTCTTTTAGGTAAGATATTTTTTATATATCTACTCAATCCATAAAACATAACCTTCACCTCTTATTGTTTGTAAATAATTTGGGCTTTTGGGGTTTTCTTCAATTTTCTTTCTAAGTCTTGTGATTATTACATCAACTGATCTTTCTTTATCAATTTTTATAAGATTTCCAATTTCCTCTCTTTTAAATATTTTTCCAGGAGAGTTAACCATTTTATCTAAAATTATTTTTTCTGTATTATTGATTTTTATTGATTTATCGTTTTTCAAAATAAACTGCTTGTTAAGATCTATTTCAATTTTACCAAATTTAAATTTTCTCTTTGTATTTCTAAATTTAGTTTTATTTAAGATATTATTAATTCTAAGTATTAATTCTTTAGGTTCAAAAGGTTTTGGAAGATAATCGTCTGCTCCAATATCTAAACCCTCTATTCTCTCTGAGGCCTCACCTTTTGCTGTTAAAAGAATTATTGGGGTTGCAATTTTGTCTTTATTTTCTTTTGTAAATTCCAAACCACTTTTCCCAGGCATCATTATATCAAGAACTATTAAATCAAATTTTATAACTTTAACTTTTTCAAGAGCATCTTCGGCGCTATTTGAGCTAGTTACGAGATAATTATTTTGAGAAAGATATTCCTTAACTAATTCTCTTATACCATCATCATCATCTACAACTAAAATATGTGCTTTAAATTTTTCCATTAATTATTTTTTTTAAAACATTGTCAAAACTAACAACTTCATTTGCTTTTGATGCGGAGAATGCTTGGTAAATTCTTTTTTTTTGAGCAGAGAAAATTTCGTTAAACAATTTCTCTCCCTCTTCCGTTAAGTAGACATGCTTTATTCTTGTATCTACTTGGTCTTTTTCGTATTTTATTGCTTTTAGATTTATCAAATCTTTCAAAACCCTATTCAAACTTTGCTTTGTAACTTTCAATTTTCTTAAAAGTTCTGATATTGTGATACCCTCATATAATGAAATTAAATGAATAACCTTGTTATGTGCAACACCTATGGAGTATTTATTCAACACATTTCTAGCATCTGAGACCGTCTCTCTGTAGCCAAGAAATATTTTTTCAATATATTGTTTGAGATCATCATCTTTTAAATATAAAAGTTTTTTCATATTGGTAAGTTATATTGACATATTATATATACAAATATATTTTTTTATAAAATTAAATAATGATACCTTTCGATAAACGATCAGGAAAAATTTGGTACAATAATGAGCTTGTTGAATGGCAAGATGCAAAATGCCATGTAATCAGTCATGGACTTCATTACGCAAGTTTAGTTTTTGAAGGTGAAAGAGTATACGACGGAGAAATATTTAAGCTAGAAGAGCACACAGATAGATTATTTTATTCTGCAAAAAGATTAGACATTAATATTCCCTATACAAAAGATGAAATAAATGAAGCTTCTAAAAAAATAGTGACGGTTCAAAATATCCAAAATGGATATGTAAGACCTTTTGCGTGGAGAGGAAGTGAGATGATGGGTGTGTCTGCACAGAAAAATACAATTAATGTAGCAATAGCTACGTGGGAATGGCCTGCATATTTTGATCCAAAATTAAAAGCTGAAGGAATAAGATTAAATATTTCTAAATGGCGAAGACCGGCTCCAAATACTATTCCTTGGGATGCAAAAGCAGCTGGATTATATATGATTTGTACTCTTTCAAAACACGAAGCTGAACAACAAGGGTATTCTGAATCATTAATGTTAGATTTTGAAGGTAATGTTGCAGAAGGAACAAGTGCAAACATTTTTTTTAAAGATAAAAATAATGAATTACATACACCAACACCAGATTCTTTTTTAAATGGTATTACAAGACAAGCTGTAATTGAATTAGCTAAATCAAAACATATTAAAGTTTATGAAAGAAAAATTTCTCCAGATGAACTAGGTAATTTTGATGGATGTTTCTTAACTGGCACTGCAGCTGAAATAACACCTGTTGCAAGCATAGCAGATCATAAATACAAAATTTGTGATGTTATATTAGGATTATCAAAAAGCTTTGATCAGTTGGTTAGACAAAAAAAAGCTGCTTAATCTTTATTATCTTCAGATATTGCATGGTCTATTCCTTTTCTAAGATAATCATATCCAGTATAGAGTGTTAAAAACGCTGATAACCATAAAATAATTATGCCAATTGTTTGAGCATTATAATCTTGAAAATTAATTAATTTATTTCCAGTTTCTCCGGTTAAAAGTATTGCTATCGAAAACATCTGCAAGAATGTTTTAAGTTTTGCTAAATTAGAAACTGGAAGCTTTATTTTTCCTTTCGCTAGAAATTCTCTTAAACCTGAAATTAGTATTTCCCTTGTAAGAATTATAATAGCTGCAATAACTTCGTAATTTTTTATTGTTTGGTCCATAACTAATAAAATTAACGCAGTTGCAACAATAATTTTATCTGCAATAGGATCTAAAAGTTCACCAAGTTTAGACTCTTCTTTAAACATCCTCGCCAAAAGGCCATCTAAAAAATCTGTAAATGAGGCAATTAAAAAAAGAGCAAATGGTATAACATCTCCGTAAAATCCAGGAAGGTAGAATGTAAAAACAAATATTGGAACAATTATTATTCGTCCAATTGTTAAATAATTAGGTATTTTAAATTTCATTCGTGAAAGAAGTTATATATTTTTTTCGCAACTTTTTCCTCAACTCCATCAACTGATTTTATTTCATCTAAACTAGCTGATTCTACAGCTCTGGCTGAACCAAAATGATTTAATAATGCCCTTTTTCTGATAGATCCAATACCATCAATTTGATCTAATAATGATTTGCTTATGCCCTTTTTTCTTTTTGCTCTATGAGCACTTATTGCAAATCGATGGGATTCATCTCTCAGTCTTTGTAAAAAGAATAATGTTGGATCATTTTTCTCGAATTTGAACTCTTTTCCATTATGAAAAAATGTTTCATTTCCACTATTTCTCATTTTACCTTTTGCTATTGCTACAATCGGAATTTCATGTAAACCAAGCTCATTCATCGCTTCTCTAGCAACGGAATATTGACCTTTCCCTCCATCAATTAAAACTAAATCAGGGAAAGTTAAATAATTATCTTTTTCTTGAACTGCTCTTTTAAATCTTCTGTTAAGAACTTCTTTCATCATTCCATAATCATCTTGAGCATTTTTTTGAATTTTTATATTAAATTTTCTATACCTTTTTTTAACGAACCCTTCATCACCATAAGTAATTAAAGCGCCCACACTATTTGTACCTTGAATATGGCTATTATCATAAACCTCAACTAAATTAATATTAGTTTCAAGATTGAATTTTTTTGATACTGCATCGAAAAGATCTCTATTATTCTGACTCTCGTAAAGTTTTCTATTCAAACTATCTTTTGCATTATTTATTGCTTGATTAATAACTTTTAGTTTTGTCCCTTTTTTTGCAACAGTAATTGTGATTTGCTTACCTTCTTTTTGTGTAAGTGTTTTTTCAATTAATTCTTTCTCTTTAATTTCATTTGATAAAATTATTGAAGATGGCACACTTTTATTTTCATAAAATTGAGAGACAAAAGAGTTAATAATATCACTTAGATTTTCTTCTGGATCATGCTTTGGAAAAAAAGCTTGATTACCCCAATTTTGTTTTGACCTATAAAAAAAAACTTGAATACAAGTTTTTCCAGACTCTTTATATCCTGCGATAACATCTGCTTCGACTAAATTTGCTTCATTAATTCTTTGAGAAGATTGGATAATATTTAACGATTTAATTCGATCTCTTAATATTGCTGCTTTTTCAAAGTCTAAATCCTCACTAGCCTTTTCCATTTGATTAGATAAGCTTTTCTGAATTTTTCTAGATTTGCCTGACACAAACTCAATTGCATCATCAACAGTTTGTTTATAATCACTCTCAGTTACGTAACCAACACAAGGTCCTGAGCACCTTTTAATTTGATAAAGTATGCAGGGTCTTTCTCTATTTTTGAAAACAGTATCATCACAAATTCTGAGATGAAATATTTTTTGGATCATTTTTATAGTCCAATTTGCGGATCCAGCTGATGCAAATGGTCCAAAATAAAATCCTTCTTTGCCTTTTTTTCCTCTGTGCCTTTTGATTTGTGGCCATTTATCTTTGTCTCCTATAAAAATAAAAGGAAAAGATTTGTCATCTCTTAGTAAAATATTAAATTTTGGTTTAAACTTTTTAATTAAATTTGCTTCTAAAAGTAAAGCCTCACTTTCATTTGAAGTAGTAGTAATTTCGAGTCTTTTTGTTTGAGAGAGCATTCTCTCAGTCCTAATGATATGACTTTTCTCTGATACATAACTTTTAAGTCTGTTTGGAAGGTTTTTTGCTTTACCTACATAAAGAATTTCTCCTTTTGAATTTAGCATCCTATAAACACCTGGAAGTTTAGGAACCAAGGGCAATTCTTTTTTAATTACTTCTTTACCTATATCAGAGCTGATCATGGCTTCTTTTTTTAGAAATTTGGATCCCAACTGAGCTGCAATCCTTCATTATTTCTAGTTTTTCGATTTGAAGAGTAATTTTATCTATTCTTTTATCTTTGAATAGCTCATCAAAAACATCTTCTGCCAATGTTTCAAGAAAATTGTAATGTTTATTTTTTACCAATTTTTTTATTAATTTTACTATTTTAGCGTAATTCACTATCGATTTAATATCTTTATCATTCGATGGCTGTTTATCTTGATAATTTACTTCTAAATTAAATTTTACTTTTTGAGGCTTTTCTTTTTCAAAATCAAAATAACCAAGTTTTAAGTCTAACACTAATTCTTTTATTAAAACTTTTTTTTCGTAATTAAATAAACTTTTATTTTTATCTATTTTAACGATTTTAAGATTATTTTTTTTCATCATTAAATCCTAGATTCTATAAAATTAATAATTTTTGGGTGGTAATATTTAAAACAAGGATATGAAACCATATAATGACCAGCTGCTTTCTTTTTCATTTCTTTCTTCAATTTTTTGTCAAGAGCTATAAATTTTTTTTCACTTGTAAGTTTTTCTTTACCTTCCGGCCACTCTTCTTCCCATCCACCTTTCATTTTTTCTTTAATTTTGCATTTCATACCATTAACTTCAATATCTTTTCCTGTATGACCAGGGGTATCGATCCATTGAATACCAGGAATATTTCCTAAATCTTTCTTCATCCATTCGCTGTTGCTTCGCCAATCTCCCTCACCATCCACAGGGCTGTGAAAAACTAATGCATCTATTCTCTCAAAACTTTTAATCTCGTCTATTACCATTTTTCTTAGAGGTGTATTAGGTCTTCTATCCCAACAATTAGGCATAAAAGAAATCGTGGCATTAAAATCTTTTGGGTGTAAACCTTTGTGTCGAAGAGTGTCAATACCTCCACATGATAGACCTGACATAAAAATTTGATTTCGTGGCGTTCCTTTAGAGACTAGTTTATCAATAAGATCTTTATTTACCTTTACCCTCTTTGGAATAGCCCATTCGGCAATTACACAGTCATACCAAGGTTTGTGCCAAGCCCCTTTAAATTTCCAGCCACATTTATATCCATCATCTCCTCCTGCCTTATGGAGATTGCCATTAAGCAATAGAACTAATTCTTTACCTTTAATTTTAGTTCCAGATATTTGACCTAATTGTTTAGGGAGAAAATCTTTACACACTCCCCATTTCTTTTCAACTTTCCACCCTCCTGTATTATAGATCATTATGATTTTATTTTCTGGATTTGGAATATCAGTTCCTTTTATTACAGTTACTTTTTTTCCATCACTATAAATAAATGCATCTCCCTTTATATCTCCAGATTTACATTCTCTAGCTTCTGCTAAAGAAATTAATGTAAAAAATATTGAAATTGTAAGTATTAATTTTTTCATTCCTGACCACCCATTATGTCTGGAGTTTGCCAGTTTAAGTTTTGGCCACTATCAATTGCTAAAACTTGACCAGTAATAGATTTATTTTTAATAAAAAAGTCAACTGCATTGCAGATTTCTTGTACATTTGTCTGTCTTTTAAGAGGTGTCGCCATGTATTGCTTTTTAAAATGTTTTTCAGACTGTCTTTTATTTTTAATAGTCGGACCTGGAGCAATTCCATTCACTCTAATATTTGGTGCAAGACTCATGGCACTAGTTTTGGTTAAAGTGTAAAGACCAGTTTTACTTAATGTATATGAAAAAAAATATGGTGTTAATTTAAATACTCTTTGATCAATTATATTAATAATATTATTGTTTTTGCCTCTAACATTTTTAGCAAAGCCCTTTGATAATAAAGCTGGCGCTTTTAAATTAGCTTTTAAATGGCTTTCCCAACTTTTTGTTGTAAAATTCTCAAGCTTGTCGTTTTCAAATAATGAGGCATTGTTTATTAAACAATCAAAATATTTCAATTTTGTTTTTGAAAAATTTAACATTTTCTGAATCTCGTTCTCTTTAGTTAAATCTGCTTTTACCAGATAAATTTTTGCACCACTTTTATTTAAATCTTTTTTAAGACTCTCTGCCTTGGATTTAGATTTATTATAATGGATAACAATTTCAATATTAGGTCCAGATAATTTTTTAGCTATTGCAGCCCCCATTCGAGTTGCTGCTCCAGTAATTATTATCTTCCGTGCTTCCATTTTTTATCTCTTTTTTTTGTAACTCTTGTTCCTGGCATACCTAATGTGGATCTACCTTTAGGATAAATTTTATTTTTAACATCGTACTGTCTAATTTTGGGGTTTAAAGTAATTTCTAATTCAGTACTTTGAAGTTTTCTCATCTCATCTCTAATTTTAGCAGCTTCCTCAAATTCCAGATTAGATGCAGCTTCCTTCATCTTTTTGTCTAATCCTTTTAAATGTTTTTTAAGATTGCCGCCAATATTGGAACCTTCACTTATTTTGACGTAATCTTTCTCGTAAACACTTTCTAAAATATCACTTATTTCTTTTTTTACAGATTTAGCGTCGATTTTATTTTTCTTATTATACTCTAATTGAATCTTTCTTCTTCTCTCAGTTTCTTTAATTGCTTTCTTTATACTTTTTGTTTCTTTATCGGCATAAAGAATAACTTTTCCATCTACGTTTCTTGCGGCTCTTCCTATAGTTTGAATTAGTGAAGTTTCTGATCGCAAAAATCCTTCCTTATCAGCATCTAGTATTCCAACTAATGCACATTCTGGAATATCTAAACCTTCTCTTAATAAATTTATTCCAACTAGAACATCAAATACACCCATTCTCAGATCTCTCATAATCTCTATTCTCTCAAGTGTATCTATATCAGAATGAAGGTATCTTACTTTTATCCCATTTTCATGAAGATACTCGGTTAAATCCTCTGCCATTTTTTTTGTAAGTGTTGTAACCAAAACTCTATAATTATTTTCAACTACTTTTTTGCATTCATGCATAAGGTCGTCTACTTGATTTTTTGCTGGTCTAATCTCAACTGGTGGATCTATTAATCCTGTAGGTCTTATTACCTGATCAATAAACTTGCCTTTCGTTTGTTCTAACTCCCACGGTCCAGGAGTTGCTGAAACAAATACAGTTTGTGTTCTCATTAAATCCCACTCTTCAAATTTTAAAGGTCTGTTATCCATGCAAGATGGCAATCTAAAACCGTACTCAGCCAATGTGCTTTTTCGAGATCTATCTCCCTTAAACATCCCATTAAGTTGGGGAACTGTAACATGAGACTCATCTACAAAAACTAATGTGTTATCAGGAAAATATTCAAAAAGAGTAGGTGGCGGCTCTCCTGGTTTTCTACCAGATAAAAATCTTGAATAATTTTCAATTCCTGCACAAGATCCAGTCGCTTCAATCATTTCTAAATCAAATTTAGTTCTCTCCTCTAATCGTTGCGCCTCCAATAACTTGTTTTCAGCTTTGTGTTTTTTTAAAGTTTCCTCTAATTCTTTTCTTATTTTTATAATTGCTTGTTCTACAGTTGGTTTAGGAGTGATGTAATGAGAATTAGCATAAACTTTTACTAGACTAAGATCTCTAACCTGATCTCCTGTCAAAGGATCAAATTCCTCAATCTTCTCAAGTTTATCACCAAATAAACTTAGTCTCCATGCTCTATCCTCCAGATGAGATGGAAATATTTCTAAATATTCTCCCCTTGCCCTAAATGTTCCTCTAAAAAAATTTTGATCATTTCTCTTATACTGAAGAGCAACAAGAGATTTTATTATTTGTTCTCTATTATATTCATAGTTTTTCTGAAGAGTTAAAGTCATTTTGCTGTAAGCTTCTACTGATCCCAAACCATAAATACAGGAAACACTTGCAACAATTAAAACATCGTCTCTTTCAAGAAGAGATCTCGTTGCTGAGTGTCTCATTCTATCAATCTGTTCGTTTATTGATGCTTCTTTTTCGATGTATGTGTCTGATCTTGGTACGTAAGCTTCTGGAGTGTAATAATCATAGTAAGATACAAAATACTCAACAGCATTATCTGGAAAAAAAGTTTTCATCTCACCGTAAAGTTGAGCTGCCAAAGTTTTATTTGGTGCCAATATTAATGCTGGTCTATTTGTAGCTTCTATAACTTTTGCCATTGTAAAAGTTTTTCCAGATCCAGTTACTCCTAATAATACTTGATTAAACTCATTTTTTTTAGCTCCTTGAACAAGCCTTTTAATTGCATCTGGCTGGTCACCAGCCGGTGTAAAATCTGACTTTATTTTGAATTTTTTTCCACCTTCGAGTTTTCCACCGATTTTTGGGTTTTTACTCTGAATGTCTGTAATTAGGTCTTGATATGTATTCTCCATATATTAAACAACGTAATTGAATAATTTCATAATTCAATGAGCATAATATCTAATAATTTAAAAAGAATTAAACCGTCCCCAACTATTGCAGTTACTCAAAAGGCAAGAGAATTAAGAGCTGCAGGAAAAGATGTAGTTGGACTTGGGGCAGGGGAACCAGATTTTGATACTCCTATCAATGTTAAAAATGCAGCTATTAAAGCAATAAGAGACGGAGATACAAAGTATACAGCAGTTGATGGAACTCCAGCATTAAAAAAAGCAATTTTAAAAAAATTTAAAAGAGAAAATAAACTAAATTATAAACTAGATGAAATCACAGTTGGAACTGGAGGGAAACAAGTTCTCTATAACACTTTTATGGCAACTTTAAATAAAGGAGATGAAGTTATTATTCCTGCTCCATTCTGGGTTTCATATCCGGATATGGTTCTCTTAGCAGGAGGAAAACCAAAAATAGTAAAATGTGGTGAAAAAGATGGATTTAAAATTACACCTGCAAAATTAAAAGCTGCAATTACAAAAAGAACGAAGTGGATAATCCTTAACTCACCATCTAATCCAACTGGATCTGGTTACAGCAAATCAGAAATTCAAAAATTAGCAAAGGTTTTAATAAAAAACAAAAAAGTTCACATTTTGAGCGATGATATTTATGAGCATGTTAAATATGATAATTTTAAATTTTTTACTATTGCTCAAATTTCAAAATTAAAATCTCGAACATTAACAATGAATGGAGTGAGTAAATCTTATGCAATGACTGGTTGGAGGATTGGTTATGCGGCTGGACCAAAAGAAATAATTTCTGCAATTAGAAAAATTCAGTCTCAGTCTACTTCGAATCCATCATCAATTAGTCAAGCAGCAGCCGTTGAAGCTTTAAATGGAAAACAAGACTTTATTAAGAAAAGAGCAAAATCATTTAAAGAAAGAAGAGATTTTGTTGTAAAAAGTTTAAATAATATTGATGGTATTAGCTGCTTGAAACCTAATGGTGCATTTTACGTATTTCCGAATTGTAAAAAATTTTTAAATAAAAGAACTAAACTTAAAAAGGATACTGATTTTGTCCAAAAGCTTTTAGAAAAACAAAATGTTGCCGCTGTTCAGGGCTCAGCATTTGGTTTAGATGGATATTTTAGAATTTCATATGCAACTTCAATGGCAAAACTTAAAATAGCAATGTCTAGAATTAAAAAGTTTTGTGAGGATTTAGGATAAACCTATTTTTTTTTATTTAGTCCAATTAGAGAAGAATTTCTAAATCTTAAAATTACAATTGCTAAAGCAATTAAAACAATCGCACCAGCTTCATACAGTAATATCTCTGGATTTAGAGATTTTCCTTGTAAAATAATAAATCTAGCAAGTGCAGTTATGGCAATAAATAACGGCAGTGTAATTTGAATTGATTGGCTCTCCCAAAAAACTCTAACCATTGCAAGCACTTCAAGATATAGAAAAAGTAAAAGCAGATCTGCTAAAGTAACCCTTTGCACGAGTATCATCTGATACATCTCTTGTCCAAAAGCAATCACTGTACTAACTAAAATGATTACTAAAGCGACAAGCTGGATTTGTTTTACGATATTTTCCATCTAATTAATTTATATTTTAATTCAAATATTTATTCTAGATCATTTTTATTGGAATATAATCAATCGTGGGAAAGAAACTTTTCCGCCTCTAAAGCGGCCATACATCCCATTCCAGCGGCTGTTACTGCTTGTCTAAATATTTTATCTTTTACATCTCCAGCGGCGAATACACCTGGAATATTGGTTTCTGTCGAATCATTCTTTGTAACTAAATATCCTTCTTTATCCATTTCTAACTGATCTTTAAATAATGAAGTTGCTGGATCATGTCCTATAGCTATAAATAATCCATCGATTTTTAGTTCATCTACTTTATTTGTTTTAACATTTTTAATTTTTAATCCAGTTACATTTTTAGGATCATTATCCCCAATAACTTCATCAACAACAGAGTCCCAAATTATTTCAATTTTTTTATTTTCCATTAATTTCTTTTGAAGTAATTTTTCTGCTCTCAAACTATCTCTTCTGTGTATAAGCTGAACCTTTGAGGCAAATTTTGTTAAAAACATAGCTTCTTCGACCGCAGCATTTCCACCTCCAACAACTGCTACAGTTTTGTCTTTAAAAAAAAATCCATCACATGTTGCACATGCAGATACACCAAAACCTCTGAAGCTTTGTTCTGAGTCAATATTTAACCATCTAGCTTGAGCTCCTGTTGAAATAATTATTGAGTCTGCTTCATAAATTTGGCCACTATCTCCAACAGCTTTAAATGGCTTAGATTTTAAGTCCACTGATGCAATATGATCTTGTATCATTTCAGTTCCAACTACTTCTGCCTGACCTTTCATTTGATCCATAAGCCATGGCCCTTGTATTACATCTTTAAATCCAGGAAAATTTTCAACATCAGTTGTTGTTGTTAATTGGCCACCAGGTTCCATACCATGAACTAATATTGGTTTTAACATTGCTCTTGCAGCATAAATTGCTGCTGTATATCCAGCTGGACCTGACCCAATTATTAACACTTTTGTGTGTTTAGTTGGATTTTCACTCATATGAAAGCTATATAATGATTAATGACTAAATTGAAAGGTATATTATTAACAGAAGGTATGCATGGGATGATTAGCCAAGTAGAAGGTTTGGCTAAAGCTTTAGATATAAATTATTCTCACCACACAGTTGAAACAAAAGGTTTCTGGAAAGTTATACCGCCGAAATTCACTCCAATATCCGACTCAGTTTTTAAAAAAATTGAATGTGAAGATGTTGATTTAATAATTTCATGTGGAAGAAAAAGTATTATTCCATCATTATTCTTAAAAAAAAATTCAAAGAAAAAAGTATTTAACATTCATATTCAAAACCCAAAGATAAAACTTGATAATTTTGATCTAGTTGTAGTGCCAGAGCACGATAATCTTGATGGAGATAATGTATTAAAAACAAAAGGAGCTATTCATTATTTAACAAGTGAAGAAATTGAAAAAGACAAAGAATATTTGTTTAGTATTTCAAGCAAATTGAGGGATAAGAATATAATTTCTTTAATAATTGGTGGTCCTACCCAGTATTATGATTATTCAGATAGAAATATCCAAGAAATTTTTTCAAAAGTAAATTATTTAGTTAAAGAAAATAATCTTAATTTAGTAGTCATCCCTTCTATGAGAACGCCAAAGGGAACTATAGAACATGCAAAAATATATTTTGGAAACGATCATTTAGTATTAGATGGTGTTGATAAAAAGGCCTATTTAAGTGCGCTTGCAATATCAAAACATATAGTTATTACGTGCGATTCAAGCTCTATGATTTCAGAGGCAGCTTTAACAGGCAAGCCAATTTATATTGCCACTATTCCACCTAAAAAAAGCGATAAAAGATTTAAAAATTTTAGAAAATTATTTCAAGAAATGAAAATTGTTAGAGAATTAGGAGAAAAATTAGAAAATTGGAACTATGAAAAATTAGATGAAACGAATAGAGTAGCAAATATCATTAAAGATAAAATTCAATTATAATGGCATTTTTAAAATCAATATTAAAAAATTCGTCAAATCACAAAATTCCTTTTGAACATTGGGAATTAAATCAACCACTAACTGACGGCCAAGTTCAGGAAATTATAAACGCTGATATAGCTAATCCGATAGAACATAATTTAAACTACGATGGTACTAGAGCAATTGATGGAGGTGAAGGTAAGTTTAGAGAAGGTATATCAGACGGAGGCAAGGCACTAAAATTTAGATGTTTTGTGACCAAAGAAAACTCAAATCAATTTCCTAATCTTGTTGAATTTATTAAAGAACTTCAAAATCCATCAACTTATAAAAAAATTTCTGAAATGATAAATAAAGATCTTTCAAATTCATATGTAAGAGTCGAGGTTATCTGTGATAGAAAAGGATTCTGGTTAAAACCACATTGCGATATTAAAGAGAAACTGATGTCATGTTTATTATTCGTAAATAAGCATAATGAAAAAGAAGATTTAGGTACAGATTTTTATGATGAAAATCTAAAATTAGCAAAAACTGTTCCTTATAAGGATAATTATGGCTATTTCTTTTCAAGTGGCCCTAACACTTGGCACGGTATGGAAAAAAAAGAAATAGTAAAAGAGAGAAGATGCCTTCAAGTAAATTATGTTACATTTGAGACAGATTGGAAAGTCAATTAAAATTAATTATCTTGCAGAGATTTTACTCTTAACTTGGTTGTTTTTAATGATTTTATTGCTTCTAAGAATGAATAGGCTGTAGACATATTCGTACAATAAGGAATTTTGTTTGCAAGAGTTCCTCTTCTTAATGCTCTAGCATCACTAATCCTGTGTTCAGAATTTCCACCTCCAGTATTTATTACCAAAGATATTTTTTTAGAATTTAACACATCTACTATATGTGGTCTACCACTACTCACTTTATTAATTTTTTTACATTTCATTCCATTTTGATTTAGAATCTCTGACGTTCCTTTGGTCGCAGAAAGTGTGAATCCAAGTTTTATTAATCTTTGTGCAACACCTATTATTTCTTGCTTGTGAGAGTCTTTTACTGATAAGAATGCCATCCCTTTAGTTGGCAATGAATTAGAAGCAGCAATTTGACTTTTTGCAACAGCCATTCCAAAATCATCATCAAAACCCATTACCTCACCAGTAGACTTCATCTCAGGGCCAAGTAATAAATCACTATCTGGAAATTTATTGAATGGAAATACTGCTTCCTTAACAGCAAATTTTTTATTGGTTTTGTACTTTAATTTATACTTACTTAATTTTTCCCCCGACATTATTCTTGATGCAATTTTTGCAAGTGGAATACCGTTTGCTTTTGAAACAAAGGGCACAGTTCTGCTTGCTCTAGGATTAACTTCAATGACAAAAATTTCATCATTTTTAATTGCAAATTGAATATTTAAAAATCCTTTAACTTTTAACGCCAGAGCTAATTTTCTTGTTTGTATTTTAAGTTCTCTTAAAAGATTTGCCTTTATTGATACCGGCGGCAAGCAACAAGCAGAGTCTCCAGAATGAATCCCGGCTTCTTCAATATGTTGCATTATTCCAGCAACATAAACGTCTTTTCCGTCAGAAATTGCATCTACATCTACTTCCATTGCATTGTCGATAAATTTATCAATTAAGATTGGATTTTGTTCTGATGCTTTGAAGGCTTCATTTATAAATTGTTTCAATTGACTTTTGTCATGAACAATTTCCATAGCTCTTCCACCTAAAACATAAGAAGGTCTAACAACTACAGGTAATCCAATTTGTTCAGCAACATTAACAGCTTGATCGAATTTGTAGGCTATTCCACTTTCAGCTTGTTTTAATTTAAGCTTTATAAGCAACTCTCTAAATCTGTCTCTATCTTCTGCAAGATCAATCGATTTATATTGTGTCCCTAAAATAGGTAATTTATTTTCATCTAAAAATTTAGCTAATTTGATAGGGGTTTGGCCTCCAAATTGAGCAATAATCCCAATTAGATTTCCTTTTGATTTTTCTTTTAAAATTATATTCTCAACATACTCTTCAATTAAAGGCTCAAAATATAATCTATCGCTTGTATCATAATCTGTAGAAACTGTTTCCGGGTTACAATTTATCATTATTGTTTCAAAACCTGCTTCTTTTAAAGAAAAACTAGCCTGACAACAGCAATAATCAAACTCTATACCTTGGCCAATTCTATTTGGTCCTCCACCTAAAATTATTATTTTCTTTTTATTGCTTGGCTCAGCTTCACATTCTGTTTTAATAGAAAAATTTCTTTGATACGTAGAATACATGTAAGGTGTGAAAGATTTGAATTCAGCAGCACAGGTATCAACTTTTTTAAAAACAGGCATAACTTTTAGCGCTTTTCTCCTTGATTTGACGATTGTTTCTTTTTGACTAGTCAATTGTGAGATCTTTTTGTCAGAAAAGCCTATTGATTTTATTCTATTAAATTCCTCAAAAGTTTTGGGCAGTCCTTTTGAATTAAGTATTTTTTCTTCATCAACTATTTCCTTAATTTGATTTAAAAACCAAGGATCTACTTTTGATAATTTATAAATAACATTTAAAGATATTTTTTTTCTAAAAGCCTCAGCAATCAGAAGTAATTTGTTTGGAATATTGATTTTTAATTTTTTTAGGATTTCTTTTTTTGAATATTTAAAAATATTATCTAATCCTGATAAACCAGTTTCAAGTGAAACCAGGGCCTTTTGAAAAGATTCTTTGAAGTTTCTTCCAATTGCCATAGCTTCACCAACTGATCTCATGGATGTCCCTAAAATTGCTTCTGTGTCAGAAAATTTTTCAAACGTGAACCTTGGAATTTTTGTTACAACATAATCGATTGTTGGTTCAAAAGAAGCTGGTGTTACTTTAGTTATTTCATTTTGTAGTTCATCAAGAGTATAACCAACTGCTAATTTTGCAGCTACTTTTGCTATTGGAAAACCTGTTGCTTTTGAAGCTAATGCAGATGATCTTGAAACTCTTGGGTTCATTTCAATAATTACCATTCTCCCATTTTTTGGATTTATGGCGAATTGAACATTTGAACCTCCTGTTTCAACACCTATTTTTCTTAAGCATGCAATAGATGCATTTCTCATTATTTGATACTCTTTATCTGTAAGTGTTAATGCTGGAGCTATTGTAACAGAATCACCGGTATGAGTTCCCATTGGATCAACATTTTCTATTGAACATATAATTATACAATTATCATTTCTATCTCTGACAACCTCCATCTCAAATTCTTTCCATCCATCTAAACATTCTTCAACCAAAACCTGATTTTGAGGAGACTCGTTCATTCCTTCTTTGACAATTTTAAAAAAATCTTTTGATGTTCTGGCTATTCCTCCCCCTAATCCCCCCAAAGTAAATGAAGGTCTTATAATTGCAGGAAGACCAATTTTGTTTAAACATTTTTTCGCGTTTGAAAATTTATTAAGAACTTCTGATTTTGGTAAATCAATACCAATATCAGACATATTCTTTCTGAATTTTTTTCTATCCTCAGCATTTGCTATAGCCTTGGAGTTTGCTCCGATAAGTTCAATTTTATACTTTCTTAGCAAACCAATTTTTTCTGCATTAATTGCAAGATTTAATGCTGTCTGTCCACCCATTGTAGGTAGAATAGCATCAGGTCTCTCTTTTTTGATAACCTCTTCTAGTACTTCCAGTGATATTGGTTCGATATAAGTTTTATCAGCAACACCAGGATCAGTCATTATAGTTGCTGGATTTGAATTGATTAATATTACTTTATAACCTTCATCTTTTAATGCTTTGCATGCTTGTGTTCCTGAATAATCAAATTCACAAGCTTGACCAATAATAATTGGACCAGCTCCAATAACCAAAATTTTTTTAATGTCTTTTCTTTTTGGCATATTTTTTTATCTCTCTAATAAAGTTACTAAATAAATATTTACTATCTTGTGGTCCAGGATTAGCTTCAGGATGATACTGGACTGAGAAAACTGGTTTATTTTTTAATCTTATTCCCTCTATTGAATTATCGAACAATGATAGGTGAGTTATTTCTGTATTTTTTTTTAAGCTTTGTTTAATAACTTCAAATCCATGATTTTGACTTGTAATTTCAACTTTCTTTGTAATTAAATTTTTTACTGGATGATTTGCACCCCTATGTCCTAATTTCATCTTTTTGGTTTTTGCATCTAAAGCTAAAGCTAATATTTGATGACCCAAACATATCCCAAATAATGGAATATTTTTTTTTATTAAATTTTTTACAACTTTAATTGCATACTTTCCTGTTTCAGCAGGATCCCCAGGACCGTTTGACAAAAAAATTCCATGAGGTTTTAGATTAAGTATATTATTCGCATTTTCCTTGCAGGAAACAACTTTAACTTCGCAATCAAAGTCAGAAAAATACCTAAGTATATTTTTTTTAATTCCATAATCTATCGCTACAACCCTAAATTTTTTCTTATTATTTTTTTCATAGCCCTTATTTTTTTTCCAAGTTTTATATCCTTTCCAAATATAAGTTTTATTAGTTGTGACCTCTTGAGCAAGATCCATTCCGTTTAAACCGGGCCATTTTATTGATTTATTTATCAGTTTTTTAATATTAAATTTACCATTTTTACTGTTTGATATTGTTCCTTTTGGAGCTCCTTTGTCTCTTATAAAATTTGTTAAACTTCTAGTATCTAGACCAGTTATGCCTACTATTTTATTTTTTTTAAGCCATTTATCTAAATTTTGCAGAGATCTATAATTAGAAGGACTTGTTATCTCTGAATTAAAAATAACTCCCCTTGTCCATATTTTATCAGACTCTATATCTTCTTTATTTGCTCCAACGTTTCCAATGTGTGGAAATGTAAAATTTATTATCTGTCCTGCATACGATGGATCAGATATGATTTCTTGATAACCAGTTAAAGAAGTATTAAAGCATACCTCTCCGGTTGCTTCTCCTATATGTCCCAGTCCAATCCCTTTAAAGACTGATTTATTTTCAAGAGCTAAAATAGCTGTGTTAAAATTAGAGAGATGTGAAGTTTTGTTTTTTCGTTTTAAAGTCAATTACAACTCATGAGTTAAAGGTTAATACAATAAAACGTATTTATCCGCAACAGATCTATAATAATTTTTTAAAAAAACAATTTTTTCTTTTGAACAATTTTGTCTATGAAGTACATTCTAATATGTCCTTAAGAGATAAAATAGATATCGATTACAAAAATGCTTTAAAATCTAAAGATAAAAAAAAAATATCAACTTATAGGTTAATTTTATCAGGAGTTAAAGACCTAGATATTAATAATAGGTCTGGTCCAAATAAAAAAGAGACAGATGATGAGGATATTAAAAAGCTTTTAAAAAAAATGATCAAACAAAGATCCGAATCAATAGAAATATATAAAAAGAATAACAGATCAGATTTATTAGAAATTGAGCAAGGTGAGCTTGATGTTTTATCCGAATATTTACCAAAGCAATTATCTGAGGCAGATACAAAAAAGATTTGTGAAGAAATTATAAAAATTTCAGGAGCCTCTTCAATTAAAGATATGGGCAAAGTCATGGGAGAATTAAAAAAAAATCATGCTGATACTGTTGATTTCTCTAAGGCGGGTCAGATTATTAAAAATTTGCTTAATAGCCAATGAAATATCCAAAAGAATATTTAGACGAAATTAAAACCAGACTAAAAGTTTCGACAGTAGTTTCAAAAACAGTTAAACTTAAAAAGAGGGGTAAGGAGTTTGTTGGTTTATCTCCATTTAAGACAGAAAAAACTCCTTCATTTACAGTTAACGATGAAAAAGAATTTTATCACTGTTTTAGCACAGGCGAGCATGGAAATATTTTTGATTTTGTAATGAAAACCCAAAACCTTAGATTTGGTGAGACGGTGAAATTGCTTTCTAATCTAGCAGGAATGCAACCCTATACATTTTCAAAACAAGATGAAGAAAGAGAGAATAAATGGAAATTATATAAATCAATATGTAAGAATTTTTCTGAATTTTATAAAAATGAATTATTTAAAAATGAAAAATCGCATAAAGCAAAAAAATATCTTAAAGAAAGAGGACTATCTGGTGTTGAGGTAAAAAATTTTAATCTAGGTTTTGTAACAGAAGATTATGATTATTATGAAAACTTAAAAAAAGATTTTGATGAAGAAATTATTAAAGATACAGGTTTATTTTATTTAGATGAGAAGAGAAAAAAATATATATCAAGATTTAGAAATAGAATAATTTTTCCAATAAATAACTTATCAGGAAATATTATAGGTTTTGGAGGTAGAATTATAGATGATAATAAAAATTTAGCTAAATATATTAATTCACCTGAAACCCCATTTTTTAAAAAAGGTTCAAACTTATATAATTTAGATAAAGCAAGAAAGTTATCAAATAAAATAGAGGATGTATATTTGGTCGAAGGGTATATGGATGTAATTGGATTATCAAAAAATGGAATTGAAAATACTGTTGCAAATCTTGGAACTGCTTTGACGAGTAAACAGATTCAAATTTTGAATCAATTCTATAATCATATCATTATTTGCTTTGATGGAGATCAAAGCGGTTATAAGGCTGCGTTAAGAGCTGCAGAGAATATTATTGATGAATTAAAACCTGATAAAAAAATTTCATTTCTTCTCTTAGAAGATAATTTAGACCCAGACAATTATGTAAATAAATTTGGTAAAAATAAATTTTTAGAAATTTCAAATGAAAAATCTATACCTATACACAAATTTATATTTGAGCATTATATGAGTCAGACAAATGAAACCCCTAGCTCAAAAGCTATTTTCGAAAAAAAACTTAGGGAGATTGCATCAAACATTAAAGACAGCTTAGTAAAAAAATATACCCTAGAATATTTTTTACAAAAAATTTCAGAGTTAACACCAAATATCAATTCAAAATTTAATAAAAATTACAAAACATTTCCCAAATCTCTTGCTAAAACTAAAAATTATTACAATGAAACAAAATCTTTAAAATCTTTTCAAATTAAAGAATTTTCATTTTTATATATTTTACTCACTAAGCCAAAATTAATTTATGAAAATATACAATTAATAGATAATGTTAAGTTATATAGCGACGAAAATAAGCAAGTATTTGAAGAAATTTTAAAACAGTCAAATAATTTATTAAACTTAGAAGTTCAAAACTTAAATATTGATAAAAATCTAATAAATAGAGTTATGACTTACGCCTCTGTTAAACATATAGTTGCAAAAAATCTAAACAATGATCAAAAAATTTTAGAAATATTTACCGAAATTATTCAAGATCTTAAAAGTTACGAATTAGAGCAAAGAATATCTGAGTTAGAATCAAAGTTTTCTAAAGATATGAGTGAGAGTACATTTAATCAGATAAAAGAACTTAAAAAACAACAAAAAATCAACTAAAAATAAAAAAAATCACATAGATTTTTTCGTATTAGACATTATATAAGTCCTTCAAACTTTATATTGTGGAAAGAATAATTACAAAATCATTTGCAAGACTAATGGGTCGTGGGATCCATAGAGGCTTCATAACCCATGAAGAGTTGAATAAATCTTTAGGAAAAAGGAATTTATCTAGCGAAAATCTGGCACAAGCTTTTATTCATATTTTAGATGAAAATATAGTGCTTGTTGAAAAAAAGTCTGATTACAAAATATTAAGAAAAAAAGATGCCTCCTCTAAAGAGGAAGGGAAAACTTTAGAAAAAAGTGATGACCCGATAAGAATGTATCTACGTGAAATGGGCGGTGTTGAATTATTATCAAGAGAAGGTGAAATTGCGATAGCAAAAAGGATTGAGGCAGGAAAAGATGTTATGTTAAATGCTTTGTCCCAAAGTCCAATAACTGCTCAACAATTTTTTGAATGGAATACAAAATTACATAATGATGAAATTATGGTTAGAGAAATAATTGATATTGACACTAATTACATGGATGATGAGGACAGTTCAAGTAATTCGAAAACAAAAAAACAAGAAGGTGAGCAAAATCAGGATGAAAATAATAATTCAGAAGAGGATGAATTTAATCCTACATTGGCTGCCATGGAAACAGAGATTAAACCAAAAGTTTTAGAAACTGTACACTCTTTGACTAAAGAATATAATAAATTGATAAAATATCAAAATGAGAAATTGCAATGTGTGTTGAGTTCACAAAAATTTTCTTCCTCAAAGGAGACTAATTACAAGAAAACAGTCGATATTATTTTAGAACAAATAAAGTCCTTGCAGCTATCACCATCAGTATTAGAAGAATTGGTTCAAAAACATTACTCAGAGAATAAAAAAATTTTATCATTGGAAGGTAATTTGCTAAGATTAGCATTAGACTCTAAAATTTCTAGAGATGAGTTCATAAAATTCTATATAGGAAATGAAATAAATCCTAATTTAAAAGTATTTTTAGATTCAAATGAAATTTGGAAAAAATTTTTTCAAAAAAATAAAAATGAATTTAAAAATATTAGAGATAGATTAATTGAGATTAGTAATAAACTAGGAATTTCAGTTACAGATTTTAAAAAGTTAGTTAGCAGAGTTCAAAAAGGTGAAAAAGAGTCTAGAATAGCAAAAAAAGAAATGGTTGAAGCAAACCTTAGATTAGTAATTTCTATAGCAAAAAAATACACAAATAGAGGTCTTCAGTTTCTAGATTTGATACAAGAGGGAAATATAGGACTAATGAAAGCTGTTGATAAATTTGAGTATAGAAGAGGTTATAAATTTTCTACATATGCAACATGGTGGATTAGACAAGCTATTACTAGATCGATAGCTGATCAAGCTCGTACTATAAGAATACCTGTGCATATGATAGAGACAATTAACAAAATTGTAAGAACGCAAAGATTAATATTAAGTGAGTTTGGAAGAGAAGCAACACCAGAGGAATTATCAAAAAAACTTAGAATGCCACTAGAAAAAGTTAGAAAAGTGCTTAAAATTTCTAAAGAGCCAGTCTCACTCGAAAAACCAGTAGGAGATGAAGAGGATAGTAGTTTAGGAGATTTTATAGAAGACACTAAAGCTTTAGCACCTTTAGAGCAAGCAATTAAATCAAACTTAAGTGAGGCGACAACAAAAATATTATCAACTTTAACTCCAAGAGAGGAAAGAGTCTTGAGAATGAGGTTTGGCGTAGGTATGAATACAGATCATACTTTAGAGGAAGTTGGCTTACAATTTTCAGTCACTCGAGAAAGAATTCGACAAATTGAGGCTAAAGCGCTTAGAAAATTAAAACATCCAAGTAGATCAAAGCAACTAAAAAGTTTTCTAGAAAGCTAGGGCCGTTAGCTCAATAGTAGAGTACTGCATTGACATTGCAGGGGTAGTTGGAGCGTAACCAACACGGCCCACCAGAACTGATTTATCTTTAATTGCTAACTTAAAAAAAATAGTATAATTACTTGTTCAATTAAGGGCCTGTAGCTCAGTTGGTTAGAGCAGTACACTCATAATGTATTGGTCCCAGGTTCGAGTCCTGGCGGGCCCACCAAATCTAACAAAATCAAAATTTAAAAATTTTAGTTTTTCAAAATTTTATTAAAATTGTACTATCCCTATAAATAAAATGAATATTAAAATAAAAATTAAACCCAAAATATCATATTTTGTTTCAATATTAGTATCTTCAGTAATTCTTCTTTATTTTGCTTATAAAGGAGTTGTTGCATACTTAATCCACCGAGAATTATATGGCGGTGGGTTAGACACACTAGTTTTATTAAGGGCGTCAATTTCTGGTATTATGCTGTTGTTAATTTTTTTATTTATTCAGTTTATTAAAATACCTGACTTAAAAAGTCATCGCATGATTTTAAGAGGGATATTTGTAGGTTGGACTAGTGTTTTTATAACATTAATAGTTGTTAATTTAAGCTCAATTTATTTTATTCTATTAACTGGGCCAGTATCATTAATCTCTTTAGTCACATTATTTAGTTTAGAAGACCAAATTAAAGAAGAAAAAAACACTCTCACTGAAAAAGAAATTTATCTTCTTCAGCAACTTGCAAAAAAAAAGTAGATCTGTTTTGAAAAAAATAATACTTTTATTTTTATTTTTATCACACCAAAGTAATGTTTTATCAGATGATATGATTTTAGATCAATTAAAAAACCCCAAATTAACAAATCAGTCGCAACAATGGAATTTTATTACTGATCAGGTAATGGGAGGTGTATCAACAGGAAAATTTACAGTTGAAAAAGTTGATGGAGTGATGTGTTATAGAATGACTGGGGATGTATCCACTAAAAATAATGGTGGATTTATTCAAATCAGAGCAAAATTAAATCCTGAAATTTATAGTAAAGAGTATGACGGAGTGTATGTGAAAGTTTATGGTAATAAAAAAAAATATAATCTTCATTTAAGAACTGGGTTAACTTTAGCACCATGGCAGTATTATAGTTATACTTTTTCTACATCAAAAAATTGGACCGAAATTAAAGCGCCATTTGAGCAATTTAAAAAATCTAATTTCTATCAACCAAAAAGTATATTGGGACAAAATATAAAATCAGTTGGTTTAGTTGCGGGTTTTGATGATTTCAAGTCAGATATTTGTTTAAGTGAAATTGGATTTTACTAAATTATTTAATTAAAAATTCCTCAAGTGTTTTAAATAATGCGTTTATATCTCCATCGTTATTTTGTATTATAGAATTAAACTCCTCTTTTTGAGTTCTCGCCAAACTTAATCCTTCAACAATTAAATCTCTTATTAAAGGCCTTTCTGGATTTTTAGTATAAATTCTCCAGTCAATTTTAACTTGAGGTCTTTTTGATGTTGCTTCTAAAATACTATTTACAATAGTGTACTTATCGTTAATTTTTTTTTGCGAAACAACACTTATTCTTGGGTTAGTATAGTCAACTAACCTACTTGAGAAGCTTTTTAAAAAATAACTGCGAAATAATTTTTGATATTTGGATTTTTGATCCTCATTAATAGTTTTCCGATATTTTCCAAGCGTATAGAGTCCGATACCATTTATATCAACACTTCTTTCCGCAATCGCATTTAATTTTATTATTTTAGACTCGATTGGATCCTCACTAGAAAGTATCGAAGCAGCTTCATCTACAATATTATTAATTAGATCACTCGGATCTTTTGCTAAAGAAATATTATTTAAATTTATAAATAGTAAAAAAAAAAATAAAAATTTTAATTTTTTCATTTCTATTATAAATTATTGATTATCTACTTCTTCCCAATCATCATCACTCAATGTATCAGTCGTCTTATCTATATTTTGAATTTTTCTATATCTATCCTGTAAGTAAAGACTTCTGACTGAGGCGTACAAATCAACTGAGCTGTTTTCAAGGCTTTCAAATGACTCTAAATTTTTTGCTCTAAAATCAATACCATCAAGAATTCTAGAAACATAATAATCTGCTTCAGAAAAGTATTGAGTGTCATTTACCACTGTAACATTATACCATGCATCTCCACCAACCAAAGTAATGACAGATCCAATAGAATCCCTCACTGTTGTTGGTCCCAAAACTGGCAATATAAAATAACATCCTGGTCCCGCTCCCCAAGCACCCAATGTTTGTCCATAGTCTTCCTTATCACGTTTATTCAAGCCATAATAAGATGCTACGTCAAAAATCCCTGCGATTCCTAAGGTTGTGTTTATAACAAATCTTGCAGTATTTACTCCTGCATCCTTGAATTGTCCCTGAAGAACATTATTTGGGATAGTTACAACATTACTTAAATTTGAAAGAGCATTACTAGTTCCTGATCTAATTGGTTGAGGAAACATCCTATACCCTTTGGCAAGTGGTTTAAAAATAGCTTTATCTACTACTTGATTAAAAGCAAAAATTCCTCTGTTAACTTTTTCAAAGCAATCTGTTGCTTCTACATATCCATTATTTTTTTTGTTAATTTCAATTTTTCCATCATCTCCCGCAGAAGCTAAATTGCTAATCAATACAAATAAAAAAACAGATAAAACTAAGAGCAACTTTTTCATAAAATAGTTATATTATATTAGATAGTAATATAAAGATAAATTGTTTTAATTTATGCAAAAAAATGTTGAAAAAATGTCAATAAATTACTCTCCAAATTTTAATTTGAGGAAAAGATCTATTTCAAAAGTAAAATATATAATATTTCATTATACTGGCATGAAATCTGAAATTGGAGCGATAAAAAGACTAACAGATAAAAATTCAAAAGTAAGTTGTCATTATTTTATTAAAACAAATGGCGAGATAATACAGATGGTTCCAGATTTATATGTTGCTTGGCATGCTGGAATTTCATCGTGGAAAAAAGATAGGTTTCTTAACTCAAATTCAATTGGTATAGAGATATCTAATCCAGGGCATGAACACGGTTATAAAAATTTTAGTATTAGTCAAATTAAATCACTTATTAGTTTGTCAAAAAAATTAAAAAAAAAATATAAAATAAAAAAAGAAAATATTTTAGGACATTCAGATATCGCACCTTTAAGAAAAAAGGATCCAGGAGAAAAATTTCCTTGGAGATTATTGTATAAAAACAAAATATGTTTATGGCATAATATAAGCGAAAAACATTGCAAGAAATTAAGAAAAATTAAACTAAATGACAGCAAAAAATTTTTTAAATTACTTTTTAAGTTTGGTTATAAATCATCAAATAAACCATATGAAAAAATTAATATTTATAAAAATTTTCAAAGAAGATTTAGACCACAAACTATTACTAGCACAGTTGATCAAGAGTCTTATGCGATTCTAAAATCATTGATTTAATTGAGTTAAAAATTGTTGAAATTTATTGAAAAAAGAATATTTCTTTACATGCCAGATAAATGACTTATCGCTTTAATTTATTAAAGAGGAAAGTCCGGGCTCTACAAAGACACAGTGCCAGTTAACAGCTGGCGGGGGAAACCCTAGGGATAGTGCCACAGAAAATAAACCGCCTTATCAAGGCAAGGGTGAAAAGGTGTGGTAAGAGCACACCGGCTAGTTGGTAACAGCTAGCGCATGGAAAACCCCACTGGGAGCAAGACTGAGTAGAGATGACATTGTTAGAAATAACTAAAAGCAGTCTTTGGCTAGTCATCAGGGTTAGTTGCTTGAGCTTTAAAGTGATTTAAAGCCTAGATAAATGATAAGTTTAAAAGACAGAACCCGGCTTATAGTTTATCTGGCATTTCATTAAAATAAATCCAAATAATTATTAAATTTCATTAGAGTTCCATAATATTAACTATTGACGCTAACAAATAAAACCCATAATATCCCATAAAAACCCAAAATTTAGGATAATATGGTTTATGTTTTTATCTACCTACGAAAACAAATTGGACAAAAAGGGAAGGGTTTCAGTGCCTGCATCATATAGATCATATTTATCAAACATAGGCTACAATGGAATAATTTGTTATCCATCATTTAACAATCTTTGTATTGAAGCATGGCCACAAGATCGAATTGAAAAAATATCAAATGCAATAGATTCATTAAATCCATTTGAAGAAAAAAAAGATTATTTTGCAACATCTATATTATCTGAAAGTATAAATTTACAATTTGATAATGAGGGCAGAGTTCAAATGACGACAAAATTACTAAAACATGCAAGAATTAAAAACAGCATTTTATTTGTTGGTCAAGGCAAAACATTTCAAATTTGGGAACCAACATATTTTGAAAAATTTAGGGCAAACGCTAGGAAAAAATCTAATATTAATCGAGCAAGTCTTAAATGGGAAAAACAATTTAATAACTAAAAAAGGGAAAAATATGACAATAAACTTTAAAACACCAGATATAAAAGAACTGAAACCTAGAATTCTAGTATTAGGAGTAGGAGGAGCGGGTGGAAATGCAATAAATGGAATGATTGAGGCCGGCCTTCAGGGTGTTGAGTTTATTGCAGTCAATACAGATGCTCAAGATTTAAGATTAAGTAAGGCACAAACAAAAATACAAATGGGATTAAATTTAACTAAAGGGCTAGGAGCAGGCGCAAAACTAGATATAGGCCAAGCTGCTGCAGACGAGTCTTTAAATGAAATTGTAAATATATTGCAGGGTGCAAATATGGTTTTCATTACAGCTGGAATGGGTGGTGGGACTGGAACTGGATCTGCTCATGTAATTGCTAGAGCCGCAAAAGAACTTAATATCTTAACAGTCGGGGTTATAACTCTACCTTTCTTGTACGAGGGCCCTTCAAGAATGAGAAAAGCTCAACAAGGCTTAGAAGAACTTCGAAAACATGTTGATACTATTATAGTTGTTCCAAATCAAAATTTATTCAAGATTGCAAGTGAACAAACAACTTTTGAAGAATCTTTTGCTTTATCAAATGATGTTTTGCTTCATGGTGTTCAAAGTATAACCGATTTAATGGTTAGACCGGGGCTTATTAACTTAGATTTTGCCGATGTTGAAACTGTTATGAGTTCAATGGGTAAAGCTATGATGGGCACAGGTCAAGCCGAAGGAGAAGGCAGAGCAGTCAAAGCTGCTGAGTCAGCAATTAATAATCCATTAATTGACGATTATTCTTTAAAAGGGGCAAAAGGACTTTTGGTTAATATCACTGGAGGTAAAGATTTAAAATTATTTGAAGTAGATGAAGCTGTGAATAAAGTAAGAGCCGAAGTCGATCCAGAGGCAGAATTAATTATAGGAGCTATAACCGATGATAGTTTGGATGGATTAATGAGAGTTTCAATTGTTGCTACTGCGTTAGATGGACAACAACCAGAGCCTAAATCAGTGATTAACATGGTGCATAGAATTCAAAATAGAAATCCAGGTTATTCTGAGTTTTCAAATTCTGTTTCAACTCAATCTTTCCAATTTACAAATAATAACTCAATAATTACTAATGGAGCTAACGCTCTTAAAATTGAGGAAGAAGAGAAAAATGAAGAATTGAGTTCTAAAAGTATAGATACTAATTATACAAATGAGTCATCAAGCCCTATAAATGTTGAAGATTTAGAGCAAAATGAAGCACCTGTAGCTAGTTCAGTAAACTCTGAATTTGAAAGCACTATAGATGATCAAGTGCCTGAAAATAACGGTTTGGAGAATTTTGAGTTGAGTGATGATGATACCCCCGAACTATTTAATTCAGATGCTAACGAGGAGTTATCAACTTCACCACAAGAGATAAACTCTGAGGAGGAAGAAGATTTAGAAATTCCAGCATTTTTGAGAAGACAAAAAAATTAATGGTCTTCAAAAAAATAAATGAATGCCACCATAAATCTGGAAAAACATTTTCCAGTATTACTAAACGAATTAGTTAGTATTATTTCCCCTCTTTATGGTGGCACATTTATCGATTGCACATTCGGTGCAGGCGGTTATTCAAAAAAGATATTAGAGAATGACTTAAACAATATAATAGCACTAGATAGAGATAATCATGTCAATAGTATAGTCAATCAATTCCACACAAAGTATAAAAAAAGATTTAAATTTTATAACAAAAAATTTTCGGATATTGATCAAATAAGGGAAGATAATATTAAAGCAATTATTTTTGATCTAGGATATTCGTTAAATCAGATTTCTGATCTAAATAGAGGTATATCTTTTAAAAGCACAGGCAAACTAGACATGAGAATGGGATTAAATGATTTTTCTTGTGATGATGTAATTTCAAAAATGAGCCAACAAAGTCTTTTTAAAATCTTCAAATATTTTGGCGAGGAAAAATATGCAAAACCAATATCAAAAAAAATAGTACAATTAAGAAAAAATAAAAAAATTAAAACTGAAAATTTAGTAGAAATCATTGAAGGTGTAAAAAAAAAGAAAAGTGGAAAAAACAAATCCACTAAAGTTTTTCAAGCTCTTAGAATTTATGTAAATAAAGAGATATCTGAGCTGATATATGGTTTAATAAAAGCCTATAATATTTTGCCAATTGGTGGATTAATAGCAGTTGTTACTTTTCATTCTATCGAGGATAAAATAGTAAAGTTTTTTTTTAAAGAATACTCAGAAGTAAAAAATTCTTCTAGGTATTTACCAAAAAGTATTTTAACTAAAAAGTATTTTAATTTAACCAAAAAAAAACCAATAACTCCATCATTTACTGAGGTTAACATTAATCCTCCTTCAAGGTCAGCAAAACTTAGATTTGCGTATAAATTAGAGAATGGATGTAACTTTAAAAAATTTATTAATAATTTTACTTACTTAAAAGACATAGAAAATTTGAACTTTGATGCATAAAAAAATTCTTTTAATTATACCAATTATTATTCTTATAATTTCAACTGCTTTTACAAAAAATTCGACAAAAAAACTTGATAAACAAATTTTTGAAATTCAAGAGGATATCAGAGCTCTTAATGATATTTATGAGTTAGTTTTATTTGATTACAACTACCTTACATCACCAAATAAGTTAATGGAATATTCCAAATTATATTTTGATAAAGAATTAAAAAAAAAAAAAATTACGGATTTAAAAATTCTTAAATTTAATAATGAATAATATTGACGAAAATTTTAAATTTGAAGCAAATAGATCAAATTTAAAAATATCTTTTGAACGTATTTCATTTATTTTCTTCATATTTTTTATAATTACAATAATTTTTACGTCTAAAACAATCTATTTAGGATTTAAGAAAACAAACCAAACTCAAACTGTAAAAGAAAAAGAGAAATATAGAGCATCTATCATGGATAGAAATGGAAATATTATTGCTAAAACTGTACGTGTGACTAATTTGGGTATAAATCCAAATCAACTAATTAACAAAGAAAAATTATTAATTTCTCTAAAATTAATATTTCCTGACAAGAATTTTGAAAAGGAAATCAATGGAAAAAAGTTTTTTTATGTCAAAAAGAAAATATCTCCATCAAAACTTGAAAAAATAAAATTACTTGGAGAAAAATCATTCAAGGAGGAAGAAAACATTACTCGTGTTTATCCTAACGGTAATCTGTTCAGTCATATATTGGGACAGATTGATACGGATAACAATGGTGTTTCTGGTATTGAAAAATCTTTTGACTATGAATTAACAACTTCAAACAAGCCATTAAAGCTTTCTTTAGATACTGAAATACAATACTTGATAAGAGAGGAATTGATAAAATTTCAAAAAATTTTTAATAGTTATGGAAGTACAGCTATTTTAATGAATGTTAACAGTGGCGAGATTCTTTCAATGGTTTCTATACCAGATTTTGATTTAAATAAAAGAGAATACATTTCTGATGAAAAATTTATAAATAGATCCACAAAAGGTGTCTATGAACTTGGGTCAGTTTTTAAAACGTTTACATTGGCTGCTGGGCTTCAACAAAATGTTATCCAAGAAGATACCCTTTTTAAAAATTTACCAAAAAAAATAAAATGTGCTGGAAGGTCAATTTCTGAATATGATATGGATATCCCATCTAGTCTTACCGCTGAAGAAATATTAATTAGATCTGGAAATATTGGTTCAATCAAAATTGCTCAGAAAGTTGGGTTAGAAAATTTTAAAGATTTTCTAGAAAATTTAGATTTATTAAATAAAATACAATTTGATATAGAGGAAGTTGGAAATCCAATCCCATTTAAATGGGGAAAATGTAAATTAGCTACATCAGCGTATGGTCATGGTATAACAACTACACCACTTCAACTTGCAAAAGCTTATGCAATAATTGCAAATGGTGGATATAAAATAAAACCAACTTTAATTAAAAAAGAGAAAAATTTAAAAAGAGGTGAGCAAATAATAACACAAGAAAATTCCAATAAAATTAACGAAATATTAAGAAAAATTGTAACATCCGAACAGGGCACTGCTAATTTAGCAAATATTGTTGGTTATGAAATTGCTGGAAAAACAGGAACAGCACAAAAATCTATAAAGGGCAAATATTCTAAAAAAAAAATAAATACTTTTGCTTCAATTTTTCCAATATCCTCTCCAAAATATGTTTTAATTGTTTTGTTAGATGAACCAAAATTGAGTGAAACTTATGTTTATGAATATAATGATGGTAAAAAAAGGAAGATAGTAGGCACACCTTTTAATACTGCTGGCTGGACTTCAGTTGAGGTTGCCAAAAATATAATTGAAAAAATCGGGCCTATTTTAGCCATAAATTATTAAGAAATTTAATAATGATATTAAAAAACTTTTTTAAAAATCTTAAAAAAGATTTTAACGATAAAAGTTTTAATGGATTTGAATTTAATTCGAAAAAAATAAAAAAAAATTATATTTTTTTTGCAATACAAGGTAGTAAATTTAATGGAAATAATTTCATAAATGATGCCATAATAAGAGGAGCTCGAATAATTGTATCAAATAAGTTTAAAACTGGGATCTATAAAGGTGTATTATATATAAAAGTAAGCGATCCTAGATTAGCCTTATCGAATTTTGCAAATAAATATTACGATAAAAAACCAAATAATATAATTGCTGTGACTGGTACAAACGGTAAATCGTCTATAGTCAATTTTTATTATCAGATATTAAAACTTAATAAAAAAAGAGTAGCCTCAATTGGAACTTTAGGTGCCAAATCAAATGGTGTTAACTTAAAACTTAATAATACAACTGTTGATGCTATTACAATTAATAAAATACTTGCAAATTTAAAGTATAAAAAAATTGAAAATGTAATTTTAGAAGCATCAAGTCATGGCCTCCATCAAAAAAGATTACATGGTATTAAATTTAGCACATCTATATTCACTAATTTAAGCAGAGATCATTTAGATTATCACAAAAATTATAATAATTATTTTAAATCAAAATTAATTTTATTTAATGAGTTGACAAAGAAAAATGGAAATTTGATATTTGATAATGATTTAAAATATGCACATACTTTTAAAAAAATAGCCAAAAGAAAAAAATTAAATTTATTAAACATTGGTACATCGGATGGTCATTTAAAAATTAATTCAATTAAAGTTTTAAATAACTACCAACATATAAAGTTTACTTTTCAAAATAAGGAATACCAATTTAAAACAAGCCTAATTGGAAAAATACAAATTAAGAATTTGATGATAGCTGTTGCAGCAGCAATTAAAAGTAATCTAAAAATTGATGATATTGTTAAAAAACTTAAGTATATTAAACCTGCAAAAGGAAGGCTCGAGATAATCGGAACAACCAAAGATAATTCAATTTTTATTTTAGACTATGCTCATACTCCAGAGGCTCTTAAAACTAGTATAGAAAATATTAAGGAACAATTTGGTTTAAGAAAAATTAATATTGTATTTGGATGTGGTGGTGAAAGAGATAAAGAAAAAAGACCAATAATGGGCAAAATTGCTAACAAACTATGTAATTATATTTATCTTACAGACGATAATCCTAGAAGTGAAAATCCAGAAAATATTAGAGCAAGTATAAAGAAATCAATTTTACCATCTAAAATGATCGAAATACCATCAAGAAAATTAGCTATAAAAAAAGCAATTTTAAATAGTAAGTCTGATGAGGTTTTAATTATTGCAGGAAAGGGACATGAAAACACTCAAGAATATATTAAGAAAAATAAATTTTCTGACAAAGATAATATAAAAAAATCAATAATTTTAAAAAATAGAATTTTATCAAATGATTGGAAATTAAATATACTTAAAGAAATTATAAATAACAAAAAATTAGATAGAATAAAAAATTTAAAAATTAGCACTAATTCGAAAGAACAAAATAAAGGTAAAATTTTCCTTGGAATTAAGGGGAAATCTTTTAATGGAAATGATTTTGCATACGAAGCTCTAAAAAATGGAGCAAAATTAGCAATACTTCAAAATAATAAAAATGATGGTAAAAAAAGGATTAATGTTAAAAGTACTCTAGAATTATTAATTAAATTTTCACAAAAGATAAGAATTTCTTCTAATGCATCTCAAGTTGCAATTACAGGATCTTCAGGCAAAACTTCGCTAAAAGAATTATTAGGGCAATGTCTTCAAAAAAATTATTCCACAACATTTTCAAAAAATTCATTCAATAATAAATTCGGTTTACCGATTTCATTAATAAATTTAAATAAGGATACGAATTATGGAATATTTGAAATTGGAATGGATAAAAAGGGAGAAATAGACTATTTATCAAAAATAATTAAACCAGACGTTGGAGTTATTACAAATATTAGTTATGCGCACGCCAAGAATTTTAAATCTTTATTTGATATAGCTAAAGCTAAATCAGAGATTATTTTCAACATAAGAAAAAATGGTACAATTGTATTGAATAAAGATGATAAATTTTTTGATTTTTTTTTAAATTTAGCAAACAAAAATAATTTAAATATTATTTCATTTGGTAAACATAAAAATTCTAATATTAAATTATCTAAATTAAAAAAATCTAAAAAATCTTATATCATTTATATTGACGTAGCTTCTAAAACTTTTAAGTTTAAAATTAATAATAATTTATTACCTTATTTAGATAATATATTGGCTTCCATAGCAGTTTGTAAAAGTTTAAATATCATTGATAAAATAAAAAGTAACTTTTTTTCTAATTATAAAATACCAAGTGGTAGAGGAAACATAAAAAAATTCACTATTGGCTCTAAAAAAGTTAATATAATAGATGAAAGTTATAACTCAAATCCATTATCTCTTAATTTCTCAATTAAGAAATTTGATAATTTAAAAGTAAATCCAAATAAAAAATTTATCCTACTAGGTGACATGTTAGAATTAGGAAAATTTTCAAAAAAACTTCATATTGAAGCTGCAAAAGATATCAATAAGGCAAAGTTCAAAAAGTTGTTTGTTTATGGGAATTATATAACAGAAACATTTAACAAAATTAGAACACAAAAAAGAGGAAAAATACTAAAATCAACTAGTGAAATTCTTAATATAATAAAAAATGATTTAAATAATGGTGATTTTTTAATGATAAAGGGCTCAAATTCTACAGGACTAAATAAAATAACCAAACAAATTGGATCGAAATTTTAATGTTGTTTGAACTTTTTTCAATTCTAGTAGATCAATTTAGTTTTTTGAATGTTTTTAAATATTTAACAGTAAGAACTGGTCTTTCTATGTTTACAGCTATGGTTGTTGTTTTTTTTGTTGGAAACCCATTAATTAATTTTTTTTCTTCAAAACAGATTCATAATCCAATCAGAGAAGATGGACCTAGCGATCATATAATTAGAAAAATTGGAACTCCTACAATGGGAGGACTAATAATATTACTAGGTGTTTTTTCAGGAGTATTACTATGGGGTGACTTATCAAACCCTTACAATTGGTTTTTAATATTTATTGCAGCTTCTTTTGGATTATTGGGAGCTTATGACGATTACAAAAAAATAAAGTTAAAAAGTTCGAATGGAATTTCTTCTAAACTAAAGTTCTCTCTACAAATTATTTTAGCTTTAATTGGTATATTTATACTTTATATCACAAGTAATTCTGATCAAATAAATAATCTATATTTTCCTTTTTTCAAAAACTTAGTAATCAATCTTGGCTGGTTTTTTATACCTTTTTATATGTTCATATTAGTTGGAGCTTCAAATGCAGTTAATTTAACAGATGGTTTAGACGGATTAGCAACAGTTCCAGTTATGTTAGTTGCCGCTTGTTTTGCATTTATTAGTTACGTCTCTGGTAACATAATTTTTTCTGATTATCTTCAGATAACATATATAGAGGGTGTAGGAGAAGCTTCGATTTTTTGTGGATCAATAATCGGGGCTTGTTTAGGGTTTTTATGGTTTAATGCACCACCGGCAAAAATTTTTATGGGAGACACTGGATCTTTATCATTAGGTGGTTCACTGGGAGCGGTTGGTATAATAACTAAGCACGAAATTGTGTTAGCAATAACAGGCGGATTGTTTGTTTTAGAAGCTGTTTCTGTAATAGTTCAAGTTATTTCCTATAAATTAACAGGTAAAAGAATATTTAAAATGGCTCCAATACACCATCATTTTGAAAAAAAAGGATGGCCAGAGTCAACGGTTGTAATTAGATTTTGGATAATTTCTATTATCCTAGCGATGATTGGATTAGCAACTTTGAAACTTAGATAATGAAATTAAAAAATGAAACGTTAAGTAAAAATTTTTTAATTTATGGTTTTGGAAAATCTGGAATTTCATCATTAAAATATTTAAAAAAAAAAAATAGGTGTTTTATTTTCGATGATGATAAGAAAAAAATTAAAAATAAATATAAAAAATTTTTTATTTCTAAATCAAAATTATTAAATAATAATTTTGATTATATAGTTATAAGTCCCGGTATTAATATAAATAGATGCCAGTTATCAAATTATTTAAAAAAGAACCAAAAAAAAGTTATTACTGATTTTGATATTTTTTATAAATTTAACCCTGAAGTTTTAACAATTACGATTACTGGTACGAACGGAAAGTCAACTACAAGTAAGTTGCTTTATGATATTTTAAAGAAACACCATTATGATACTAGGCTAACTGGAAATATTGGAAATCCTATTTTAAAGGAAAAAAAAGTTACCAAAAATACTATCTTTGTTATTGAAGCTTCTTCCTATCAGCTGGCTTATAGTAAATATTTCAAATCAAACTTTTCTATAATCATGAATATTTCCCCAGATCATTTAGAAAGGCATAATACAATGAAAAATTATGTATTATCAAAATTAAAATGTGTAATAAGACAAAACGAAAATGATGTAGCAATAATAACAAACACTAATTTATTGAAAGACTTATTAAGAACTAAAAATATAAAATCCAAAATAATATATTTAAGCAAAAATAAGTATGCATATTTAAAAAATAAATTAAGTAATGATAATTTTAAAAATTCAACAAATTTTCAAAATTTAAATTTTTTATTTGAGCTATCGAAACATATGAAACTTAATTTAAAAACTGTAATAAAAACTATTAATAAATTTAAACCTTTGAAATTTAGACAGGAAGTGATCCATCAATCAAAATATTTAAAAATAATAAACGACTCTAAGTCAACAACATTATCTTCTACTGTTCCATTTTTAGAATCCAATGAAAAAATTATATGGATCTTGGGAGGATTATTTAAAAAGGGGGACAAATTTAATTTAAATAAAAAGTATTTTAAAAATTTAGAAGCATATATTTATGGAAAAGATAGACAAGTTTTCCTCAAACTATTTAAAAATAAAATTAAGGTTAATCTATCAAAAGATCTGAGAAATACTCTTAAATTAATTCCAAACCTTAAGGATATAAAAACAAAAGTTACAGTTTTATTTAGCCCATCGGCCGCATCATTTGATCAATACAAAAATTTTGAAGAAAGAGGTAGACAATTCAATATGTTAATAAAAAGATATTTACCAATTGAATGAATAAATATTTTGATACATTTTATGATTGGTGGAAAAACATCGATAAAACAATTTTTTTGATAATAAGTCTATTATTTTCACTAGGATTGTTCTTTTCTTTAGTTTCAACTTCAATAATCGCATCAGATAAATTAAACACAAATTCTTACTATTTTTTTTTAAAACATTTAATTTTTGTTTTAATAGGAATATTTTTAATTTTATTTTTATCTCTACTAGATCAAAAAATTTTAATTAGGTTATCAGTCGTATTATTTGTTATCACATTTATAAGTTTATTCTTAGTTCCATTAATAGGAGTTGAGGTCAAAGGGTCAAAGAGATGGTTAGATATTGGCTCATTACCCAGGTTTCAACCTATTGAAACTTTAAAACCTTTTTTTGTTATTGTTATTTCACTAATAATTTCATTAGAAAAAAAAAATCTTTATATAAAATATCTCTTGAGTTCAGTCATTTTAGTGCCAATTATAATTTTACTCTTATCTCAACCAGACTTGGGACAAACATTATTAATAATATCTGTTTGGCTCGCTATTATTTTTGTTTCAGGAATAAATTTATTACTTTTTGCAATCTCATTATTAGCTGTGAGTTCATTAACTCTATTTTTAGTCTTTTTGGTGCCAAAGTTTGAATACATAAAAATAAGATTAATGTCATTTTTAGATAATTCTAGCGGTAATAATTACCAGGCTGATAAAGCAAGCGATGCAATATCAAGTGGAAGTTTTTTTGGAAAAGGAATAGGTGAAGGAACTTTAAATTCAAGAATACCAGAAGCACATACAGATTATATAATTTCTGTAATTGCAGAAGAATTTGGAGTAATTATCTTAATAGGTATAATATTACTTTATTTAATATTATCTTATAGAGTTTTAAAAAAAATAAATTTTACAAAAAATAATAATTTTAAACTTATATTAGTTGGAAGTATTTCAATAATACTATTGCAAACTTTTATTCATATTGGTGTAAATATAAGAATGCTTCCTACTACGGGCATGACTATGCCTTTTATTAGTTATGGTGGTTCCTCAATAGTTGGAACATCAATTTTAACTGGAATAATATTAAATTTAACGAAAAGAAAATTAAATTAGTATGAAAAATATACTTATAGTAACAGGTGGTTCTGGTGGCCACGTAGTACCATCTACCTCTTTGTTTGAACATTTGAAAAACAAATTTTCTGTAAAAATGGTATCTGATTTGAGAGGAAGTAAATATATAAATACTGAAAAATTTAAATATGAATTAATAGATGTGCCTAATTTATTTTTAAAACCTTATTTACTCCCAATAAATATTTTTAAATATTTTCTAAACATTTTTCAATCTATTAGATTTTTAAAAAATAATAAGACAAATGTTGTGATTAGTACTGGTGGGTACATGACATTTCCATTTTGCTTAGCTGCATTTATATTACAAAAAAAAGTTCTCTTGTTTGAGCCTAATAGTGTTTTAGGTAGATCTAACCGCTTTGCTTTGAAATTTTCAACAAAAATAATTTGTTACGATGAAAATTTAAGAAACTT
>CACLSX010000003.1 GCA_902609705.1 uncultured Pelagibacteraceae bacterium
CTTATTTGATCAAGCCCTTAGACCTAGGTTTTGATATGTCTATAGTTTCAGCTACAAAATATTATTCTGGTCATTCAGATGTAATGGGTGGCAGTTTAGCAATTAAAAAAAGACTTTTTAAGCAAGTGGAATTAAGTCAAAAAGCAGTTGGTTTAAGGTTGAGCCCAGATGATGCTTATTTAATTATGAGAGGATTAAGAACGTTAGATATTAGGTTAGACAAGCATCAAGACAATACAATCAAGGTAGCTAATTTTTTGAGTAAACAAAAAAAAGTTAAAGATGTTTTTTACCCAATTAAAAAAAATATTAAACAATACAAAATGTGGAAAAAGTATTATTCAGGATCATCTGGGTTAATGGGTGTAAAAATTATTTCTAAAAATAAAAACTCTGTAATTAAATTTTTAAATAAACTAAAATTATTTGCCCATGGCTACAGTTGGGGAGGATTTGAAAGTCTTGCTTTATATCAAGACAAATTGGCACTGGGCAATAGGAGATACACAAAGCTGAGTAATAACGAACATATTATAAGATTGCACATTGGTTTAGAAGATCCAAATGATTTGATTGCTGACATTAAACAGGCTATTAAATCAATAAGATGAATGACATCAAATTTTTTCCAACAAAGAAAGCATTAGTTACCGTAATAGCTGCATCTGTTGTTGTTATTATTGCACTAGGAATAAGACAAACTTTTGGAATGTTTTATTTTGATTTTGCAACTGATTTAGATATCACAATAACACAGTTCGGATTTACAATGGGATTACAGCTCTTATTGTGGGGTGTTTTTAGTCCTATGTTTGGAATTATTACGGACAAGTATGGTGGCAATATTGCAATCTTTATTGGTTTTGTTTTTTATTTATTAGCAATTTTATTATTTTATTCAGGTTTTAATACTGGTTATTATTTTACAATAACAATTGGTATATTAGTTGGAGTTGGACTGGGATCCACAGCTATCAGTATACCTGTTTCAGTTGTTGCAAAACACTTTCCAGTTTCAAGCAGAACAATAGCAACAGGTATTGTAACATCAGCAGGATCTTTTGGATATTTTATATCACCACTAATCACAAGATACTCGCTTGTTGAACATGGGTGGGAAAATACAATGTTATTTTTCTGTTTCTTTTTAGGTCTAGGATTAATTGTAGCATTATTTGTTTCAACACCAAAAATACCTGTTGGTACAAATCAAAATAACAATCAAACAGCTAGAGAAGCTTTAAAAGAGGCTTTTTCAAATAAAAGTTATATCTATCTTACATTAGGTTTCTTTGTATGTGGTTGGCATATTGCTTTAGTTGCAACTCATATACCCACGTACATGATTGATAAAGGATTGCCAGATTGGTGTGCAGCGATGGTCTTAGCTTTAATCGGACTTTTTAATATGGTTGGAACAATTACAAGTGGATATCTTGCAACTAGATATAGTCAAAAAATTCTATTAAGTGCAATTTACTTACTAAGAGGAGTATCAATTATTTATTTCATATTTCTACCACCAAGTGTTTTTAATTCAGTAATCTTTGGAATTACTTTTGGGATGTTATGGCTATCAACAGTTCCACCAACAAATGGAATAATAGGCAAGGTATTTGGAACTAAGTATATCGGATTATTATATGGAATTGTTTTTGTAAGTCATCAAATTGGATCTTTTTTGGGAGCATATTTGAGTGGAGTTTTCTACGAACTTAACGGCAATTTTGATTATGCTTGGTACATATCTATCGCATTATCTATTTTTGCTGGTTTGATACATTTACCTATAAAAGAGAAGCCAATTGAAAGACCACAAATCGCATAAACTTAAATTTAACCTGTATTTAGAAAAACTTTATCAATCGGATAAGCCACTTATAATCTACAAAGTTGATAATGGTTATGACATTTATACAGATTTTTCTAAAAAAATTAATTTAACAAAAACAAATATACATAAATTTTTAAACTCTTTTGAAAAAATGAAATATAAAAAAGAAACTGATCAATATGTAGGTTTTTTTGGATACGAAATTTTAAATTATTTACTTGGTATTAAAATTAGCAAACAGTCTAAAAATGGTTTTTATAAAGGAGTTTTTTACAAACCAGAAACAATCATTAAAATTAGAGATAATATTTCAATATTTTCAAATAAAAAGAAGCAAGAATTTAATAATTATTTCAAACCAACTAAAATTTTATCACCATTTAAATTAAATATTAAATATCAAAAATACAAAAAAATATTTGATATTTTTTCAAAAAAAATAAGACAAGGAGAAACATATCAAATAAAAATTTGTACAAAATATCGTAATAAATCTTCAATAAATCCAATTAATTTTTTCTGGAGATTAATGAAGTCAAATGCTTCTCCAGAATCTTTTATGATAAGAGATAAAAACTATTCTATTGTAAGTTGCTCACCTGAAACTTTATTATTAAAAAAAGGTAACAAAATCATTACCAAGCCTATTGCTGGCACATTAAGAAAAAGTAAAAAAACTAACAGATCTAGTGCCTTAAAGTTTTTTAGAAATAATATTAAAGAGACTAAAGAACACAATATGATTGTTGATATGGAAAGAAGTGATTTATCCAGAGTTTGTATTCCAGGAACAGTAAAAATTGATAAAGAAAAGTATGTCGAGGAATACAGGCACCTATTTCATTATGTTACAACTATATCTGGAAGCCTATTAAAGGGTATGACTATAAAAAATATTATCAAATCTATGATGCCTGGTGGATCAGTCATAGGCTGTCCCAAAGTAAGAACTTTAGAATTATTAAATCAACAAGAAAAAGAGAATAGAAATATTTTTACAGGTAGTTTTGGCTATATAAAATTTAATAAAGATATGAGATTTAACATAATAATAAGATCTATATTAAATTATAAAAATACATCAGAAATATCTGCGGCATCTGGAGTTGTATTAGATAGTGCAGCAAAAAAAGAATTTAATGAAAACTTTATAAAAGCAAAATCATTATTAGAATTATTTAAATGATTTATATAATAGATCACCAGGATTCATTCACATGGAATGTAGTTCATCAATTCTCTCAGTTTGATAAAGTTTATTGTTCAAATTATTTTGAAATAAATAACAGTTTATTAAATAAATCTAATACAATTGTATTATCTCCTGGACCAGGTTCACCCAAAGATTATCCTAATACTTCAAAAATCTATAATAAATTTAAAGGAAGAAAAAAAATCATAGGAATTTGCTTAGGGTATCAGCAAATATTACATTGTGAAAATGCCAAAATTATTCAACAAAGGAGGATATTCCATGGTTATCAATCTGAAGTAAAAGTTGTTTCGGATAAATCTATCTTTAGAAAGAATTCCAAATTTAAAGTCGGAAGATATCATTCACTTAAGCTTCAAGAGCCGTTTACCAAAGAAAATTTTGATATTACCATGAGATGCGCTAAAACTAATATTGCTATGGCTTTTGAAAACAAAAGAGATGATGTATATGGTTTTCAATTTCATCCAGAATCTTTTTTAACAACAAATGGTAAAATTCTTATTAAAAAAATCTTACAGTCGAAAAGATCTTAAAGAAAAAGAATTTAAAGATCTATGGAATGCCCACGGGGTTTTCACAACCATGTGGATCTATGGAAAGCCTCAAAAAATTTTATTTTTTAAAGAACACATAATAAATCTCATTAAGTCTACTAAAAATTATAAAATTTATGATCGAAACTTAAAAAGAAATATATTTAAAATAATTAAATCCAACTTAAATAAACAAAAAAATTATAATCATTTATTGAGAATTGCAGTAACCAAAAGTTTAATTTCTATTTCTTTGAGAGATAAATTAAAAATTAAAAAAAATCTCCAGTTAAAGTTAGTCAATTATAATAGAATTAAGCCTGAACATAAAAATCTAAAGTATAAATTTATTTTAAAAAATTTATCTAAAATGGATAATACAAAATCTGATATTGCTCTTTGTTCAAATGGAAAAATTCTAGAGACAGGAACTTCAAATATTATTTTTATAAAAGATAATAAGTTCTATTCACCTATCAGGAAATTTTATAGAGGAGTTAATCTTAAGTTTTTTGAAAAAAAATTTAGGATAAAAAAAACTAATATTAATATTAATAAATTAAATCAATATGAAGAAATACTTCTAATCGGATCTGGAAAGGGAGTTTCCACAGTTTCATCCATAAAAGAAAAAAACTGGAATAGAAAAAAATATAAATCCTATGAAACTTTTGTAAGCAAATATAAAACTCAAATACTAAAACAAAAAAAATTAAGTAACTATTTATGAGAAATCCTAATAATCCGTGCATATTCTGTTTTACAAGAAAAAAGGAATATATTTTTGAAAACGAACTAGCTTATGCAACTACTGACACTTACCCTGTATCAAAATTTCATTCACTTATAATTCCAAAGCGGTGTGTCAAAAATTATTTTGATCTAACCTCAAAGGAAATCTTAGCGTGCAATAAATTAATAAAGAAACTAAAAAAAAAAATTGAAATGAACGATAAATCTGTAAAAGGTTTTAATATTGGTACCAATTCAGGAAAGGTTGCTGGACAATCTATTAATCATTGTCATATTCATCTGATTCCAAGACGAAAAAATGATGTTAAAAATCCTCAAGGTGGTGTTCGAGCTGTAATTTCTGCTAAACAGCATTATGTAAGGAAAAAGTAAACATTATTAACATTTTTTTCATCAGATGAGATTATTAGTCAGTTGCACTAATATTTTTTATAGATTATGAGCTTAGATTAGTATTATATTTAGCGGAGATAATAATATGTTCACAACAAATCCATTTGCTGTCCTTTCCTCAACAGTTCCTTCAATTGCTTTGCAAGCATTTGTTTTGTTGATGTTAGCATTGGTAGTGATTGGAACACTGATGGATATTATTCATAAGAAGAATGTAAAATATTTTTTTAATAATGCTAAAAAAGCAAAAAAAGCAGCAAGTAGAGAATTAAGTCTTGGAGAGAAAACAGCGATAATTTCTAAAACAGTAGTTCATGATATTGGAACTACATCTGAATTAGGTTTGGGTAAAAGAAGATTTGCACATGTTTTAGGAATGTATGGAACAATATTATTTTGGATTGGTTCAGGCGTTATGATATTTGGATACTCTTCTCCTAATGCTGTAACCCCAACTATATGGCCAATCATTTGGCACGCTGGTGCAATTTTAACTTGCCTTGGAGCTTATTGGTTTTGGTTTTTTTTAAGAGTAGACGTATCTGCTGAAGCTCACTCAGTTTTTAGAATCATAAAAGCAGATTTATTTGTTTTAGCTTTAGTATTATCGTCCACGTTTAGTTTAGCTTGGTCGTATTTCCAATATTCAGGATCTACTGGTTTAAGTATTTTATTTTTAATTTTGTTTGCGGTTGCTAACATAGTTTTATTTGGTGGAGTTTACTGGTCTAAATTTGCTCATATGTTTTACAAACCAGGTGCTGCAATCCAAAAAAATTTAGCAGAAGCAGATGGTTCCAGAGATAATTTACCTCCACCAGCAGATGCTCCAGAACAATTTGGACTTGGAATTAAACGTGAGGCACCAAAGCACTATTAATATGATTGATAAAATTTTAAAGAAAGGTAATAAGTAGATATGTCAACTTTTGTATACATGACGAGATGTGATGGTTGTGGTCATTGTGTAGATATATGTCCATCAGATATCATGCATATAGACGAAACTATTAGAAGAGCAAAAAATATAGAACCAAATTTTTGTTGGGAATGCTATTCATGCGTTAAGGCATGTCCTAATCATGCAATTGATGTAAGAGGATATGCTGACTTTGCTCCAATGGGTCATAGTGTTAGAGTTAGAAGAGAAGAAGAAAAAGGAACTATCTCTTGGAGAATTAAATTTAGAAATGGTACAGAGAAGAATTTTGTATCACCAATAACAACAAAACCTTGGGGAAAATTCATACCAAAATTAGCTGAAGCTGATACTCCTAATCAAGGAGAGATTAATTCACAAATTTTATATAATGAGCCTCATGGTTTAAATACTGAAAAAGATTTACCAACTTTAGATAAGAATTCATTTAAGCAAGGCGTTTATTATTAATGGCTAAGCACAAAACAATCATTGAAGAATGTGACGTACTAGTTGTCGGTGGAGGTATGGCTGGAACAGGGGCTACCTTTGAGGCAAGACACTGGGGAAGAGATTTAAAAATAATCTGCGTAGAAAAAGCAAATATAGATAGAAGTGGAGCAGTTGCACAAGGTCTTTACGCTATAAACTGCTATATGGGAATGCAGTGGGGTGAGAATATGCCAGAGGATCATGTAAGATACGCTAGAAATGATTTAATGGGTCTTGTTAGAGAAGATTTAGGTTATGACATGGCACGTCATGTAGACTCAACTGTTCACATGTTTGATGAATGGGGTCTTCCAATGATGAAAAATAAAGAAACTGGAAGATATCAAAGAGAAGGTAAGTGGCAAATAATGATACATGGTGAAAGTTACAAACCAATTGTAGCTGAAGCTGCAAAAAAATCTGCTGATAAAATTTATAACAGAATAATGATTACTCATCTTTTAAAAGATGAAAAAAATCCAAACCGAATAGCAGGTGCAGTTGGCTTTAATGTTAGAACTGGAAATTTTCACGTATTTAAATCTAGAACAGTAGTTGTTTCTGCTGGAGGAGCATCGCACATATTTAAACCAAGAGCAGTTGGTGAAGGTATGGGTAGAACATGGTATGCACCTTGGAGTAATGGATCTGCTTATGCACTACCTATTCAAGCAGGTGCAAAAATGACTCAAATGGAAAATAGAATTGTACTTTGTCGATTTAAAGATGGTTATGGTCCAGTAGGAGCTTATTTCCTTCATTTAAAAACTTATACTCAAAATGCAAATGGCGAAAATTATGAGAAGAAATGGTATGAAGCTACTAAAGAATTAGTAGGTGAATATATAGACCATCATCCAACACCAACATGTTTGAGAAATCATGCATTTATTCAAGAAACAGCTGCAGGTGGTGGACCAATCCACATGGTTACAAAAGAAGCATTCCAAGACCCACACTTAGAAACAGTTGGATGGGAAAATTTCTTAGGAATGACTGTTGGACAAGCGGTGGTTTGGGCATCTCAAAATATCGATCCAAAATACACAAATCCTGAATTAACAACTTCGGAGCCATATGTAATGGGATCTCATGCTACATGTTCAGGAGCATGGGTTAGTGGACCAGAGGATATAGCACCTGATGAATATTTTTGGGGATACAATAGAATGATGACTATTGATGGATTATTTGGAGCAGGAGATGCGGTTGGTGGAAGTGCTCACAAGTTTTCATCTGGTTCATTCACAGAAGGAAGGTTAGCGTCTAAAGCTGCTGTTAAATATATTCAAGATAAAAAAGCTGATGATATCGAAGTTTCTGATGCACAATTAGAGAAGCTTAAAGAAGAAATATTCAAACCAATAGAGAACTATACGGTGGGAAGAAATGAAATAACTGGAGGAACTGTTTCTCCAAGCTATATTTTACCTATACAAGGACTACAAAGACTACAAAAAATTATGGATGAATATTGTGGTGGATTAACAAATAATTACATGACAAATGATAATCTACTCAAAAAAGGCTTAGAACAGCTACAATTACTTCAAGAAGACTTAGATCATGTCGGAGCAGAAGATTATCACCAATTGATGAGAGCATGGGAACTTAAGCATAGAGCTGTAACATCAGAATGTGTTGCTCATCATACGTTATTTAGAGAAGAAACGCGTTGGCCAGGCTATTATTATAGAGGTGATCACATGAAACTTGATGATGAAAACTGGCACTGTTTAACTGTTTCTAGAAGAGATCCTGAAACTGGAAAATTTGAAATGGAGAAAAAGCCTGTTTATCATATCGTTGATGATAAAGAGAAGAAGCAAGCTTCCTAACCATTTTAGATGAGTATTGTCGATAAATCAGACGAAGAAATCATTAAAATTGCTGATCCTATCTGGGATAACATGGTTAGATGTTCCAATATGAAAGATTATGGTGGTTTTACGAGGGATTTATCATCACAAATGCTCTATGGGGCCAACGAAGTAGAACTTGGCAAGCAATGGGCAAGCAATAAGCTTATCTCAAGCCTTAAAGAAGGGTGTAAGGCGATAGGCTGTTTGAGAAGAGGCTTGTACGTAACTGTTATCTATAAACAAAACAGTACAGAGATACCTGGTGACTTTTTAGGTCGACTAGTCCTTGGAGAGGAGGGAGATGAGGTTAAAGTCTTTGGGGCAACTATTTTTTAAATTTAATTAAATATTATTTGCATTTAATAAAACTTGTGGTATTTCGCGGATATGCTTCAAGCTTTTAATCAAAATATTAAGAAAATCCCTTTATTAGTTTCAAATCAGTTTTCAAAAATAATTAAATCTTTTCTATATCTTTTTATATTTTTTACTTGGGCAATTATAATCCTAGGAACATTTCAAAATTTTATTTAATTTATTCTTATAATCATTGACTTTAGATTATGAGAGGAATAGTTAGATTATATGGAATATTTTCTTCCAATAGCTCAAGTCGAAATTAACATACTTTTTATATTTGGTTTAAGTTTAGCGGTTGGTATTCTCTCAGGATTGTTTGGTGTAGGTGGGGGATTTTTAATGACACCATTTTTAATTTTTTTAGGCATTCCACCTGCTTATGCAGTGCCAAATGAAGCAAGTAATATTTTAGGTACATCTGTATCTGGTTCAACTACTCATTACTTAAAAGGTACATTAGATTATAAAATGGGATTGATGATTGTAGTCGGAGGAACAATTGGAACTTTACTAGGGATCTTAACTTTTTCTTATTTTCAGGATATTGGAAAAATAAACATCGTTATCTCTTTAGCCTACATGTATATCTTAGCTATACTTGGAACTTTAATGTTGATTCAAGGAGTATCCGAAATTGATAAGGCTAGAAAAAAAATTGTTGTAAGAAAAAAATTACATACGCATTATTGGATACACGGACTTCCTTTTAGAATGCGTTTTAAAAAATCAAAAGTTTACGAAAGCGCATTTACTCCAATTATTATTGGTTTAATTGTAGGATATATCGCTGCAATTATGGGAGTAGGAGGTGCATTTATTTTGGTTCCTGCAATGATTTATATTATTGGAATGCCAACTAAACTAATTCCTGGTACATCTTTGTTTGTTACAATATTTGTAAGTGCAATCGTAACTGTTCTTCATGCTTTTAATTACGGAACAATTGATCTTGTTTTAGTTTTTGTACTTATACTTGGCTCAATTATTGGTGTTCAGTTTGGACAAAAAATTGGTGAAAAAGTTGATAGCTCAGAATTTAAAACAATCTTAGCAGTACTTTTATTATTAGTTGGAATTGCAATTGCTTATGACACTTTTATTAAAGAAGATGTAATTGTTGAAACTGTAGTAAATGGAACTAAAAATCTTGGTAGCATAGCACAGTTTATTTTAGATTATTCTAAAGATCTTCCAGTATTTTATGGACTTACTTCAGTTGTTTTAGCAGTAGTTCTTGGAATTGGAGCTGCAATTTTAAGAAATTATATTTCCAAGTGGAACAAAGCTAGAGAAGCTAAGCTTAAAGCTTAGGCACTTCTGTATAATTTAGTCATAACAAATTCTCTATGACCAAGTGCTTCAGCACAAGTTAATCTTCCGTTTGCAACTCTTATCGTTGCTTTAATTAATTCGTCACCTGCTTCATTTAAATTCATTTCTCTTGATAAGATTTTAGAAACATCAACATCAATATGTTCACTCATAGTTCTAGCAGTTAAAGGATTAGCTGTTAGTTTAACAACTGGTTCAATCGGGTTTCCAATTATATTTCCTTGTCCAGTTGGAAATAGATGAAGATTAAATCCTCCTGCAGCTTGTAAAGTTACACATTCTGCAGCAGCTGATGAGGTATCCATAAAGTATAAACCTGGACCTTTAGTTGGTTCTTCTGCTGGTTCTAGTACATCAATAAATTTACATCCACCAATTTTTTGAAAGTTTCCAAAAGCTTTTTCTTCAATTGTAGTAAGTCCACCTGCTATATTTCCGGCCGTTGGTTGACTTTCGGAAAGATCGTCTGTTGCTTCTTTTAAGATAAAATCATTATACGAACTCCAAGTTTTTCTAAACTTTTCTTGAGCTTCAGGAGTTTTTCCTCTTTTTTCACATACAGTTTCAGCACCCGTCAGCTCAGATGTTTCACCAAAACATAAATGAACACCAAGGGGCTCTAATTTATCCATTAAATTTCCAACTGTAGGATTTGAGGCTAATCCTGATGTTGTATCAGACTCTCCGCATTTTACTGAAATCCATAAATCACTTATAGGACGCTCTTCTCTTTGTTTCTCAGATGCCCAAATTGAAAATTCTTGAGCTTTCTTTGAAACTCTTGCTATAGTGTCTATATCTCCTACACCTTCTATACTAAAACCTTCAACTGGTTTTCCAGTCGTTGCAATTGCATCAACAATTCTTTTTGTCCATTTAGGTTCAATACCAATTACTATAACTGCTGCTACATTTGGATTTTTTCCTGTTCCAATCATTGTTCTAAAATGAAGCTCTAGGTCTGCTCCAAATTGTAATCTTCCATAAGAATGTGGAAGTGCAATCGTACCTTTAATATTATTAGCTACAGCTTCAGCACAAGCATTTGAAATATCATCAACAGGTAGAATTATTACGTGATTTCTTGTTCCTGTTCTTCCATCTTCTCTTTTATATCCTAAAAACGTTTTTGGAATTTCCATTTTACCACTTTTTAGTTTTTACATTGTGAACATGTACATGCTCACCTTTTTTAATTGATTTTACTACTTTGCCAATATCATGTCCGTATTTTAATATTGTATCTCCCTCGTTAAGATCAGTCATAGCAATTTTATGACCCAAAGGTATTTCATCCATCGATTGAATTTTTACTGATTTATCATTTTCCATAATCCAGCAATCACAGTCTTGTTTAGGAGTAATTTTTTCAATAACTACAACACCTACATTGTCTTTTTCATCGTGGATTATAATATCTGTGACAGCCATTGTGACGATTTCTTTGTTTGAAATTCGATCCAATTTATATATGAATTGGGCACTTTGACAATTAAAAAATAGAATTAAGAAGGATTTGATATGGCTAAAATGACAACCGAAGAAGCTTTTGTAAAAGTTTTACAAATGCATGGTATCGAACATTCGTTTGGTATTATTGGTTCTGCATTCATGCCTATTTCTGATCTTTTCCCAGAAGCTGGAATAACTTTTTGGGATGTTGCTCATGAAACAAATGGTGGACTGATTGCTGATGGTTACACGAGAGCAACTGGAAAAATGTCAATGGTGATTGCTCAAAATGGTCCAGGTATTACAGGACTTGTTACACCAATTAAGACAGCTTACTGGAACCATACTCCACTACTTTTAGTTACACCACAAGCTGCAAACAAAACTATGGGACAAGGTGGTTTTCAAGAAGTAGAGCAAATGAATTTATTTAAAGACATGGTGTGTTATCAAGAAGAAGTTAGAGACCCATCAAGAATGGCAGAAGTTTTAAACAGAGTAATAGAAAAAGCATTTAGAGGTTCGGCGCCTGCACAAATAAATGTACCAAGAGATTTTTGGACACAAGTTATAGATATAGAATTGCCTCCAATAGTAAGATTTGAAAGACAAGGTGGTGGAAAAGATGCTGTTGATAGAGCGGCGAAATTATTATCAGAAGCAAAATTCCCAGTAATATTATCTGGAGCAGGAGTTGTTATAGGTGATGCCATTGATGATTGTAAAAAATTAGCAGAAAAGCTTGATGCACCTGTATGTAATGGATATCAACATAACGATAGCTTTCCAGGAAGCCATCCATTAGCTGTTGGTCCATTAGGTTACAACGGATCTAAAGCTGCAATGGAGTTAATTTCAAAAGCTGATGTAGTTTTGGCATTAGGAACAAGATTAAATCCATTTTCAACATTACCAGGATATGGAATTGATTACTGGCCAAAAGATGCAACAATTATTCAAGTAGATATGAACCCTGATCGTATTGGTTTAACCAAGAAAGTTACAGTTGGTATTTGTGGTGATGCTAAAATGGTAGCTCAACAGATATTAGAAAAACTTTCATCAAATGCTGGAGATAATGGTAGAGAAGATAGAAAAAATTTAATTCATCAAACAAAATCTGCATGGTTACAAACTCTTACAAGTTTAGATCATGAGGATGATGATCCAGGAACTGTTTGGAATAAAGAAGCAAGAGAAAGAGATAAAGATAGAATGTCTCCAAGACAAGCGTGGAGAGCTATTCAAGCTGGAATGCCAGAAGATGTTATAATTTCAAGTGATATTGGAAATAATTGTGCAATTGGTAATGCATACCCAACATTTGAAAAACCAAGAAAATATTTGGCACCAGGTTTATTTGGACCATGTGGTTATGGATTTCCATCTATTCTTGGAGCAAAAATTGGATGTCCAGATACTCCAGTTATAGGTTTTGCAGGTGATGGAGCATTTGGAATAAGTATGAATGAAATGAGTTCATGTGCTAGAGAAGAATGGCCAGCAATAACTATGGTAATTTTTAGAAATTATCAATGGGGAGCTGAAAAAAGAAATTCAATTTTATGGTTTGATGATAATTTTGTTGGAACAGAGTTAGATCCAGAATTAAGCTACGCAAAAGTTGCCAATGCCTGCGGTTTAAAAGGAGTTATCGCAAATACAATGGAAGAAACTACTAAAGCTATTAAACAATCATGTGAAGACCAGAAAAAAGGTATTACTACATTTATCGAAATAATTCTAAATCAAGAATTAGGTGAGCCATTCAGAAGAGATGCTATGAAAAAACCAGTTAAAGTAGCTGGTATAAGCAAGAGTGATATGAAACCTCAAAAGTCTCTTGTTAGTTGAGATTAGTAAAATTTCATTATAAAAATAATTATTGGATTTAATAAACAACAATTTCTGTGGATGGACAAGACAACTTCCTGAGAGAAGTAATTTTAAATTACTAGATCAAGACATTTACTGTGATTATTTAATTGTAGGAGCTGGGTATACAGGATTATCAGCTGCTAGAAAACTTTCAGATATAATGAAAGATCAAAAAATTATTCTCATTGATGCACAGTTAGCGGGCGAGGGTGGAAGTTCAAGAAATTCAGGCTATCTAGTTGATACTACATTAAATGATGGTTTTACATCTAACAGCGATAAAGAGAATTATGTAAAAAAAACAAAAATATATCACTTGGGTATAGAAGCTGTTAGAAAATTTATAAAAGAATATCAGGTTGATTGTGATTGGAATGAATGTGGAAAATATTTTGCTTCCTCTAAAGAGCAAGATGAGACAAAAGCTCAATCATTCAGCAAATTATTAAATAGTCTTGGTTTTAAAAATAAAATTTTATTCAATAAAGAGTTAACTGAAAAATTGGGAACGCCTTTTTATAAAATTGGAGTTTTTACCTCAGGAGGAATTCTTTTAAACCCTGGTAAATTAGCTAGAGCAATGGTTGATACATTGCCAGATAATGTAAAATTATATGAAAATTCTCAAATTTATAATTGGAAAAAGATTAATAACAAAATTGAATGTTTTACAAAAAAGCACAAAATAACTACTAAAAAAATTATTTTTTGCACAAACGGTTTTTTGAAATATTTGAATGTAAAAAAAAATTATAGTTTCCCAATCACATTAACTGCTAGTCTCACGAGAAAACTCACAGATAAAGAATTTAAAGATATAGGTTCTCCAAAAGAGTGGGGTGTTCTTCCTATAAGACCAATGGGTGCTACGATAAGAATGACTAAAGATAGGAGAATACTTATAAGAAATACTGCAGAGTTAAGAAACCCTTTTTCAATGAATAGAAATGAATTAAATAAAAGAGCTGCAATTCATAAAGAAGGCATCAAGAAAAGATTTAAACAATTACCTGATAATATAATAGAGAGCAGTTGGTCAGGGATTGTATGTAGAAGTGGTAATAGCTCTCAAATATTTGAAAAAATTGATGATAATATTTTTAGCGCAGGCTGTTACAATGGATCTGGAATTGGAGTAGGAACACTATTCGGTGAACAAATAGCTCTAATGGCCTCTAATCAACAATCTAATGAAATTGAAGTAATACAACAAAGAAAAAAACCAAACTGGTTACCACCACAACCCTTTTTAAATTTAGGAATTTACACTAGATTAGCTTACGAAAGGATAAAAGCCCAAACTGAAATTTAATGAAAAAAAATTTAAAGCTTATAGTTTTTTTAGTATTAGGAATTATAGCTCTTTACATCTCAACTAATTATTACAACGATTTTAATAGAAGCAAAACTATTAAAGCATGTATAATTGGAAAAGCTGAATTAGATTCTAAAAAAACTAAAGAAGACAGATTATCAAATGAACAAATTAAAAAATTTTGTGAAGATCAAATAAAATGATGAAAAAATCAAAAAGATCAGATGTTGATCCATTTATTGTAATGGATGTAATGGAGTCTGCTAGAATTGCTGAAGAAAAAGGTAAAGATATAATTCATATGGAGGTAGGGCAGCCGGGAACACCAGCGCCTAAGATTGCAAAAGATTATATTACTAATGAGATAAACAAAAACAATCTAGGCTACACCGTATCACTTGGTCTACCAGCTCTAAGAACAAAAATTTCAAAGTTATATGGAGATTGGTACAATTTAGATTTAAATCCAAATAGAATAGTAGTTACAACAGGGTCTTCCGGAGCCTTTATATTATCTTTTTCGGCATTGTTTGATAGTGGTGATAGAGTTGGAATTGGATCTCCAAGTTATCCTAGCTATAGACAAATACTTAAATCACTAAGTTTGGAAACTGTAGATATTCAAACCAAACTACAAAATAGATTTCAACCTGTTCCAGAAGATATTACAAATAATAATTTAAATGGAATTCTTGTTGCGTCACCTGCAAATCCAACTGGATCTATGCTGGATAAACAATCTTTAGAGAATTTAATTAATACTGCAAATGAGAATAATGTAAGTTTTATTAGCGATGAAATTTATCATGGAATTCAATATGAAAATAATCCAACATCAGCTTTAGAGATTACAGATAATTGCTATGTAATTAATTCTTTTTCAAAATACTTTTCTATGACTGGTTGGAGAATAGGATGGATGGTTGTACCAGATGATCATGTTAGACAAGTAGAAAGGCTTTCACAGAATTTATTTGTTTGTCCTCCACATGCAAGTCAAGTTACAGCCCTTGCTTCATTAGATGCAAATGAGGAGTTACAATCAAATGTTGAAGTATATAAAAAAAATAGAGAGATACTTTTAGAAGAATTACCGAAGGCAGGATTAAAAAAGTTTTCACCACCTGATGGTGCTTTTTACATTTATGTTGATATATCTGAATATTCAAATGATAGCTTAGCTTTTTGTAAAAAAGTTTTAGATGAAGCAAATGTTGCGATAACACCAGGAATTGATTTTGATCAAAAAAGAGGAAATTCTACTATCCGATTCTCATATGCCAGAAGCACAAAAGATATAATTGAAGGTGCTAAGAGAATTAAAGATTTTATGTCTAAAAATTATTAAAAGGGGTCAGCTCAATTGGTTATTACCAAAAGAGCTCCCCTTTTTTATGCCATTTTGGCCAAATCCATCAAATGGATTTAGTTTGTGTTATTTTTAATATGTGATATCTCACCAGCTAAGTGTCAGGTGGCGTTATTCTAAGCATTTGCACCTCCTTCACTTATAAAAATAAGTTTTAGATAGGTTGTATTCAACAAATTTATTTCTATTTTTTATAAATATATTATTTGAATACAACCTGTCTCTTTAGTAGATTCTCGATATCGAAATAATCAAAATATTCCCAAACTCTTAAATGAAACTTATGTCACAGAGACAGACAATAAATATATTTGTAATTAAAATCTCATGAAAACAATATTTGTTATTGGATCAAAAAAACATACTCTAAAATACACAAGAAAAATGCCTGAGGGTGAAGTTAAGAAAATGAAATCTTTTGTTACAAACAAAGGGCAAAAACTTGAAAAAACTTCAAAATTTAAAATTTTAAAAGTATCAGACGACAAAACTTCAAGAACTTTCAAAATCAGTCTTTAATTATTTAAAATGAACAAAATCGTATGGTTTAGGAACGATCTACGTGTATCTAATAATGATGCATTTAATGAGGCTGTAAAATCAGGAAAGATTTTACCAATTTACATATTTGATAAAGAATATCACAAATTACCTACATCAAGCTCATTTCATCTAGATTTTTTAAAATCATCATTAGAAGACTTAAAAAAAACATTGAGTGAAAAATATAATTCTAAACTCAACATATATTATGGAGATACATTAGAAATATTAAGTCATTTAACTGATAAATTTGAAATAAATGAAGTTTATTCAAATATAATATTCAAGAACATGTATATAACTAACTTAGATAAAGAAGTTAGTTTTTTATTTAAAGAAAAAAATATTAATTGGAAAATATCAAATCAATTTGGCGTTCAACTAAATCATAGAATTAGAAATAAATGGTCATATAATTGGAATAAATTTATAGATAGTGAAAGCATTAATTCAAATTTAAATTGTGAGTTTATTTCGGATAATTATGTAGAGGATTTAACAAAAATACAAACAAATAATTTAGAAAATGGAAAAATTCAAATTGGTGGAAGACAAAATTCACTTCAACTTTTAGATTCTTTCCTTAATGACAGATCAGAAAATTACCAAAAAGAAATGTCTTCGCCGATAACAGGAGAAATTTCTTGTTCAAGATTAAGCCCTCATATTGCATTTGGAAATATTTCTATCAAAGAAATTTTTAAAAAAACTAACGAAAAGTTAAAATCCAATTTATCTTTTTCAAAAAAGAAATCCTTAATTGCTTTTAAAAGTCGCTTAGCCTGGCACTGTCATTTTATTCAAAAATTGTATGATGAACCAGAAATTGAATTTAGAAATATGAATAGCGCTTATAATGGAATAAGAGAAAATGATTTTAATGAAGATTATCATTTAGCTTGGAAAAATGGAACTACTGGTTATCCGTTTGTTGATGCTTGCATGAGATACCTTAGAAGTAATGGATGGATTAATTTTAGAATGAGAGCAATGTTAGTTTCATTTGCGTCTTATCAATTATGGCTTGATTGGAAAAAAACATCAAAACATTTAGCAAAATTATTTACAGATTATGAGCCAGGTATACATTATTCACAGTTTCAAATGCAGTCAGGAACAACAGGAATAAATTCAATAAGAATTTACAATCCAATTAAACAATCAATTGATCAAGATCCTACAGGAGATTTTATCAAAAAATGGGTTCCAGAATTAAAAAATGTTCCAGGAAAATTAATTCATGAACCATGGAAATTAACATTCATTGAACAAAAGGGAATAGATTTAGAAATTGGTAAAGATTATCCATCACCAATAGTTGATAATAAAATATCGACTAAAACTGCTAAAGAAAAAATCTGGAGTGTTAAGAAAACAACAGAAGCAAAAGTTATTTCAGCCGAAGTACTAAATAAACACGCTAGTTTATCTCAAAGAAGATAAAGTTTAATTACCGTAAGGTATTCCAACTAATTTTCCATTTTCATTATAAAAATAAAAAAAGTTGGGGTTTATTACTTTTGGCTTTTTTGAAAGCGTTTTAGATTTATTTATTGATTTATTTTTTTTTAATTTACGTTTCACACCTTCTTAATACTAAAAAAAATTAGGTAAACTATTGATAACTTTTCAACCCAGATATGCATTTATTTTTAATCAATAAATTCAAATTAAGTATATCTATTCATTCTACCTATGAAATTATCTGAATTATTTGAGCAAAATGGCTTTGATCTAGGAAATCTAAAAGAATCTTTTGATTTAATAGATGGAATATCAAAACATATAATAGCTGAAAGTGATGAAGTTTTAGCAAAGCAGCATCAAATTTCAGAAAACATTTATTTTTTAATTAAAGGCAAAGCTACATTTACCAAGTATTTTGAAACAAAATCTATAACTTTTGCAAAAATAACAAAGCCTGCAACACCATTAGGTATATCTGGACTTAATCAACCCAATAGATTTATGGGTGAAATATTTATTGAAGGTGGAACAGAATATATCTCGATAAAACTAGATGATTTAAGAGATTTACAACAAAAAAATAGTAAACTTATATCAACATTATACTCAGCCATTTCGTTTTTTTCTTTCCAACTGCTTGTCTCTTCAAGAAATTTAAACACTTTGTATAAAGACGATGAAATACAAATTTCACCGGGCATCCCATCAGAAAAAAGTATTACAAATATACATAGAATTAAATCTGCTACTTTTTTTTCTACACTTACTGATGATGATTTAGAAAAGTTTATTAAATCAGGTAATATTAAGATGTATTCATCAAATCAATATATAGTTAAAGAGGGAGATGTTTCTAAAGGTTTAAAGATATTATTAAGTGGTAAAGTTGATGGCTTATTCCATAACTTTATTAATGGAAAAATAAGAAGAAATTTTAGAACTCTAACTAGAGCTGGTATAGCTCTAACTTTATCTTCCGGAAAAGGAGATTTTTTTAATCCATATACAATTAAATCTACTAGGGATACAAAAGTTTTACATATTTCTAATGAAGCACTTGAAAATCTGATTATTTCTGATCCTGAATTATCAATAAAGATTTTCAAAAGACAATTGTGGCAGCTAGGACGTTTCCAACAAAGTGCAACTGGTCTAACAAAATATTCAGCGGAAAACGAATTAGAATTTGTTAATTTATTATTGAAAGATAATACTGCAAGAATACCTGCTAGCTCTAAGTTATATAGTATTCCACATTTATTGAAGAGTACCCACACTTATGCAATCGCATTTGATGTAGTTTACGAACTACTTATTAAAGGAAATGAGATAGAAAAATCATTATCTAGTTTAATAAAAGATACCTTAAATAATTTAGAAAGAGAGTCTCGTTTCCACAGCCAATTAAATATTATTTATAATAGAGTTTCAAATTCTTCTAGTAATTCAGATAAAACAAAATTAAGAGAGTTAACCAATTCAAATTTCACCAAAGCTTTTGATAATGTTAAATATGTAATTAAGGGTTGGGAAAATTTGCCAGATGAACCAACAAATATTTTTTTCTACAATCACTTAGCAGCTATAGATGATAATCAGCTTGCAAATGGGCATTCATTTTCAGTCGATAGTCATTTCATCAGCTCAAAAATTTTATATCCAAAATATAATGATGGAGGTCAACGTATCGTTAGAACAAGCCGTAACACAGAATTTTGGAGATATAATTATTATGAAAACTTAGATTACATTTTTGTTCATACCCCAGAGTCAGATAAGTTGGACGAAAGCGAAGAGGAAAAGAAATTAAGAAAACAAAAGCTTTTTGACGAAGCTCAAAAAGTATTTAATCAAAAACAACCAATTGTAATTGCTCCTGAAGGAACCTCAGAAACAGAGGATAATAAAACAATCACATCTCCAGGACCATTTAAAGCTGGAGCATTTAACCTTGCATTTAAACTTAACCCAAAACCAAAACTTATTCCAATTGCCCTTGCTAATTTTGATTATCCAGTTTCTAAAACAATATATTCAGCAGTTATTAAGGAGCCAATCACTATAAGTGATCATGTCAAAGATCCAGAAAATCAAGATGAAATGAAAAGCTTCTTAGATAATTACAGAACCAAATTTAGATCTTATGTAGAAGAAGCTATTGATTTAGCTAAAAATGTTCAAGACAACATAGATAAAATAGAAAATTTGAAAACTAATGTAAATTTAGTTAGTCCAGTTGAAGAAGAGTTTGAACTCGACGTTAGAGAATTAGAACATAATTCTTTTCAACAGACAAAAACAAATAACAGTGTTGCCTTGTATGGTAGTTCAACTTTTAAAATGTGGGATAATGCCAAAAACGATTTATCAATAAATAATCTTTATAATTTAGGTTTTGGGGGTTCAACTTTAGTATCTTGTAGAAGATATTTTGATAGATTGGTTGCTCCTTTAAACCCATCTAATCTTTTTTTTTATGCCGGAGATAATGACATTGGTTATGGAATGGATAGCGATGAATTGTTAAAAGAATTTTTATTATTTTCTAATCAAGTTGAAGAAAAACTACCAAATGCGAAATGTTTTTTTATATCTATTAAACCTAGTCCTTTTAGAAGGGATCTTATGACAACAATTTTAGATGCGAATTCAAAGATAAAAAAACACTTAACCAATTTAAAAATGTGGGATTATGTTGATATTACAACACCCATGATAAATGCTGGTTATGATAAGTTTTACGATGAAGATCCACTACATATGAATGAACTTGGATATAGTTTATTAAGTAAGCTTGTAAGAGATAAAATTTACAATTAATATTTTTAATGAGTTTTAAAAAATATCTATGGAAATGTAGATTGTTAGTCCTCAATACGCCTAATTACAGCCATCCAGAATATAAAAGATCAAAAGATTTATACCAAAAAGAAATTAAAGGTTTTCATAAAAGATATATAAAATTAGTTACAAAATTAGATAAATCAAAAAAATTTAAAGTTACTTTAATTGGTTTTGATGGCACAAAAAAAATTGAGTTAGATAAAGTATATACAAAAAAAATCTTTGATATAGTTGATAAAATGCCAATGAATAAACTAATCAAAGATAAAAAATTTAAACCATTAAATCTTTCTTTATTTTCAGATTATAAACCAGAGACAACCTTAAAGGGCTTAGGATTTAAAGATAAAGAAAAAGCATTGTTTACTGTTTCAGCCATAAAAAAGAGACCAATAAAATATCAAGTAAATGTTATTGCAACTATGCTAGGTAGGGCTAAGAATCATCCAAATAAAACAAAAGACATGAATGATGCAATAATTGTATTTAACAAATGGATGGAAAATTATAAGAAAAATAAAAAAAAATGATTGAATTTTTATTTAAAGTATCGCTTTTAATCCTTGGTTTAATAGTAATTAGGTTTGGTATAATTCAGATTAGAAAGTACAAAAAGGGAGAAATTAGATCAAAGAATAATATTTTTAGTCAAATTTCATTTTTAATTTTCTTTGCAGCAATTATAGGGTTGGTTATTTATTCAATATTAGGCTTACTTGATTAAGCTAATTTATCTCATATTATAATTTTTAAATTCTAATAAAGAGCTTGATTATGAAAAAATTTATCTTCATTTTTCTCAGTATTTTAACAATATTTAATTATGCAAACGCTAAAGATTTTTTCTTAAATATAACTGATCAAATAGTAGAAAATGAGTTTCGATTAAGCTATGGAGTTTCAGTTACTGATGTTAACAAAGATAATAAATATGATTTTGTGGTAACAGGCTTTGGTTTTAAAAATCTTGCTCTTTCTTATAAAGATGGAAAATTAATAAATATTGTAAACGAAAAAATATTTACAGATGAAGAGAGAAGAACAATTGGTGTTGCCGCATGTGATATCGATCAAGATGGCTATGAGGAAATATATTTTTTAAATACTGATACATACAGTGGATCAAAAATTTATTCTGATCGACTAATAGATTTAAATAACAATAAATTCGAAGATTTATTTGAAAAAGAAATCAATCAAAGTGAATTAAACTTAACTGCAGGTAGGTCAGTTGTTTGTGTAGATAGAAATGGTGATGGTGCATATGGTATTTATGTTGCAAATTATGGAGGTCCTACTCGATTTTATGAATTAATTAGAGATCGAATAAAAGATCAAGCTAAATCATTATCAATTGATAAAATTACAGGCGGCAGAGCTATTGTGTCAGGACATATTCTTTCAGATAGATCTGATATTTTTGCAGCAAATGAAAGAGGTGATAACTTTTTATACTATAATTCTAAGGGATCTTTCCAAGATGTTGCTGAAGAGTATGCGGTTCAAGATAGGTTTGAAAATGGTAGAGGCACAGCACTGAGTGATCTTTTGTATAGAGGAAGATTAGATATTTTATCTTCAAACTGGGATGGAATGCATAGAGCATATGTTTTAGATGGAGATAAATTTAAAGATATATCAACCTCTCCGTATAACGATCCTACAAAAATAAGAACAGTTATTTCAGCTGATTTTGATAATGATGGATATGATGAAATTTTCATGAATAATATTGGAGAACCAAATAAACTTTTCAAAGTTTTAGAAGGTGGAGTATTTAAAGAAATTAAAATGGAAAATGGTTTAGAGACTGTTGGTCTTGGAACTGGAGCAGCTGTTGCAGACGTTGATGGCGATGGAATTTTAGAGCTATTAGTTTCTCACGGAGAGTCAGGCTTTCAACCTTTAACTTTATATAAAGCAGATGTACAAAATTTTAATTATCTACGTATTAAACCACTTAATCAGTATGGAGCTCCAGCAAGAGGGGCAACAGTAACAATGAAATCTAATAAAAGAATTCACTCAAAAACAATAGATGCAGGCTCAGGATATCTTTGTCAGATGGAACCCGTTGCTCATTATGGAATAAGAAAAGGTGAAAAAGAATTTAAAGTTGAAATTAAATGGACTGATGGATCAATAGAAACATTTGATATTGATGAATTAAATAAAACTTACGAATTTAGACAAAAATTATAGGACAATACTACTCATTATATAGTGTTGAAAAATTATTAAGCTTTTATATATCAAGCTTATGATTATTTGTTCTTTATCATTATTGGCATTATTTGTTTCAGGAATTGTAATGTATCTTTTTAGAGAACCATCTGAAGAAGAAATAAAAAAATTCAATAACAAAACTCAAGACCGAAGTAACTGGTCAAATATGGGTTTTTAAATCATTAATTAATGTACAGTATTAAAAATATACTTAGTCTTATTATATTTGTAATTTTTTTTTCAATTCCAATAAATTCAGCAAATTCTCAAGAAAAAAACTATTATCAAGATATTGTTAATGACTGGAATAAAATTTTCCCAGACAGAAATAGAAATGCGGCAGGTCCTAAATTTTTTAAATATATAATTGATAAAGATATCTCGTATGAAGATTTTGTAGAATATAATAAATTATATTGTGCAGTATCAGGTTCTTTAATAAGTCCAAATGCTGTTCCAGAGTATGTTTATTTAACTGAAAACAATACAGGCAAAAAGATATGTGGTGAATATTATAGATGCTGCATTCCATGTTCCTGTGATTTAATGAAATATTCAAAAACAACTAAAATGAAACATAAATTTAAAGGCATAGAAAAAGAATTTTATGTTTTCACAATTGAAAATCCATGTGGGAAAAAAGATTTTCCAGAGAGAGTAAACAAAAAATATTTTTGTAATGGCAATGATTTAGATACGAAACAAGTTTCAGTAGTAGATGGAAAACTGGTCATTGGTTTATTACACAAAGCCAAAACCTGCACTCAATATAATGTTAATGCCATAGACAGGCACCAGGTGACAGGCAGATATTGTACACTTAGAAATAATACTCCATTAGATCAGCTTCAGTCAGGCATGGGAGATATATTCATTAAACTTGCAAGATAATAACAAGATTATATATTCATCAAAATGGTATTGTATAACGAAAAAATTAAACACCTTAGTTGTTCTGATTTAAGGGTATTTTTGAAAAGATTGGTCAAGGATAAGATAGAAAAAGAATGGACCGAGGACTTTATTGATAATATGAACCTCGTAATAATCCCAAGAATGACAATAAAAAGACGTTATGAGAATAAGGGTATAGATATGTCAAGACTGATTGATAATCCTACTTACTATCAGCATGTCAAAAAGAGTGTCGACCCCCGAGGCAATCTTGAATTTAAAGATCGATAATTTTTTTTTCGATACGCCAATTTAATCCCTAGCACTGCATTCATATTTTCTATAAGCTGCTTTAAAAAAAACAAACTTAAGAGGGAAATATGAACAAATATTTTAAAATAATTGTTGTTTTATTATCGTCTCTATTTCTAAGTTTCTCAGCAAATTCAACTGAAGTAAAATTTGGACACGTAGGAAAACCTGGATCTTTATTTTCTGCATCAGTTGATCATTTTGCTAAACTTGCAAATGAGAGATTAGGCAGCAAAGGAAAAGTAACTGTTTTTGGTTCTTCGCAACTTGGTAAAGACAAACAAGGAATGCAAAAACTAAAATTAGGTACAGTTAACATGTGGTTACCTTCATCAGTAATGGCATCTATTCATGATGAGTTTGGTGTATTTGATATGCCTTTCATAATTAAAGACAGAAAACACATGAATAAAGTTGAAAGCCAAGTTTTACCAGGAATGTTTAAAAATCTTGAAGATAAAACTGGATACAAAGTTATTGCTGTTTGGGAAAATGGATTTAGACATATCACAAACAACACTAGACCAATTAACACTCCAGGTGACTTAAAAGGAATTAAATTAAGAACACCTAAATCAAAATGGAGAGTTAAAATGTTCCAATCATATGGTGCAAACCCAACTCCAATGTCTTTCTCAGAAGTATTTACTGCTTTGAAAACAGGAACTATGGATGGACAAGAAAACCCATATGCTCAGATTGCTAGTGCTAAATTCCAAGAAGTTCAAAAATATTTATCAATCACAGGTCACGTTTACACTCCTGCTTATGTAACAGTACATAAAGACCACTGGAGCAAACTTCCTGCAGATGTACAAAGTATTTTAGAGCAAGCTGCTAAAGATACGCAAAAATTTGTGTACGCTGAAGCTGCTAATCTTGAAAAATCTTTATTGGGAGTTATCAAATCAGCTGGAGTTCAAGTTAACGAAGCTGACAAAGGTGCTTTCATTAGTGCAAGTAAAGGAATATACGATCAATTCGCGTCAGAAGTACCAACTGGTGGTGCGTTAATTGATAAAGTATCGTCTTTAGCAAATTAACATAATTTGTAACAGGCCCTCTACCAGAGGGCCTGAAAAAAAAAATGACATTGCAAAAATTTATAAATTCTTACGAAAAAATATTAAAACTAATACTGTTTATAATGATGGTAGCATTAGCAGTAACAGTTTTACTTGGTGTTACTTTCCGTTTTGCTGGCAGTGCTTTAGTTTGGTATGACGAGGTTGCAGCTGTTCAGCTTGCTTGGATAACCTATTATGGTTCAGCCTATGCTGCTTTAAAAGGTTCTCATATAAGTGTTCCAAGTATTTTCAAAGCCTTTCCATTAGTACTTAGAAAAATTTTCTTTGTAGTGTCAAAATTAGTCGTTTATGGTTTTCTAATATTATTGGCTTACTATGGTTATTTAGTTTTAACTCTTATAACAGGAGAAACCTTAGTAACATTAGAGTGGGTTCCGCAAACTTTTGTGCAATCAGTTATTCCAATTGCATCATGTTTATTTATTTTATCTGAAACTTTAAGAATTCCTGAAGACTATAAAAATTTAGTTCTTCAAACAACAGGTGACGAGCAAACAGGAGATATTTAATGATAATTCTTACAATGTTTGCAGTTCTTCTACTTCTTTTATCTATAAATGTACCTATCGCTATTGGCCTTGCAGTAACAACAATTATTGCAATGGTATTAAAGACGGGAACAAGTTTTTTAATTGATACAGCAATAGTTATGTTTGATGGATCAATGAAGTTTCCATTGATTGCTATTCCTTTATTTATCCTAGCTGGATCAATAATGAATAGTGCAGGTATTTCTAGACGATTAATTGCTTTTGCTTCAGCTCTAGTTGGATTCATAAAAGGTGGCTTAAGCATGATTAACATTGCTACCTCAATGTTTTTTGCAGAAATTTCTGGTTCAGCGGTTGCTGATGTTGCAGCACTTGGATCTATTTTAATTCCAGCTATGAAGAAAAAAGGATACCCTGGTCCTTTCGCTGCTGCAGTAACTTCATCTTCAGCGTCTTTGGCGATTATTATTCCACCTTCAATACCAATGATTGTTTATGCGGTAATGGCTCAAAGTTCAGTAGTTCAATTATTTGTAGCTGGAATTGTACCAGGAGTAATAGGTGGCTTCTTCTTAATGTTAGCAGCATATATTACTGCAAGACGTAAAAACTTTCCTGTTGAGGAAACATTTAATATTCCAAATGTTAAGAAAACTGCAAAAGATGCAGCATTAGCATTTTTACTACCTATCATTATCTTAGGTGGAATTTTTGGAGGAGTTGTAACAGCAACTGAAGGAGCAGGTTTAGCAGTTGTAGCATCATTAGTTATTGGATTTATTTATAAAGAAATTGACTTTAAAAGATTATACGAGTCAGCTTGTGAAGGAGCAATTCAAACAGCTTCAGTAATGTTATTAGTAGCTGCATCTGTATTACTTGGTGAATTTTTAACAATTGAACAAATCCCACAAAAAGTTGCAGAATCAATTATTGATTTTACAAATAATAAATATGCAGTCTTAGGAATACTTAATGTATTTCTTTTAGTAATAGGTTTCTTTTTACATTCGGTTGCTGCAATAATTTTAACAGTTCCAATTGTAATGCCATTAGTTAATGCGGTAGGTATTGATCCAGTTCACTTTGGTATAATTGTAACTTTAAATTTAGCAATTGGTCAACAAACACCACCAGTTGCAAGTGTTCTAGTTACGGCTTGTTCTGTTGCAAAAGCAGATATATGGGATGTAACAAGATCGAATATATCCTTTATATGTGTATTATTAGTATTGTTAATGTTAGTAACTTATGTTCCAGCTATACCGATGACATTAGTTGAGTTTTTTTATAGGAGCTAAATGAGCAAATTAATTAAAGTAAATAAAAAAAATAAACATTTAATTGAAGTTATTATTAATAGACCAGAAAAACTAAATGCAATGACTAAGCCAATGTGGATTGAGCTTGGCAAAGTTTTCAAAAAGTTATCTAAGAATAAAAATTTAAGATGTATTATTATAAGAGGAGAGGGTGGTAAATCTTTTTCACCAGGAAATGATATTGGAGAATTTAAAAAACAAAGATCTTCATCAAAATTAGCAAAATCTTACGGTAAATTTTTACACGGAACACTTGGAGCAATTTTTGATTGTCCAATACCAACAATTGCTTTGATAGAAGGAATATGTGTTGGTGGTGGATTGGAAATAGCAGGATGTTGTGACATTAGAATTTGTGGCAAAAGCTCTAGGTTTGGAGTTCCAATTAAAAGATTAGGCTTAACTATGGCTGCAAAAGAGCTTGAGGTGCTTTTAAAAGTAACCAATTACACAACTGCAATGGAAATATTATTTGAAGGAAGAGTATTTGGAGCCGAAGAAGCCTTTCAAAAGAGGCTAGTTAATAGAGTAGTGAATGATAAAGATGTAGAAAAAGAAGCATATAAATCAGCTGAATTAATATGCGAAGGCGCTCCAAAAGTTGCAAGGTGGCATAAGCAATTTGCAAGAAACATTTTAAAAAATGGAAAAGTCACAGAAAAAATAAATAATCTTGGTTACAAATGTTACGATACCGAAGACTTTAAAATTGGATATCAATCTTTTTTAAATAAAACAAAACCAAAATTCAAAAATAAGTAATAGATGACCGCATCATTAAAAGGCATTCGTGTACTTGAGATGGCACAAATAATGGCTGGCCCAACTTGTGGATTATTATTAGCTGATCTAGGTGCAGAGGTAATTAAAATAGAAAAGACACCCGGTGGAGACGATACCAGAAACTTCTTACCACCAGAAATTAACGGTGAGTCTGCAGCTTTCATGATGATGAATAGAAATAAGAAAGGTATCGCATTAAATTTAAAAGACAAAGATGGAATTGAGATATTTAAAACGATGGTAAAAAATTCTGATGTGGTTTTGGAGAATTTTAGAAAAGGGACATTAGAGAAGTTAGGAGTTGGATATGATGTTATGTCAGAAATTAATCCTAAAATCATTTTATGTGAAATATCTGGATATGGTAGAACAGGTCCTTACGCAGATAAAGGAGGATTTGATTTAGTCGCTCAAGGAATGAGTGGATTAATGAGTATTACTGGTGAAAGTAAAGATAAACCACCAATGAAAGTAGGTGCACCTATTACAGATATAACAGCTGGTTTACTTGCGGCTAGTGGAATTTTAGCAGCATTAGTTCACAGAGAAAAAACGGGTGAAGGACAAAAAGTTGATACTTCTTTATATGAAGCAGGTATTGTTCATACTTACTGGCAGTCTGCTATTGCAGGTGCAACTGGAGAGTCGCCTGGACCTTTAGGTTCAGCACATCCTTTAACAGCTCCTTATCAAGCATTTAAAACAAAAGATAAATGGATTACGGTAGGTGCTTCAAATCAAAATACATGGCTTATGCTACTTAAAGCAATTGGTCGAGAAGATTTGCAAGAAAATGAAAAGTTTTCATCTAATTTAAATAGAAAACAAAATTTAAAAGAACTAGTTGATATTCTTAACGAAGAATTAATTAAAAAAACTTCTAGTGAATGGTTAAAAATCTTTGATGATAATGGATTACCATGCGGACCTATTAACTCTATAACAGACATGTTTAAAGATCCTCAAACAATTGAAAGAGAAATGGTTATAGAAGTAGATAATAAAAAAGCTGGTAAAAGTACAGCTATTGGTATGCCAATTAAATTTTCAAAAAGTAAAACAGAAAAATCAAAAGGTGCTCCAAACTTAGGAGAACATACTAAAGAGGTTATGCAAATTTTTGGTTACAAAGATGACCAGATTGAAGATTTTTATAATAGAAAAGTAATTCTTTAATTAACAGTTTCAAAAATTTTAAATAATAATTCTGAGACATGCTTACCTTTTTTCTCAGATAAATCAGATATTTGATGTCTGCAGCTTGTACCATTTGCAACTATAAAATCATTTTCACTACTATTATTGATTGCGGGTATCAAAGAAAGATTAGCCATTTTTTTTGATACTTCATAAGTCTTACTGTCATATCCAAATGAACCAGCCATTCCACAACAACTAGACTCTATCATTTCATTATTAATATTTAATTCTGATAAAAGATTAGTTAGCCCCTTCATTCTATCTTGTGATTTTTGATGACAGTGCCCGTGAATTAATACATTTTGATCAAACTTATTAGCTTTAATATTATTGTTATTTCTTATTTGTTCTAAAATAAATTCCTCAAGTAGATAAAATTTATTTTTAATTTGTTCTCTATTATTTACATTTTTTAAAGTCTGATACTCATCATTAAAAGTTAATAAACAGGATGGCTCAATACCTACAACCGGTAAATCAATATAATTATTTTGAATAACGTAATCATTAAATCTATTTAGCTCTTCAGAAGCCTTGTCTAATTGACCGTAAGATATATAAGTTCTACCACAACAAAGGGGTCTCTTTAATTTATCTTTACCAAAACTCGGTATAACTGCCTGATATCCAAATTTATTTAATACTTTAATTGCATAAACCAAATTTTCATTTTCAAAGTTAATATTAAATGTATCTGCAAACAAAATTACTTTATTTTCTGATACTGTCTGACTGTCGTAAATCTCTCGTAATGCATTCTGGTTTTGAACTTCAGGCATAGACCTTGCTGTTGCAAAACCAAACTTTTCAACAATTGTTGAGATTAGCGGTATGTTTTTGATTTTATTGAATATAGGAGCAACAATTTTTAATAACCAAATAAGTCTTGGCATATCTGAGATAACTCTATCTTTAATCCGCATACTAAATTTTTTATAATAATGAGAAAGAAACTCAGATTTCATTTTAGCCATGTCAACCGACATAGGACATTCTCTTTGACAAGCTTTACAACTCACACATAATTCCATAGTTTCATACATTTCTTTTGATGCAAATGAACCTTCTGGAAGTTGGTTGGATAAAGCTAATCTTAAAGTATTTGCTCTACCTCGAACTAAATCTTTTTCTTCTTTAGTTACTCTGTATGATGGACACATCACACCAGAATCTAATTTTCTACAAGCACCATTGTTATTACACATCTCAACAGCATCAGAGAATTGACCCCAATTAGACCAATCGTAATGTGTATCTATATTATCTGTTTGATAACCTGACTTGTATCTCATTAAAGATCTATCGTTTGATCTAAACGGTCTAACGATTTTGCCAGGATTTAAAAGGTTTTTACTATCGAATGTATCTTTTATTTCTTCAAAAGCATTTGTGATTTTTTTACCAAACATCATTTCATGAAATTCTGATCTAACAATTCCATCACCATGTTCACCAGAATGAGAACCTTTATAATCTTTAACCATTTCAAAAGCTTCTTCAGATATAGATCTCATGTTTTGTATATCTTTGTCAGATTTCATATTTAAAACTGGTCTTACGTGAAGAGTTCCAACAGATGCATGAGCATAAAACATTCCACTTGTTCCATATTTTTTAAATATTTCTTTTAATCTAGTTGTGTAGTCAGCTAAGTGTTCTAGAGAAACTGCACAATCTTCAATGAAGGCAACTGGTTTTCTATCACCTTTCATTGACATCAAAATATTTAATCCAGCTTTTCTTATTTCAAAAACTTCTTTCTGCTCTGATAGATCTGAATAATATGAAAACTGATTTTTTTTGTTTTGTTTTAAAACTAAATATTCTAGATCCTTTATTTTTTTTTCATATACACTTTTCTCGGTATCAATAAATTCTACCATCAAAACAGCTTCAGGATTTCCTTTGATATATTTTTTTATACCCCCAGCATACATTGGGATTTCTTTCGCTAAATTTAATAAATTTTGGTCCATCAACTCAACGCAAGTTGGTTTTAATTTTACTATCTCTTTTGATAATTCCATTGCTTGATGAAAATTATCAAAGTAGCAGACACCCAAAATTTTATTCTTTGGTATTTCAGATAGTTTTAATTTTATTTTATTAAATAAAGATAATGTTCCTTCAGAACCAACAAGAAGATTTGATGAGTTGAAGCCTTCAGGATCAATTAAATCAATGTTATATCCTCCAACTCTTCTTTGTGTTGTTGGCCAATTCGCATCAATTTCGCTTCCAACCTGTTGTCTTACATCAATAAATTTATCTATGATTTTATATAGTCTATCTTGATTGTTCTTTGTGGCTAAATAATTCTTATTTATTTGATCAAAATTAAATATAGAGCCATCATCTAATATTGCTTCAATAGCTAATACATTATGAACCATGTTGCCATAATATAAAGATCTTGATCCACAGGAATTGTTAGCTGACATTCCTCCAATAGTTGCTCTACTGCTTGTTGAAACGTCTACTGGAAACCAAAGACCGTGAGGCTTTAAATAAGCATTTAGATGATCTAATACGACACCTGGCTGAACCCACACATATTTTTCTTCAACATTAAGTTCTAAAATTTTATTTTGATGTTTGCTGTAATCGAGTACAACACTTTCGCCAACAGTCTGTCCACATTGAGAACTTCCACCTCCTCTAGCTAATAGAGGTACAGAATTCTTTTGTGAATACTCCATTAAACTTAAAACATCATTTGTATCTTTTGGAAGAACTACACCAAGAGGTTTAATTTGATACACAGAAGCATCGGTACTGTATCTTCCACGTGAGAATTCATCAAATAAAGTTTTTCCATCTACTTTACTGCTAATTTCTTTACCAATTTTTTGTATCTGATCTGAATTAAACCGCATAAAACTTAATTAAAGGTTTATTTATTTTTGTAAACCAGTTTACCGAACTTTTTTAACGCGCCCTCTGAAATCTCTAAACCTAAACCAGGTTTTTCATTCAAATGTATCCATCCATCACTCATTTTGTGTGGATTTTCAAATAATTGTACTTGAAGAGGATCTCTCTCATCATCAAATGACTCAACAATTCTCCCTGCTGGTGTTGATGCTACTAATGGAGCATGAATATAACAATCATGGTGTGGCGCTACATCTATATGATTTAATTCACACAACGCAGAAAGTTTTTTTCCATTAGTAAATCCACCAAACATTGTGCAATCAAATTGTAAAATTTGAATTGCTTCTTCTTCAATCATGGACCTACACCCATAAATATTTATTTCACTTTCACCACCTGATAATGGAATTTTGGTTTGCTTTGATAAAAGTTTTAAAGTTCTTCTATCATCTTCCCATCTAACAGGTTCTTCAATCCATGTAGGATTAAATTTTTCAAATTCCTTTACACCCTCAATTGCTGTTTTTAGATCCCATGCTCTATTAACATCAATCATTAAACCTTTTTGATTTCCAATTTCATCTCTAATAATTTCTAATCTCTTAGCGTCTTCTTTTATACTAAGTCCACCAACCTTAACTTTAAAACTTTGATGACCAATATTTACTAATTTTTTAATTTCATCTCTTAGTTCTTTTTCATCCTTACCGTCTCTGTAGTAAGCACATGTAACATAAACAGGAATTTTATTTCTGTATCCACCAAATAATTTATACAATGGGATGTTTGATGCTTTTCCTATCAAATCCCAACAAGCAATATCTAAAGCTGCTGAAATTCTGATTAATGCTTCTCTACTCCAACCTTTTTCGCTACTGGTTCGAGTATCAGTTAATTTAAAAATTTTTTCATAAATTTTTTCAGGGCAAAACGGATCTTCCCCAATAATTAGATCTTGTAAGCCATTTGAAAATGGTTTGATGATAGGAGCAATATCAGTGTAGCTTGTTGCTAAACCAAATCCTGAATGACCATCTTTAGATTTAATTTTAATCAGGAGTTCATTAGCTGTTGGTACAATGAAGTGACTAACCCAATGTGGCTTTACTTCATCTGGATTATTAAGAACATAAACTTCTAAGCTATCAATTAAATTACTACTATTTGTCATACATTATAAATTTGCTTATATAATTTCTTTAGCATATACAGCGGTATGGCAATTTCAAATAATATAAGACCTGGTCGACATTTTTTACAAATTCCAGGACCAACAAACGTTCCAGATAGAGTTCTAAGAGCTATGGATTATCCTACTATAGATCATAGAGGACCTGACTTTGCTGAATTAGGATTAAGAGTTTTAGACCGAATAAAATTAATTTTTAAAACTTCTGAACCTGTAATAATTTTTCCAGCTTCAGGAACAGGAGCTTGGGAAGCAGCACTTGTAAACACTTTAAGTGCTGGTGATAAAATCTTGATGTTTGAAACTGGTCATTTCTCAACTCTTTGGTGGGATATTGCTCAAAAATTTAAAATTGAAGTAGACTTTGTTGAAGGTGATTGGAGAACAGGTGTTGATCCAAACATTGTTGAACAAAAATTAAAAGAAGACAAAGATAAAAAAATTAAAGCAGTTTGTGCTGTACATAATGAAACTTCTACAGGTGTTACAAGTAGAATTGGAGAAATTAGAAAAGCTATGGATAATGCGGAACATCCAGCTTTATTATTTGTTGATACGATATCTTCATTAGGTTCTATTGATTATAGGCATGAAGAGTGGAAAGTTGATGTAACTGTTGGTGGTTCACAAAAAGGATTACTATTACCACCAGGACTTTCTTTCAATGCAATAAGTTCTAAAGCTTTAGAGGCATATAAAACATCTGAATTACCAAAATCGTATTGGGATTGGGGACCGATGTTAGAAAATAATAAAAAAGGTTACTTTCCTTACACACCAGCTACAAATTTGTTTTATGGTTTAGATGAAGCAATTAACATGCTTACAGAAGAAGGTTTAGATAATGTTTTCAAAAGACACAAAAGATTTGCAGAAGCTACAAGAGTTGCAGTTAACTCGTGGGGATTAGAAATACTTTGTAAAAATCCAGAAGAATACTCAGACTCATTAACAGCTGTAATGGTTCCAGATGGTCATGACGCTGATTTTTTAAGAAAAACTATTTTAGATCATTACAATATGTCATTAGGAACAGGACTTGCAAAAGTTGCTGGAAAAATTTTTAGAATTGGTCACCTAGGTGATTTTAATGAACTGATGTTGGCTGGAACACTAGCAGGTGTTGAGATGGGTTTAATGAAATCTAAAATACCTTATAAAAAAGGTGGAATACTTAAGGCACTTGAGTATCTTTGTTAATCTTTCAAGTTACAAATCATGCTTGATTTTTGCATCATAGGATCGGGAATCTCTGGATCAACGATATCAAACTTATTAAATAAAAAATATTCTATTGAAGTTTACGATAAAGCGAGAGGATATGGTGGCAGAAGTTCATTTAAAAAATATAAAGATAAAATCGGATTTGATCATGGACTTCAATATATCTCTCCAAAATCAACAAAATTTAAAACGTTTACTAATCAACTTATTAAGAAAAAAGTTTTAAAAAAGTGGGGTGGTAACCATTTATTTCTGCATAAAACAGTCAAAGAAATTAAAAATCATTTAAAATTAATTGGAACAAAAGGAAATAACTCTATTAGCAAAAATTTATTAAAGAAAATTAAATGCAATTTTGAACATGAGCTTATAAATATAAATAGATTAAATGATTATTGGGAATTAACATTCAAAAATGATGTAAAACAAAAATGTAAAAATCTTATTTTGACCTGCCCATTTCCTCAAAGTAAGAAATTAGGACAAAGATATTTAAATAAATCTTATTTAAATCAAAAAGTTAAGATGGATGCCAATTTAACAGTTATGATTGTTACAAATAAGCTTAAACAATCTAATAGTAGTTACTTTTTTAATGATGATATGCTTGGTTGGGCTGCATACGAAAATAGTAAGAAAAGATTTAATTATAAGTATGATTTATGGACACTTCAAAGCACATACAAATATGGTAATAAATTTACTAAAGATTATAGAAACAAAAGAAAATACTACACTAATCAAATAGTTAAAAAATTTGAAAAATTAACAAATTTAAAAATCAAAAAAATTTATCACTCAAGAATTCATGGGTGGATGTATTCATCTAATTCAAAACCACTTAAACAATTATCTTTGTGGAATAAGTCTTTAAAATTAGGTTTATGTGGTGATTATTTTGGAGGACCAAGATTAGAAAATGGGTGGCAAAGTGCACACGATTTACATAATAAAATACGATATGGTAAATAAATGAAAATATTATTTTCAATAGTAATTTTACTTTTTTCAACATCCATTAGCTATTCAAAAAATACAGATATCATACATGATTTTAAAATCACATTTGATTGTAAATTAGAAAAAATAATGATCAAAAATAAAGATTTTAATTATCAAACTTTTACTGCAGACAATATTGAAGTTGATAAAAACAAAGTATTAAAAGTTGTAGCAGCACAACCAAGTGAACTTACTATTAATGGTTTATCAGAATTTATCGATACTTACTCAGATATTAGTAAAGATGATGTCAGAATTGCTAAAAACGACACCATTTTATTCAAAAATATAGATAAAGAAAAAAAATACTCAGAGTCAGTATTTTTAAATAGATCAACCGGTGAATTAATTCATGAAGTTACAAAAAATATGAATACTAAAGATAATGAAAAATATATTTCTTTCTTTGGTTGCACTAAAGAATTGTAAGATCTATTTTTTGATTACCTAATCTTTCATTACCTTTTTCAGTAACAAGATATGTTTCACCTAAATTCATGGCTAATTGATTTTCAGAGTCCATTAATATCATGTGCATGAAGAATACATTTCCTGGTTGGATCTCATATGGATTTCCTGTGTAAAGCATCGGCCAATCCATCCAGTTTGGAGAAAAAGTTGCACCTAAGGAATAACCACATGCATTCATTCTTGAATTTTTAAAGCCATGATCATCAAAGGTTTTTGCATGAACATCAAAAACTTCTCCAATTTTATTCCCAGGCTTTAATTTCTTTTCACAATTTGTAAGAGCTTCAACACAAGCTTCATGCATTTTATGATGTTTTGGATCTGCTTTTCCAATTGGTATCGTTCTAAACATTGCTGAATGATAGTGCCTATAGGTTCCAGCCCATTCAATGGTTAACTGATCTTGATTATTAAGTATTTGTTTTTCTGCTTGATAACGACAGAGTAGGGCATTCTTTCCAGATCCAATTATAAATTCATTAGCTGGATAGTCTCCACCTCCTTCAAATATAACTCTATTCATTTCAGCTAAAATTTTAGACTCACTTACCCCTGCTTTTGCATACTTCCAAACTTCATCCAAAGCCTTGTCAGCTAAATTTGCTGCTTTTTTTACATAACTAATTTCTTCATTAGATTTTATTACTCTTAGTTTTGTTATTAATTCTGACTTATCTTCAATTGAACAATAGTTTTGTAAAACTGTATTAAGTCTTAATGCATTTCTTCCTGTAAGACCGTATGCTTCATATTCAACGCCAATTTTTTTTCCTTTTAAGTTTAATTCATCTAAAATTATTTTGAGATCATCAGCAGGATTAGCTTCATCTTTATCAACCCAAATTCTTATATCACTGATATTGGACGTGTTTTGAGCTTGCCTTAAATCAGGTGCTCTAGTTAATAATATTACATTACCCTTTTGATCTAAAACTAATGCTTGGAAAAATACATATCCAAATGTGTCGTAGCCAGTGAGCCAATACATAGACTCCTGTCTAAACATAATAAGAGCATCAACACCCTCATTTTTCATAGAGTTTAGTGTCTTTTCTTTTCTATTTGAGAATTCTTCTTTACTAAAATGAAGACCCATTAACGAATGTTAACACTAACAGAACCAATTTTATCAACTGTTCCTTTGTATAATCCTTTTCCTTTAAATGGAACAACGCCCACAGTTGAGCCTGTGAAAACATAAAAATCTTTATTTAAGTTAATCTTTTCTTTCTTAACTTTATTTAAAACAAATCTTAAAGAATTTAATGGGTTAATATAAACAATATTTGTATTACCATTTACTTTTACTTCATTTTTTTTGCTGACTAATGAAGTTTTTAAATTATTGAGGTTTAATTTTTTAAATTTTGTTTTTCTTCCAACAACAAATTTGATATTAAAACCAAAATCTCCACAAATATCTCCCAAATATGTAAATTTTTTATTTCTTTGTCTAAAACCTACTATTTCAAAACAAGGTCCCATAAATTTAATAAATTTAGTGACGTTTGATTTTGTAACTTTACCTTTATAATCAAAGAAAGATTTCTTAATAAAGTAATAAACTTCAACCTCTATACCTTTAGTGTGTTGGTTTATTTTTACTTTTTGACCAGATTTAACTAATCTTTTTTTAAATACTTTTGCTGTAAAAGGTTCTTTTTCCTTTAATTTTTTTAAAGCTTGAATTCCAGTTCCACCTGCTTTTATTCCAATTGTTTCATCTTTAATTTGATCTTCACACAATTTCCTAAGTTTGTTGGCTAAATTAATATTTTTACAATATTTTACCGGGATAGGATTAATGACAGTGTTTGTGTTGAAAGCTTTTACTAGTCTGCCAGCGATACGATTTATTTCATTTTTCATAGCCAGAACTTATTGAAGAATGCTCATAGGATCAAGTCTAGTTTGAAACCAATTTATCCTAAAATCTAAATGAGGCCCAGTTGATCTTCCAGTGGATCCAACAGTTCCAATAATTTCTCCTTGTTTAACTTCATCACCAACTTTAACCATTACATTTTCCAGATGTGAATATATTGTTGAAATTCCATGTCCGTGGTCCATTATTACGGTACCACCCGTATAATAAAGATCATCTTCTGCCATAGTCACTATTCCAGTTCCAGATGATTTAATTTCAGTTCCTTGTTTAGCAGCTATATCAATTCCATAGTGAGGCCATTTAGGTTTGCCGTTAAGAATTCTTTGGCTACCGTAAACTCCACTAATTATTCCTTTAACGGGCATAATAAATTGTTCAGTAAAGAAAGTTAAATCTGAATTAATGGCTCTTGCTTTCCCAATTCTTCCATTTTCCTCTTTAATTCTTTTATAAACAGACTCTGGTGGTGTAACTTTATTTTCAGGCAGACCATCAATTCTCTGAATATTATATTTTCTCTTAAAAACTTTTTTTATAATTTTATTTTTTTTACCATTATTTATTTCGGTAATAGCTACATCAAACTTTCGATCTCTATCAATACCAAATACAAAATATCCATCATCAGATACTTTAACTTGCGTTTTATCCACAAATACCTTTGATCCAGCTTCTGCTTTACCTAAAATAAAATGTCCTTGTAAAAATTTACCTTGAAACTCTAAAGCATGAGAGTGTGTAGAAAATATAATTGCTAAAAAAAGCAACAATTTTTTCATTATTTTGCTGTCCAACCCCCATCAATTACAATTGATGTACCAGTTATCATACTTGCTGCGTCTGAAGCTAAAAAACATACTGCTGTAGCCACATCAGACTCAGTTGCAACTTTTCCCATAGGAATATTGCTTAAAGCAAGCTGTTTAAATTTTTTATTTTTAAAGAATTTCTTAACCATTGGAGTTTCAACAAATGTAGGTGCAACTGTATTTACTCGAATATTTTTTGTTGCAAGTTCAACTCCCATTCCTTTTGTTAATCCCTCAATTCCAAATTTTGTCATGTTATAAATATTTCTACCTGACATGCCAACATGCCCTAATTGTGAGGACATATTAATTATAGATCCACCTTTTTTTTTATTTTTTAACATTTTCAGGACTACTAATTGCGCAACATTGAATGCTGCTTTCATATTTAAATCTACAAGATAGTTCATACTTGTTTGTTTGATTTTTTCGAAAGGCTCAGGAATATTTGTACCAGCATTATTTACAAGAATATCCACTTTCTTAATTTTTTTTAATTTAAAAGAAAGATCTTCATAATCCATTATATCGCAAGTTATTTTAGTTAATTTTCCTTTAACTTTTTTTATATCTTTTTGAAGTTTATCAAGATCAGAAGCAGTTCTACTTATTCCAATTATTGTTGCGCCAGCTTCTGCAAGAGCAATAGAGCATGCTCTACCAATACCTTTTCCTGCTCCTGTTACTAAAGCAACTTTATTTTTTAAATTTATCTTTTTTAAATACATTTATAAAAATAGTTTTACGTCTGTATATATTAGCTCTATTGCAACAAATAATATTGCTAATAATCCAATCCATCCTATCCATTTATACTTTTTAATCCAGCCAGATATCAATGTTGCTGCTGTAGCCATTAAAACTATTGATAAAACTAGACCAAATATTAATAGCATGTAGTGATCTCTAGCTGCACCCGCTACTCCTAACACATTATCTAAACTCATTGTTACATCTGCTAGAATTACAGTCGTTATTGCCTTCATGAATGAACTGTTATCTACTTTTTTTACATTTTCTTCAGCATTACCATTCATTTTAATTACATCCACATAAAGTCTGTAACATATATAAAGTAGTAATATTCCACCTATAAGTCTAAGTCCTGTAATTTGTAATAGATAAGCGGTGATCAGAGTAAATATAATTCTTAAAACTACCGCTGCTCCAATTCCCCAAAAAATAATTTTTTTTCTTTGTTCGGTTGGAAATTGAGAAGCAACCATTCCAATAATAATTGCATTATCTCCCGCTAAAACTAAATCGATAAAAACTATTTGAAAAAAAATTACTATTTGTTCGGTCATCTTCTACTATCCTCAATTATCATATCAGCTGCTTTTTCCGCAATCATTATTGTCGGTGCATTTGTATTTCCTGATGTGATATGAGGCATAACAGAGGCATCTACAACCCTTAAATTTTCTAGTCCGTGAGCGACTAATCTATCATTAACAACAGCATTTTCATCTTTACCCATTCTACATGTGCTCACTGGATGGAAAATAGTATTCGCAAACTTTCCTGCTTCTGTTGCTAATTCTTCATTATCAGTAATATTGATTCCCGGTCTAAGTTCTTCAGGTTGGTAATCTTTATAAGCTTTAGACTCCATAACAATTTTTCTTACAATCTTTAATGCTTTTCCAGCAATTTCACGATCTTCATCAGTTGATAAATAATTCATCTTTATTTTTGGTGAAACTCTGGTGTCTGGAGATTTTAATTCAATAGATCCTCTACTTGTAGGTCTAACATTTGTAATTGTTGGAGTGAACGCTGGAAATTTATGTAAAGCTGACTTTCCTAAAAGATCTGTGCTTGCTGGTGAAATATGAAATTGAAGATTTGGAGTTTCTAAATGTTCATCACTTTTAACAAAACCACAAACATAACTAGCTCCAACTGTTAAAGGTCCTTTTCTTAAGAGAAGAAACTTCAAACCAGACAACATTTTTTTAGTAAAGCTGTAGTAAATATCATTTAAAGTTTCTAAATTTCTAATTTTGTAAACAGGTCTTAGCATTAAATGATCAGTTAGATTTCTTCCAACTCCTTGGTGATCTTTTAAAACATTAATATTGTTTTCTTTTAGAAGTTCTCCAGGTCCAATTCCTGATGCTTGTAATATATGAGGAGATCCTATTGTACCTGCGCTTAGTATAATTTCTTTATTAGTCTCAACAGAAAATTCTTTTCCATCTATCCAATAATTTACTTTTTTTGCTTTATTATTTTCGAATTCTATATTTTTAATATGTGCTTTGGTTATGATTTTTAAATTTTTTCTACTCTTAACTGGATTTAAATATCCAACTGCTGTACTGCATCTAAAGCCATTTTTAATTGTGAATGGAAAATATCCCATTCCCTCATTATCACCGTTGTTAAAATCATCAGTTCTTTTATAACCATGCTCTTCAGCAGCTTCTAAAAATAAATCTAGAACTTTAAATGTTGCCCTAATTTTCTCAACCGCAATGGGTCCCCCAGAACCATGAAACTCATTTTCTCCAAATTGAAAATCTTCAGACTTTTTAAAATAGGGAAGAACATCATCCCATGACCAACCAACATTACCTAATTGTCTCCAATAATTATAATCATTTGATTGACCTCTAATATAAAGCATTCCATTAATCGAAGAGCTTCCACCTAGTGTTTTGCCCCTAGGGTAAACCATTTGTCTGTTATCGCAGTTTGGTTCTTTTTCAGTATTAAAACACCAGTCAGTATCTGGATTGTGCATGGTTTTAAAGTAACCTCCTGGAATATGGATCCATGGATTAGTGTCTTTACCACCAGCTTCAAGTAAAAGAACTTTAGTATCAGGATTTGTTGTTAATCTATTAGCTAACACACATCCAGCTGAGCCCGCACCAATAATTATGTAATCAAATTTATCCATATTTTTTATAAATAATTTTTAATGAATATTTAACGATTTTAAACATTTTTCTCATAAATACTTCGAAATGACGCTTGTATGTGCCTTAGATTTTTGAGAGGATCTTCACATTATAAATAAAAAGAGAGGGATATAATGAAAAAAATCGTTTCAGCGTTGTTTGCTGCTTTCTTAGTATTTGGATTTATTTCAAATGCGAATGCTGCAAAAACGTTAAAGTGTCAGACGGTTATTAGCGCTAAAGGTGATGAAGCGGTAATGTTAAAAGACTTTACTGACAACGTAACAAAACTAACAGGTGGATCTCTAAAATTTGAAATTATGCCAGCAGGAACAGTAGTTGGAGTTAAAGAAACTCTTGATGCTGTTGATAAAGGTTTGATTGATTGCGGATTTGCTTGGACTCACTATTGGTCTGGAGAACATCCAGCTGCTATGTTATTTGGTTCGCCAGTAGCAGGTGGTGGTGTAGGAATTGACAACATCGCATTCTTATCATGGTTTTTATATGGTGGTGGAGAACAACTATATGACAGACTTTGGGGAGAAATGAAAAGAGACATTAAAGGTTTCATGCTTCAACCAGTTGGTCCAGAAGCTTTAGGATGGTTCCCAAGAAAAATCAAAGATATGGATGATTTCAGAACATTTAAGTTCAGAACTCCTCCAGGAATTCCAGGTCAAACTTATAAAGACATTGGAATAGCTTCAGTTGCAATGGGTGGTGGAGATATTCTTCCAGCATTGGAAGCAGGAACTATTGATGCTGCTGAGTGGTGTTGTCCTCAACCAGATAAAGTGTTTGGTATACATAAAGTATTAAAACACTACTATCTACAAGGTTTGCACCAAGTAGTCGTAAATGCTGATTTTTACTTAAATAAAAGCACTTACGATAAGTTCACTGACCATGAGAAATTTTCAATGAAGATGGCTGCTGATGCATCGTTGATGAGAGCTTTAGCTTACAGAATCAACACTAATGGATTAGCACTTAAAGATCTAACTGAAAATCATGGTGTGATACTTGAAGATACACCAGCTGATTATTTCCCAGCTTATATGGCTGCAGCGAAAGCAACTTTAGAGAAAAATGCGAAAGAAAACGCATTCTTTAAAGAAGTTTATGACTCAATGATAAGCTTTGCTAATACTGCTGTACCATTCTGGTCTGGTGCACAAACATCGAATGCTAAGCTAGGAATGGCTTATGCTAATTCGTTGAAGAAATAAATAAAGTTATTAAGCGGGCTTTTATAAGCCCGCTTTTTTTTTCTAGAATTTATATGTCAGATAATCCAAAGTTAGATATCTCAGATGAAATGATAGCCGAAAGGCGATCAGGATCTGGAAAGATGCCTGATGATATGCCAACTTGGATGGCTAAAACTATAGTTAACATAGACAAATTTAGTAAATTAATAGGAAACATTGTTTGCTGGATTACGATCCCACTAATGCTTGGGATGGTTTATGAAGTTTTAGCAAGAAAATTATTTTTAGCTCCTACAATCTGGGCTTATGATATGAGCAGATTTTTTTATGGAGCATTGTTTATGTTGGGAGCAGGATACGCTCTCTCAAAAGGTGTTCATATTAGAGCGGATTTTTTATATAGAAATTTTAAAGTTAAAACTCAAGGTAGAATAGATTTTTGGCTTTACTTATTATTCTATTTTCCAGGATTAATAGTCTTTTTGTACATGACAACAGGCTTTGTCCAAGAAAGTATAATGAGAAACGAAAGAGGGATGGATACAACATGGATGCCATATATGTGGCCGATAAAATCTTGTCTGTGGATTGGTATTGTCTTCCTTCTAATACAAGGTGTTTCAGAACTCTTTAAAAGTTATTACGCAGCCGTCAAAGGTAAATGGCCAGGTAGTTAATGCTTTCACATTTAATAGACCCAGCAATTTTAGGTTTCATACTTATTGGTGTGATGTTGTTTGCAATATTTATAGGTTTCCCAATTTCATTTACTCTTATTTTTTTAGGTTTTGTTTTTGGTTATTTGGGTTTTGGAAAATTAGTTTTCTATTTAATGACACTACAATTTTCGATGGTAATGACCGAACAAACTCTCGCAGCTGTCCCCTTATTTGTATTTATGGGAATAATGATGGAACAAGCAGGTTTAATGGAGAGATTATTCTCAGCTTTCCAAATGATGTTGGCAAGAGTTAGAGGCTCTTTATATTATGCAGTTTTATTTGTTTCGGTAATATTTGCAGCTGCTACAGGAATAGTTGGTGCATCAGTTACAATTCTTGGAATTATGGCTGCAAAATCAATGAATAGATCAAATTATGATGTAAAATTAGCTGCTGGTACAATTACTGCTGGAGGAACTTTAGGTATTTTAATTCCTCCAAGTATTATGCTTGTAGTTATGGGTCCAATTATGGAAATTCCCGTAACTGATTTATTTGCTGCAGCAATAGTTCCAGGAATATTGTTGGCATGCTTATATGCTGCATACACAACATTCAGATGTATGATGAACCCAAAATTAGGTCCACCCATACCAGAAGAATTAAGAACAACAGATTTAAAAAAATTATGGCTAGAATTTTTCCTAGGATTAGTGCCACCAGCTGCATTAGTATTTGCTGCATTAGGTAGTATTTTATTTGGTTTTGCTACCCCAACAGAAGCTGCAGGATGCGGAGCAGGTGGTGCATTATTGCTCTCATTAGCCTACAAAAAATTAACATTAAAAAAATTACAAGATGCATTAGTTAAAACTCTAGAAATTTCTGCATTAATTATGGTTTTAGTTGCTGCTTCTAATTTCTTTGGAGCAGTATTTGCAAGATTAGGAACTCCGATGGTCTTAACAGATTTTCTTTTATCACTTGAGATGAATAAATATTTAATTTTAGGAATAATCATGATTATGATTTTTCTTTTAGGATGGCCATTAGAGTGGGTGCCTATTGTTATGATAGTTGTTCCTATTATTTTACCACTAGTTGAAGCATTAGGATTTAATTTAACTTGGTTTGCAATTCTTGTTGCTGTTAATTTACAAACCGCCTGGCTCTCACCTCCCGTAGCGTTATCTGCTTATTTCTTAAAAGGTGTTGTTCCAAGTTGGGATTTAAAAGATATTTATCTTGGAATGATGCAGTTCATGGTTTTACAGATAATTGGATTAATTATAATCATAGCGTATCCAAAAATAGTACTGTGGTTGCCAACTCTCTTATATGGACAGCAGTAAATAATTGATTAATATCATTTAAGTGAATCAAAGCGAAAAATTTCAATTAAGGAATTGGGAATTAGTTTCAATAAATCCAAATAATCGAGACTGGAGTTGGAAGAATTATTTTAACTTTTGGGCTATAAATATTCAAACAATTGTTGGGTTCTCTTTAATTTCAGCTTTATATTTATTCTATGATCTGAATTTTTTTGTTGTCTTAACAGGATCATTGTTAGCAGGATTATTAGTATTCTTTTTTGCTAACATTATTGGAAAAATTTCTCAAAGTAGTGGATTAAGTTTTCCAACAATTCTCAGACTTTCGATGGGTTTTACAGGTGCCAGATATGTGGGGATGATAAGAGGATTAGTAGGTTTGTTCATGTTTGGTGTCCAAACATTTTTTATATCAAAGTCACTAGGTTATATTGCAAGGATCATTCTATTTAAAATAGATAATCAACTCTTACAGAATGAAATATTTCTATTATTCTTTTTTGGTTTAAATTTAATTGATTGGGTTTGTTTATTTTTAACTTTAATATTTCAATACATCCTTTTTACAAAAGGACAGAATTTTCTAAAATCATTTATTAATTTTTCAGGTCTTTCAATATATTTAGGACTTTCTGTATTATTAATTATTATTTTATCGGAGTATTACAATGAACTACTTAATGGAGTAAAACTAAGCTTAGTCTTTAGCAATTTTGCAATTCAGTCAAATATCGCCCCAATAATTTCAATTACAGGAACTTTATTTGCTTATTTTGCAATAGTTCTTCTAACTTTTGGAGACTTTTCTAGATACTCAATGAATTACAAAGAAATGACCAAAGGAAACCTAAGTATAATATTAAATTTAATATTCTTTTCTTTTTTCTCTGTTTTGATCACTTTAGGTTCAGATATTATTCTTACTAGCAAAGGATTAAACGCTTCAAGTCTACTTACTAACCCAAATGATATAGTTGGAAAATTTAATAATAATTTTCTAACTTTCTTTTGCTTGATATTTATTATTATCTCCTCGTTATCAACTAATTTGATAGCAAATTATATTCCTTCGCAAAATACATTGATAAATTTTTTCCCGAACTCTTTAACGTTAAAAAAAACAGGAATTGTAATATCAATTATTGGGTTAATTATTTCAACATTTTGGCTTTCAATTTTCAGTAAAGCTAATGTTTTAATATTTGTTGAAGCTGTAGCGACGACTTTTGGTCCAATATTTGGTGTATTAGTAGCAGACTATTATTTATTTAAAAAACAACAAATTAATCATAAAGAGCTTTTTTACCCTAAAGAACATACTGAATATATTTACAGTAACGGTTGGAACCTCAAAGCATTGTATGCTCTTTTTATAGGATCAATATTTTCTTTATCGTCTTTATTAAATGAAAACTTAATACAATATCAATCTTTTGGATGGATTATTGGAGCATTCACATCTTATTTAGTATATTATTTATTAAATAATAAGTAATTATGAAAGCCCTTGTTTATACTGGAGTTGAGGAAATGGAATTCAGGGAGGAAAAAGAACCTTCTGAAAAACCTGGAGAAAGTATTCTAAAAGTTCATGCATCAGGTATCTGTGGCTCAGATATGCATGCTTACCACGGAAAAGACGAGAGAAGAATTCCACCATTAATTTTAGGTCATGAAGTTAGTGGTCAAATAATAAACGGTAACCTTAAGGATCAAATTTCAGTTCTTAATCCTTTAATAACTTGTAGAAATTGTGAATACTGCAAAAGTGGAAGAGAACATTTATGTCCAGATAGAGTTCTTCTAGGAATGAATAGACCTTATGAAAGACAAGGTGCATTTGCTGAACTCATTACTGTTCCAGATCATAATATTTTCAAAGTTCCTGAAAAGCTTGATGTAAAAGAGGCTGCGGTTGCAGAACCAACAGCAGTTTCATATCATGCAGTATTATTAGCAGTAGATGCATCAAAAAAACCGTTAAATGAATGTAGAACGCTTGTTCAGGGTGGTGGAGCAATTGGCCTTTTGTGTGCATTAATTTTATCCAAGATCCAAGGAAATACTAATCTGACAATTTCTGATCCTAATCAAAAAAGACTGAATGAATGCTCCAAATATGTAGATGCAAAAACAGTGTCGCCAGATCATAAAGATATTAAAGAGAGCAGCTTTGATTTAGTTTTTGATACTGTTGGACTCGAAGTTTCACGACAACAGGCAATCAGTGTAGTAAAACCAGGTGGAATAATCGTTCATATCGGATTAACCCAGCCTGCTGGATCTTTTAATTTTAGGAAAGCAACCCTTCAAGAAGTTACTTTTATTGGAACTTACTGTTACACAAACAAAGAATTTGGTGAAACTATTGATATTTTAACTAATAACAAGCTAGGCAAGATAGAATGGATTGAGTACAGAAATCTTAAAGATGGTTGGGGAGCTTTTAAAGAAATTCATGATGGAACCTGTTCGGCACCTAAGATAGTGCTTCTGCCTTAAATTCTTGGTTTTTTAAGAGGTATTAATACCTTTTTTTCTCCGATTTTTTCTGAATTTTTTGAAATTACAGGTGCAGTTATAATTATAGACCAATAAATCATCAAACCAAAAAGAACTGTTAATTTCATATCATCTAAATAGAGAATAATAATGAATTATGCATGTTTAAATAATGTCAAAATTTTGAATTTGAAAATTATTTTATCTTTTATATAGAGAGGACATGTTTAGATTTTTATTTAAATTGATTTTGGTTACAGCGTTGTTTCAAACTACTTTGTATTCTGAGGAAGTAAAAGTATTTGAGTTTACAGAGAAAGAACTATCAGAATTGACAGTTAGAAAAGTAAGAGGGGCAGATAATAAAACTGAATATTCTGTTGGCTCTGATGAAAATGGTAATTACCTTAAAGCTATTGCTGATAATGCTGCTTCTGGCCTAGGTAAGGAGATTAAAATTGATCTAAATAAAACACCTTTCATAAATATTACTTGGAAAATTGAGAAAGACATACCAGGGATAGATGAGACAGCTAAAAAGGGTCATGACTTTGCAGGAAGAGTATTCGTCATTAAAAAAACTGGAGCAACACCTTTATCCAATAGAGCAATAAATTATGTTTTTTCGAGTAATCAAGAAGTTGGAAGCAACTTTCCAAGCCCATATACTAAAAAGTCCATAGATAATGTACTTGCTACTACCAAAACAAATTTAAATGAATGGGTAACTGTCAAAGCAAACGTTAAAGAAGATTTCAAGAAATTCCATAATTTAGATGTTAATGAGCTGGACGGGATAGCGATCATGTCAGATACAGATAATTCAAAGCAAAAATCAATTACTTACTATCAAAATATCTATTTTTCTTCTCAATAAATTTTATTAATATCAATTGATGAAAGTATTTAAGTATAATTTAAAAGTATACTATGAGGATACTGACTTTGGTGGAATAGTTTACCATGCAAATTATTTAAAGTACTTTGAAAGAGCAAGATCTGAGCTTATTTATTCAATAGGCTATTCAAATAAAAAGTTATTAGATAAACATAATATTTTAATAGCAGTAAAAACTTGTAATGTAGACTTTAAAAAACCAGCTAAATTTGAGGATAAAATTACTGTTTTTACAAAAATTAAGTCTAATACTTTGACTACAATTACAATGTCACAAGTAATTAAAAGAAAATCAGATACTTTATGTGATGCAGAGATTAAACTGGTATCTCTTAATAATTTGGGAAAACCAGTAAAACTTCCAAAAGCACTTATTAACAAATTAAACTAGTTCTTTTACTTTTTTAAATAGTTTAGTCATTTGTTTTTCATTTATTCGTCCAGTATTTACATTTCTTGGACTTGGATGATAACACCCCATTAACAACACATTGTTAGGTAATTTAAAATATGTTCCATGACCAAATTTTACTCTTTCAGTGTAATCAAAATTTTCTCTATAAAATTTTATACAAGTATCAAACGCAATTTTCCCTAAAGCCACAATAATTTTTAGATTTTTAAGTATTTCAAATTCAGATTTAAAATAACCAAAGCAATTTTTTAACTCTTCATTTAATGGTTTATCTCCTGGAGGAACGCACTTTAGAGCTGGTGTTATAAAGGTATTTTTTATTTTTAATCCATCATTTATATGATCTGAATTACTTTGATTGGCAATTTTTACATTGTGTAAACATTTATATAAAAAATCTGAGGATTTATCGCCTGTAAATACTCTGCCTGTTCTTGTTCCACCATGAGCAGCTGGTGCTAGACCAACAATCATTATTTTTCCATTTATATCTCCAAAACCTGTAACTGGTTTTCCCCAATAAGTTTGGTCCATATATTGTTTTCTTTTTTCCGTAGATATTTTTTTTCTAAACCTCACAAGTCTAGGGCATTTATTACATTTAATTATTGTTTTTTTTAATTTTTCAAATTTAACGGTCATTAAGTTTAGAGAAGCTTCTTTTTGTGTGTCCATGGACCTTTTTTTGTTTTAGGTAAAAACTTTCTAAGGTCAAAAAGGACTTTTTCAGACAATTTTCTGTAGGTGGTTAGTTTTCCTCCATATATATTCAATAAAGGTAATTTTTTTATAATTTTTAAATCAAAAACATAATCTCTTGTGACTTTTGAAGCTGTATTAAAATCTTCAATTAGAGGTCTTATCCCTGAATAAGTATCTACAATGTCCTTTGTTCTGATTTGTTTTTTTAAGTAATTATTTACTGAACGAATTAAATATGTAATTTCTTTTTTTGATATTCCTTTATTTTCTGGTGATTTAACCTCAACTTCTGTAGTTCCAATTAAAGAAAACTTCCCTTTATAAGGTATCACAAATATTATTCTTTTATCAGTATTTTGAAATGTGAATGCAACATTTTCTTTGTACAATTTTTTTGTAATAATATGACTTCCTTTAACTAATCTTATTTTTTTCTTAGATTTAATTTTTATATTTTTAGTTAAGGTTTCGTTTATCCATGGTCCAGATGCATTAATTAAAATTTTTGATTTTACTTTTTCACCTTTTTCAAGACTAATAATCCATTCATTGCCAATAATTTCAGCTTTTTTAACTTTGTTATATTCTAGTATTTTAGCTTTATTTCTTTTTGCATCTTTAGCATTTAGTTTCGTTAATTTTTTATCGTCAATTTGTATGTCAAAATATTGAAAACCAGTTTTGTATTTTTGCTTAAGAATATTTGAAAATTTTTTTGTAAGATCAAACGTTTTTGATTTTGGTATATTGCTTTTGCCACCTAAATTATCATACAAAAATAAACCAATTTTAATTAACCAGGCTGGTCGAATTTTATCTGCATAAGGAATTATAAAAGGAATCGGTTTGGAAATATGTCTGGCAATTTTATAAACTATTTCTCTTTCTTTCAGAGATTCTCTAACTAGTTTGAATTCATAATTTTCTAAATAACGAAGACCACCATGTACTAATTTCGTCGACCAAGATGAGGTTGCTCCTCCAATCTCACCTTTGTCAGCTAAACAAACTGATAAACCTCTACCTGCAGCATCTCTTGCAATACCTGCACCGTTTATACCGCCACCTATTATGAATAAATCAAATATTTTAGACATTTAAATTATGATTTGTTTTAAAATATACAACCTCTTTTAGAAATTTAAAATTTTTAAATGCAATTATTTACAATTTCATAATATCTTAACATTAATAAAGTATTAATAAAAAATAAAATAAACTTAACAGAAGGATAGATATGAAAAAAATACTTAGTGTTTTAACAATTCTATTTACTTTCTCTTTTACATCACACAGTTATTCAAAAACAGAAATTCATTGGTGGTACGGAAACAGTGGTTTTCTTGGTGATGTAATTATTGAAATTGCAAATAGATTTAACGCTTCACAAGATCAATATACGGTCATTCCTACAGGAAAAGGAAGTTATGAAGATAACATGGCGGCAACTATTGCTGCATTTAGAGCAGGCGACCAACCACACTATTCACAGGTTTATGATGCTGGTGCTGCAATCATGGTAGCTCAAGTAAAAAATGGTGTTGTTATCGGTTTTGAAGAAATGGCTAAGAAATATGGCATTGATGTAGATGCTGACAACTATATTCCAGGCATTAAAAATTTCTATGCCGACTCTGATGGAAAAATGATTGGTGTACCTTTCAATAGTTCAACTTGTTTGATGTATGCAAACATGGACATTTTGAAAGAGGTTGGAATTGAATCTGTGCCAAAAACTTATGAAGAATTTGAGGCCATGGCTCCAAAAATCAAAGCTGCTGGATACATTCCTTTAGTTCAAAGTCATAGTCCATGGATTTGGACTGAAAATTTCTTTTCTAGACATAATTTATTAATGTTAGATGGAAATAATGGTTACGATGCTGTTCCTACAAAAACTTTATTCGCTGAAACTGATGCATTTGTCTATCATTGGAAGAAAGTTAAAGAATGGTATGATAAAGGTTTATATGGCTATAAAGGAAGAGCGTGGGGAGACAATCAAGCACCATTTATAGCAGGTGAAGCTGCATTTTGGTTTGGTTCTGCTGCATCATTTGGTGGAATGAAAGGTGTTGTTCCAAACTTTACAGTTAATCATATTCCTTACTGGGATTCAGTAACCAAAGGAAAAGAGTATCCAACTTTTATAGGTGGTGCTGCTAACTGGATCTTAAATGGTCATACTGAGGAAGAGTACAAAGGACTTGCTAAATTTATAGAATTTATGGGTTCTCCAGAAATGGATCTGTATTATCACAATATGACTGGTTACTCTGCAGTGACTAAAGGTGGTATAGAGTTAGCTGAAACTATAAATTTCTATAGAGCTTCTCCATATCATAAAGCAGTTGGTGAACAATTAAGCTTAGAAGGTTCAACTATTCCTGGTGGATATAGAGCTGGTAACTGGCCCCAAATTCGTGAAGTAATTTACGAAAATATTGAGCCAATGTTAAACGGCAAAATATCAATCGAAAAAGGATTGCAGAATATGGACAAAGGTGCAGCTAAATTGTTAAAGCAATTTGCTAAAACTTTGTAAGAATAATTAAAACAATAAGGAGGGTATTAATTTACCCTCCTTATTTATTTTTACAAAAGTATGAAAAAAGTCCAATTCAAATCTAGCTATTCACAATATCTTTTCTTAGCTCCGCAGCTAGGTATATTGTTAATTTTTTTATATTGGCCAATCATACAAACCTTTAGAGATGCATTTACAATGCAAGATGCTTTTGGATTTGGATCGAAGTTTGTATGGTTTGACAATTTTTTATTTATTTTTGATGATCCAGCTTATTTCATAGCTTTCAAATTTACTATTATTTATAGTTTTGTTATTACGTTAATTACAGGCTCAATTGGATTATTACTTGCAGTTCAGGCTAATAATGTAATGCATGGTAAAAGCACTTACAAAACACTTTTAATTTGGCCTTATGCAATTGCGCCTGCGGTAGTCGGTGTAATGGCAAATTATTTTTTTAGTGAAAGATTTGGTCTTCTTTATCATTTATTTCACGAACTGTGGGGATTTAATTGGTACGAAAGTGTGTTCGACTCTTATATTTACGTAATCATAGCTGGTTCTTGGAAGCAAATCAGTGCTAATTTTATTTTCTTCTTGGCTGGACTTCAAGCTATACAAAAATCTGTAATTGAAGCATCAATGATTGACTGTAAAAATAGTTTTAGAAGATTTTGGACAATTACATTCCCATTATTAATGCCAACTACATTCTTTTTAATAATTATTAATATAACGTATGCTTTCTTTGATACATTTGGAATTATTGATACCACAACAATAGGTGCTCCTTCCGGTGAAACAAGAACTCTAGTTTATAAAGCTTACATGGATGGATTTAGAGGACTGGATTTAGGAAGTGCAGGAGCTCAATCAATAATGATGATGTTGATTGTATTAGTAATTACGATTTTTCAATTTAGATATATCGAAGGGAAAATACATTATAATTAATGACTAGATTTATCACATCAAGTTTTTCACATTTAATTTTACTCATTGGAATACTAATCATGGTAGTTCCTGTATGGATGATTTTTGCTAGCTCGACGCACACGAGTTCAATGATTAATATGAATGGTCTCCAAATGTTTTTAGGAGATAGCTTTTATGAAAATTACTTACGAGTTTTATTATATCAGGGTGGTTTTTTTAAAGAGATAACAGCATTAAAAATGTTTTTTAATAGTTTTATCATGGCTACAGGAGTTGCAATATTATCCGTTGTTACATCTTTAATGGCTGCTTACGCGTTGGTTTATTACAGAATAAAATATGCAACATTATTGTTTTGGATTATATTTATTACAATTTTAGTACCATTAGAGTTAAGAATTTTCCCTACTTATTCAGTAATGGCTGAGCTTAATCTAGTGAATTCTTACTTTGGATTAATAGTTCCTATTTCAGCATCAGCTATAGCAACATTATTCTTTCGACAATTTTATAAAAT
>CACLSX010000004.1 GCA_902609705.1 uncultured Pelagibacteraceae bacterium
TATTGTATTAAATCTAATAAAAACAATAGTTTACATTAATTAATTAAAGTATTATATTAATATATAGTAAATATATTTTTACTTATATTTATGATAATATTCTCTTTTAAAAACATATAACCCAGATGAAACTATTATAAAAAGACCAATAAAAGTATATTTATCAGGAAAATCCGAAAACACATAATACCCTAAAATAAGGTTGGTAGTTATCTCGAAATAACCAAATGGTGCCAATTTTGAAGCATCAGCGTAACGGAGAGACAATATGATTAATATATGGCCTAAACAAGCAAATATACCCATTAGAGCCATCCAAGACCATTGAATTGGAGTAGGATTAATCCAAACAATAGGAACAAAAAAAGATGCGATAATGACCCCTACTACGCCCGTAATCAGCAATGTGAGTAAAGGACTATCTGTTGAATGTAATTTTCGAGTTATTATTAGATAAAAGCCGTAAAAACAGCCTGTTCCAACAGCTGCTAAACTAGCGAGATTAATCACTATAATTCCAGGTCTTATAACAACTAAAATACCAAAAAAACCAACTAATACTGCAGTCCACCTTCTATATCCGACTTTTTCTTTGAGTAAAAATGGAGAGAGAGCAGTTGTGACCAATGGAGCAACAAATGCCAATGTTAACGCTTTTGCCATTGAGATTACAGAAATGGAGTAAAAAAAACATATATTTGCAAAAAATAAGGACAAACCTCTAATTATTTGTAATTTGATATTTTGAGAAAACTTCAATTGTTCCCTATAAAATAAAAACATAAAAAAAGTTGTGAATACAACTGTAAAAAAATATCTAGCCCACGTTATTTGAAAAAAAGATAAATCCGAAGATAGATATTTTGCAATGGCATCCATGAAGGGCAAAACCATCCATGCGGATAAATTTAAAAATATTGCTTTCATTTAAGCAAAATATTTAAGAGCGATAAATACTGTTATCGGTACTGTAACTAATGACATTAAAGTAGAAACAACAATTGTGCTGGAAATATTATCTACATTTTTTTTTGGTGAATACATTGAAGCAACCAAATAACATAATATTGCACTAGGCATAGAGGATTGAATTAGTAAAACACCAGCTGCAAAACCAGATAAATTAAAAAATTTTATTATGAAAAAACCTACAATTGGACCAAGAATTACTCTACCAATTGATGTTATAATTGAGTCTCTCAAAGAAAAAACTTTCATTTGGGTTAAAGCAATGCCTAAAGACATTAAAATCATTACAATCATTGCATAAGATAAAAGCATTGTTGTATTAATCACAAAAACTGGCATTTCTTTGCCGTAGTATAAAAAGATAACAGTCAAGATAATTGTATAAAAGGAAGGACTTTTTGCAATTATTGAAAAATCAAATTTACGTTTTGCAAGAAATATATTAGCAGTAAAATGTAAGAGTATTACCAAAGATGATATAGCTGCAGCCACACCCATTCCCAATTTACCATAAGCAAAAAGGCATATCGGTATACCCATATTACCTGTGTTAGGTAAAAAAAAAGTAGGTAATTCTCTAATATAATCCTTTTTCATAAGAATTAAAAAAACAAGACCAATTAAAGCAAATGAAGAAAGTAATATTAATGCGTAAATAAAATATTCTGCAAATATATCAAATGTGACACCTGTAGAAGTAAGAGAAAAAATTACTAAAGCTGGAGTTCCAAAATTCCCAGCATAAGATGTTATAAAAGAAGTATCGAAATTTGGATTTTTTTTTCCTAATAAAAAACCAATTCCAACAATAAAAAATACAGGGAATAGAACTTCAAAGAGCTTTAAATAAAGTTCCATTTAAAAAAGTCTTAATAATATAGGGTTCTTAATAATATTATTGTTTGTTTTAAAAGATTTAATACATTTCTGGTAATCCTTTTCTAAAGATTTGTGAGTTATAATTACAATAGAAGCGGTTTTATTTTTATTATTTGGTATTTGTATTAATCTTTGTACAGAAACCTTATGTTTTGCAAATTTTTTAGTGATTTCAGATAGAACACCAGGTTTGTCTTTAACTTCAAGTCTAATATATAAAGCATTGGAATAATTATCCGTATTATAAATTAATGGAGATTTTCTTTTATTGTCCGAGATTCCAAAAGGATATTTGATATTTCCACGTAAAATCGACAAAAGATCAGACATTAAAGCAGATGATGTTGGACCAGGTCCAGCACCTTCTCCTTGCAAAACACTCTCCCCTACTGGATTACCTTCAATAATAACAGCATTCATAACACCATTAACATTAGCAATATAGGTATTTTTTTTAATTAAACACGGATGAACTCTTTCAAATAATTTATTATTAACAATTTCTGTTATTCCCAATAATTTAATTTTATAATTTAATTGATTTGCAATTTCTAAATCCTTGTATTCTATATTTTCAATACCCTCCATTAAACATTTTGAATTTGATACTTTATTATTAAATGCTAAAGCAGAAAGAATTTTAACTTTAGCTAAAGCATCGTAACCATTTAAATCTAATTTTGGATTACCAGGTTCGGCATAACCTAATAATTGAGCTTTTTTTAGTACAGTTGAAAAGCCAGATTTAGTTTCTTCCATTTCAGATAATATGTAATTACAAGTACCATTTAATATTCCATAAACTTTACTTATCTTATTAGTTGCTAGCCCTTCTTTAATAGTCCTTAATACAGGGATTCCACCTCCTACTGACGCTTCAAATTCTAAATTAACTTTATTTTTTTCAGCAAGTTTTGAGAGATTATTACCATGTTTAGAAATTAATGCCTTATTAGGAGTTACAACATGAATTTTATTCTTAAGTGCAAATTCTACAATTTTTTTTGATATACCATCAGATTGACCAATAGCTTCAATTAAAATATCAATTTTATTATTTTTAAAGATTTTAAAAGGATCTTTGTAAAATATTTTTTTATTAATTCTAAATTTTCTTTTTTTATTAATATTCTTAGCAGAAATTGCTGAAACAGAAATAATTTTTCCAGTTTTTTTTAAAATATCTTTTTTTTTTGTATTAAGCTCATTATAAAGATAATTGCCAATCTGCCCTAATCCAACAATTGCTATATTAAGTTTTTTTGTCATATCAATCATCTAAGCTTGGAAAAATACTATTTTTTCCATAATTAATAATTTTATTTTTAAAATCTTTAAAAGAAATATTTTTATCAAATTCTAAATTTGGTTTTTCTACCACATCAAGATTTTTTTTCTTTAAAAAAGAACCAAAATTTTGATTTGAACAATTATTAATAAATAAAAAAATTAGTAAAAATATTAATAATCTCATCAATTCAATCCTTCATCAGACTTACATCCAAATAAAATATTCATATTTTGAACAGCTTGTCCACTACCACCCTTAATCAAATTATCTATTGCTGACAATATAATTATTTTATTCTTATATTTGCTCTCACACACAGAAATATAACAGTTATTTGTGTTTATAACTTCATTAGTCCCTAAAAAAGAATTTGGTTTCAAAATTTTAATAAATTTACTATTTTTGTAATATTTTCTTAGAAAAGAATAAATTTTTTTTAGAGAATCACTTTTTTTTAGATCTAAATACATAGTAGTTAATATTCCTCTAAACATTGGTGAAAGATGAGGTGTAAATTGAAATTTTACCTTTTTGCCAGTTTTTATTTTTAATTCCTGATCTATTTCTGAATTGTGTCTATGAAACGCTAAACCATAGGCACTCAATGTCTCATTTAAAAATTTGTTGTTATATTTTTTATGAATATTTCTTCCTGCACCTGAATATCCAGATTTTGAATCGATTATTATATTATTTGGTTTAACAATATTCTTATTAATTAAAGGCACTAGGGGTAATAAAATTGAAGTTGGATAACATCCTGGACAAGAAATTATTTTATATTTTTTAATATTTTTATTATTTAACTCAGGTAAAGAATAAATACTTTGTTTGATTAATTTAGGAGCATTATGTTTGATTTTATACCATTTCAAATAATCACTGGAAGATTTAAGTCTGAAATCTGCCGCTAAATCAATTAAGATATTTTTATTATGTAAATTTTTTGAAATTTTTTGAGCTTCTCCATTAGGCAACGCTGTAAATATGACATCAACATTTTTTAATAACTCTTTATTAAATTTAATAATATTTGGTAATTTATATTTATTGAAGTATTTATCATAGGAACTAATATTCTTACCTACAGAGGTATCGCCACAAAGATATTTAATTTTAACTCTTTTATGTTTTGTTAATAATTTGACCAATTGAATACCTATGTATCCGGTAGCTCCAGCAACTAATGCATTAATCTTAGACATATTGTAATATAACAGTTGTTTAATAAAATGATATTATCTTTTAGAGAATTGATAACTTCTTCTAGCTTTTGCACGACCAGGTTTTTTTCTCTCGACTGATCTAGAATCTCTCGTGGTAAGTTTTTCTTTTCTAAGTGTTGGTTTTAGATTTTCATCAAATTGTAATAGTGCTCTTGATATACCATGTACTAATGCTCCTGCTTGACCTGTGTGTCCACCTCCAACAACTTGGGATCTAACATCGTATTCTGTAGATTGATTGATAATTTCAAAAGGTCTTAGTATTTGCATTTTATGAGTAGCTCTTGTGAAATAATCATCTAAATTTTTACCATTAACATAAATTTTACCAGTCCCTTTTTTTAACCAAACTTTTGCAATTGAAGTTTTTCTTCTACCTGTTGCATATTTTGCATCTTTAAAATCTAATTTTAGTTTTGAAGATGTAGATTGATTTGTTTCCATTTTAATTTCTTACTATATTTTTTGAATTAAGTTTTCCAATTTCTATTACTTCAGGGTTTTGTGCTGAATGAGGATGATCCGATCCTGAATAAACCTTAAGTTTAGTTAGTTGTTTTTTAGCTAAAGGACCGCCGGGTAACATTCTTTTTACTGCCATTTTTAAAACTTCACCTGGTTTTGAAGATTGTAATATTTCAGGTGTTGTTTCTTTAATTCCACCAGGATGCCCTGTGTGTCTATAATATTTTTTGTTTGAAAACTTATTCCCTGTAAATTTTAATTGATCTACGTTTTTAACAACAACAAAATCTCCACTATCCATATGAGGAGTAAATGTTGCTTTATTTTTTCCTCTAAGGATTTTCGATACAACGGTTGCTAGTCTTCCTACCACAGCTCCGGTAGCGTCAATTTCAAACCATTTGCTATTTAGGTCGTCTTTTTTAAGAAATTTAGTCATAATTGCGGGATTAATACTTATAAATCGATATATTGTCAAACGATATACGGATAGAACATAAGTCATTTTTTATAGTTTTAAGTAATAAATAAGCTATTAATAAGCGATAATATTAGTTTATAATAAATTCATAAAATTTAGATAGGAGCAAATAAATGTCAGACAAAAAAGGAATGGATCCTAAAACATATAAATTCGATACCCTTAGTTTACATGCAGGTTATCAACCTCACAAAAATGCTGGTTCAAGACAGGTACCAATATACCAAACAACTTCATATCTATTTGATGATGTAGATCATGCGGCAGCATTATTTAATTTAGAAAGAGGTGGACATATTTATAGTAGGATATCAAATCCAACAGTTGCCGTTTTAGAAGAGAGAGTTGCTTCTTTAGAAGGTGGAACGGCAGCACTTGCTACTTCGTCTGGCATGAGTGCAATATTTCTCGCAGTGATGACACTTTGTGAAGCAGGAGATCATTTGGTTGTATCATCCCAACTTTATGGTGGAACTGTAAATCTATTTAGACTAACACTTCCAAAATTTGGTATTAAAACAACTTTTGTAAAACCAAGAGATACAGAGGGATTTAAAAAAGCAATTCAAAAAAATACAAAAGGTATTTTTGGTGAACTTGTAGGTAATCCTGGTAATGAAATAATGAATATGCCTGAGATTGCTAAAATAGCTCACGACGCTGGTATTCCTTTAATGGTAGATGCAACTTATCAAACACCTTATTTATGTAAACCTATAGAGCATGGTGCTGATATTGTAGTTCATTCACTTACTAAATGGATGGCAGGTCATGGATCTTCAATGGCTGGTATAATTGTTGAAGGAGGTAAGTTTGACTGGATGCAAAATGATAAATTCCCAACAATGACTCAACCATATGAAGGTTATCATGGATTATCTTTTGCTGAAGAATTTGGACCAACAGCTTTTACAATGAAAGCAAGAGCAGAAGGTATGAGAGATTTTGGTCCTTGTCTAAGCCCTCAAAATGCATGGAATGTGTTACAAGGTATAGAGACACTTTCTGTCAGAATGAAAAAACATTGCGAGAATGCTGAAAAAATGGTCGAATATTTATTAGGTCATGAAAGTGTTGCTTGGGTTTCACACCCGAGTGTGCCAGATCATCCTGATCATGATTTAGCAAGCAAATTATTACCAAACGGCAAAGGATCAATGATAGCATTTGGTATTAAAGGAGGAAAAGCTGCAGGTGAAGCATTTATTAATAACGTTAAACTTGCTTCTCATTTAGCAAATGTTGGAGATACACGAACATTGGTAATTCATCCAGCATCAGCAACACATTCTCAAATGGATGAAGCTACATTAAAATTTGCGGGTTTATCTCATGATATGATAAGATTATCAGTCGGTATTGAAGATATTGATGATATTAAAAATGACTTTGAAAATGGATTTAGAGCTGCTAGGAAACCTAGACTCGTATCCAATCAATGAAGTTTCAGGTAAATAATAACGAGGTTTATGCTTCTACGGGGGGTAGACCTTTCGATAAGAATAAGCCATTAATAATATTTGTTCATGGTAGTGGACTAACTCATATGACATGGGTTTTGCAAACAAGATATTTTGCTTTTCATGGATACAGTGTTTTAGCTTTAGATATGCCGGGTCATGGATTGTCAGGGGGAGAAAGTTTAAAATCAATAGAGGATATGGCTGATTGGGTAAGCGATGTTATTGATGCAGTTGGATATAAAGAAGCTTCATTAGTTGGTCATTCACAAGGATGTTTAGTTACTGTTGAATGTACAGCAAGAAATCCTGATAAAATAAAAACTTTAAGTTTAATGGGTGGTGCTGGTGCAATTCCAATGAACCCTGAATTATTGTCTTTAGCAGAAAATAACGATCCTAAAGCTGTTGAATTAATGATGGACTGGGCTCATGGACCAGCTGGTCATTTTGGGGGCCACCCTGTGCCAGGTCTATATCATATTAATACTGGTTCAATGTTAGCTAAAACTAGAACAATAAAAAATACCCTCGGTGTAGATTTTAGAGCATGTGATAATTACAAAAATGGTTTTGAAGCTGCTAAACAAATTAAAATTCCCACCCTTTCTATACTTGCTACTGACGATAAAATGTGTCCAGTAAAAGAAGGCAAAAAACTAGCTAATTTAATTGAAGGAAGTCAAATAGATATAATAGATAATTGTGGACATATGATGCTATTAGAGGAAGCAGATCGGGTATTAAATGTATTAAAAAAATTCATAACAACCAATTACCCAGCAAATAAATAATACAAACTAGCATTTATGAAAAAAAATTTTAGATTTTTTGATAACAGGCAAAAATATTTACTTTTTGTTACAACGACTAATGAAAAGAATAAGATTGCTGATGCCTTAAAACCTATTGTGCGAAAATTAAAACCTAAGTTTCCGGCATTAAAAATATTTGATGCAGGTATGGGTGATGGATCGTTATTGATGAGTGTGATGAGACAATGTCATCAGAAAATGCCTCATATTCCTCTATTGGTAAGCACAAAAGAAATTAGTATGGAGGATGTTAGATTAGGACTTGAAAAGCTTCCAGATCGATTTGTCGAACATAAAAATACAGTATTTGTTATTTCAAATCTAAATTATGTAGAGGCAACAGCACTTAAATCGAATGACAAAAATAAACAAAAAAAAATGAATTGGAAAATAGTTAAACTTAAAGGTAATTCATCACTTGATTTTTCAAATCAATTAAGAAAATTAAATCAAGAGTTTTTAAATAAAAAATGGCAAATAGAGAGAAATCCTAGAAATGGAAATCCCACATACAAAGAGCCGTCTGTAATTGTAATTTATAGAAAAGATCAAGAATTTTCTTTGAAAAATGTTATTCCAAAAAAAAATAATGGAAAAAATAGTTATGATTTAATCATTGCATCACAACCTTATAGATCAAGAATATCTGCAGAGAAAAAAGTGAAGTATGTTATTGGTCCAATGATAAAATCATTAGATAAGAATGGTAAATTGGTGGTAGTTCATGCATGTGGTAATGATCCTGGATACAAGATTATTAAGAAAATATGGCCAAAAGAAAATCCATTTCCTTCACTGCATACCTCAATAATAAAATATATAAAAAATAATACTGACAATGAAATTTTGAAAAAATTGAAATTTAGCAAAAAACAAACTATTAAATATGTTTTGAGAGCATTACCAAATGAAATTAGCGGTGGTATTGCTACATCATTAATATTTTCAGCATGGAATGCTGCAGTATATGTTAATCAAATATCAGATGAGCAAATAATGAGTGCTGAAATGAAAAAATATTATCAAAAAGTTGTAAAAGATATAGTCAATAAAAACAAAGGATTATATTTTAACAATGAGTTATTTGTAATTGAAAAAAAATAATCAATTAAACCTATTTTTGTATAAAAAATATAATGACGATGTTATTAATAATATTGAACTAAACTGATGCAATGAAGCTGTTAAAATACTGGCACCAGACAAAACAGTAAGAATTCCCAATATAATTTGTAATAAAATAATTAAACCTAAAATAGATACAGCTTTAAATAAATAAAAAATTTTATTCCTATAGGTTATATATGAAATCACTACGAAGATAATAAATATTAAATAAGCTAAATTTCGATGTAAATATTGAACTAGTGATGGATCACTAAAAACGGATAATTTAAATAAACTTATAAACTTATTATCATCTGGAAAATATGAATTACCCATCAGTGGCCAGGTGTTATATATTTTTCCTGCATCCATACCTGAAACGAATGCACCAATAATAATTTGTAAGTAAATTAATAATAAAAAAAATTCAGGTATATAATTATTAATTTTTTTATCCATTTTATTTAAATTTACTAAACTTAAATAATTCCAAAATATTAGTGACAAAATTATAAATGCAAATAAAAGATGAATAGATAGTCTAAAATGGCTCACATCTATATTATTAACAAGACCACTCTGTACCATGTACCAACCTAAAAAACCCTGGAAACATATTAAAAGAAATATCAAATATAAGTTAATAAGTTTTTTAAAACCTATTTTAATAGTAAAAAAAATTAATGGTATTAAGAAAGCCAAACCAATTATACGACCAAAAAATCTGTGTGCCCATTCCCACCAAAATATCACTTTAAACTCACTTAAGGTCATTGAATAATTTTGAAGTTTAAATTCAGGTATTTGTTTATAAGATTCAAAATATGCTAACCAAGCATCATTATTTAATGGAGGGAAAAAACCTTTGAAAAATTCCCATTCTGTAATTGAAAGTCCAGAATCTGTTAGTCTTGTAAGACCACCAACAACTATCATTGCTGACACCAAAAAAACCATAAATAACAACCAATTAGACATGTAAATTTTCAATTTTGTATTAATTTCAGTATACATAATTGTTTAAATATAATATTTATTGATAATTCCAATTGATCAAATGTCGCCAGATAAAAGAAAAAAATTAAATATCCTAAGGAAAAAATTAGATTTACTTGATAACAAGCTTATCAAATTAATAAAAATTAGAACTAATATAGTAAAAGATGTTCTTAAACTTAAAACTTATAAACATGAAATTGTTGACAAAAAAAGAATTTTAACAATCCTAAAAAATATTAAAAAAAAATCGATTAAAAATAAAATTGATCCAAAGATAACTAATCGAATATGGAAAAATATGATTATGTCTTATATTGATTTTGAAAAAAGAAATTTTAAAAAAAAATAAATTACTTACTGTGGGGTGGTAATTTTTTTTCTATAAAAAATTCATGTTTTCTAGTTGCTGGATTGTATTTTTTAACTTTTAATTTTACTTTAGCCTTTTCACCACCAGCTGGCTTTTTTACATAATAGAAAAACGGACTATCAGGTTTTGCTTCAGGCACCAACCTTACTTTTACATGAGTTTTTTTAGCCATAATTTTTTAAATTTTTTAATAAATTTGATATTTTATTTAATTTTGTTTTAAAAATTTTTTTGTTTATAGTTTTATTATTCGTATCGTCAAGATTAGAATTATTATTTTCTAGCTGTTTTTTTGCACCTTTTATTGTTAAACCTTTATTTTTTAATAGAAATTGAATTTTTTTTAAAATTTCAATACTTTTATTATCGTAATATCTTCTATTTCCAGAAAATATGTATGGCTTGACTTCTTTAAATTCTTTTTCCCAAAATCTAAGAGTATGTGTTGATAATTTTCCAGTTTTTTTATCAACAAGATTTAAAATCTTAGCAACCTCTCCAATAGATTTATACTTCTTATTATTATAACTCATTCTTATTTATATATTTTTTAAACTCATTTGAAGCTTTAAATATAATAACATTTCTCTCAGAAATAATTTTTTTTTCTAATGTCTTTGGGTTTCTACCTATTCTTTTATTTTTACGTTTAATTGTAAAAGTACCAAATTTTGGAATTTTTACTTTATTCTTTATCATGAGTTCATTCAAAATAATTGAAAAAAAATCCTCTAATAGATGTTCGCAAATTTTTTTTGAGAAACCTAATTGCATATAAAGTGAATTAATTATATCTTTTTTTGTTAAATTAATTCTCATTTAAATTATATTTTTTTGAATTTTATCAATTAAATTGGCTTTTATAATTTTTTCACATACTTTTAATGAATTCGCAAAACCAATTTCATCCGTAGAACCATGACTTTTTATTACTGGTTTATCTAAGCCCAATAATATTGCACCATTGTATAATCTTGGATCTAATTTTTTTTTGAATTTTTTTAAATTTTGTATATTTAATAATGCTGAAATTTTTCCAATTATTGATGAATTGAATGCATTTTTAAGCTCAGCTGTTATAAAATTTGCTGTACCCTCTGCAGTTTTTAAAGCTACATTACCAGTAAATCCATCTGTTACAATAACATTAACATCTCCATTCATAATATGGTTTCCTTCTACATATCCTTTAAATTCGAATAAATAATTTTTATTTTCAGAAAGCAATTGATAAGTATTTTTAATAATATTATTACCTTTTAATTCCTCAGATCCTATATTCAATAATGCTACTTTAGAAGTTTCGTTTGGAAATAAAGATTTATGTAAAGCTGCTCCCATTAAACTAAAATCTGCTAAATTTTTTTCACTACATTCTATGTTTGCTCCTAAGTCTAAAACAACATTCATTCCATTTTTATTTGGCCATAATGCAGAAAGTGCAGGTTTGTCGATTTTTTCAATCATATTTAGATTTAGTTTTGCAATAACAAATAAGGCGCCTGTATTACCAGCTGATACTATAGCATCTGACTCATTATTTTTTAAACTTTCAATAGCAAGCCACATACTAGTATCCTTACCTTTTTTTGCTGCTGATAAAGGGCTGTCAGTATCTTTTATTAAATTTTTTGTATGTATTAGTTTGTAAGAGCTGGTTGGTATTTTTGTTTTTGAAATTATTGAATTAATTAAATTATCATCACCAAATATATTATAAAAAACGTCTTCACTTGTTGAACAGTGAATTTCAATGCCTTTGATAACTTTATCTGGAGAATCATCACCACCCATTGCATCAACTGCAATTTTTATTGGGTTACTCATAATTAAATCTTAATCTTTAGGATCTAATACCTGTCTACCTTTATAGAAGCCAGTTTTAAGATCCATATGATGAGAAAGTCTATACTCACCTGATTTCTTGTCCTCCATGATATTTTTTGAGGTTAGCCTCAAATGAGATCTTCTTTTTCCTGCTCTAGATTTTGTTGTTTTTCGTTTAGGTACAGCCATAAATATTTAATCGGTTAATATATCTTTTGTAAGGTTATTGAAAGAGTTTTTTGATAAAAAATCCTTATATTTATCAAAATATTCTACAAAATTTTCAGAATTAGATGAATCTTCTATAAAAAGATTAAATATTTTTTTTTTTTCATCTTTATTTAACCTTTCCCAATTATTAATTTTATCTATAACTGAAAAAAGTAGATTTACATACTCTTTCATTTTTTTATTGATTGTAGCATCGCCATATCCAATTTCTCTTATCGAAAGTTCAATTTGTCTAACACTATAATCAAAAAAATTTTGCAAATTCTCTTTTTCTTCAATATTTTTATAATTTTTTAATAAAAAACTCAAATGAAAGAAAAGTATAATCATACGATCATAAAAAGTATCCTGCTTACTATTATTATATAGGTTTTTATTTCTGGTGAGTTTTATTAAATTATTGTAAATATTTAAATATATGGTGTTCATAAAATACTTTTATATTTTAATATTTATTTTTATAATTAATTGTTCAGGAAATAAAGCTTCAAATTATCATGGTAAGAAATCATTGGAAGCAAAATTTGATAAATTGGAAATTAATGTAACAAATAAAAATGAAATAATTAGGTTAATTGGACCACCATCAATAAAAAGTGATTTTAATATTAATAAATGGTTTTATATAGAAAGACATAAAACAAACCAATCATTGTTTAAGCTTGGAGCTCAAAAAATAAAAAAAAATAACGTGCTTATTATTGAGCTCGATGACAGAGGTTTGCTAGCAAATAAAAAACTTTTAAATATCAATGATATGAATGATCTAAATTTCATTAAAAATACAACAAATAAAGAATTTCAAAACAATAATTTGATTTATGATGTCTTTAGTTCATTGCGAGAAAAAATTAATGCACCTACCAGAAATAAAAAATAGTATTTTAACCAGCTATTACGGCTAATAACAATAAGGCAACAATATTAGTTATTTTAATCATAGGATTAACTGCTGGACCTGCAGTATCTTTATATGGGTCGCCCACAGTATCCCCTGTTACAGCTGCCTTATGAGCTTCAGAACCTTTTCCACCAAATTTACCATCCTCAATATATTTTTTTGCATTATCCCAAGCTCCGCCACCTGCCGTCATTGAGACAGCAACAAACAACCCAGTTATTATTACTCCAAGTAACATTGCACCAACGGATGATAAAGCAGCAACCTGACCACCAATAGGTAAAATTATTAAATATAAAACTATAGGTGACAAAACTGGTAACAAAGAAGGGATAACCATTTCTTTTATTGCAGCTTTAGTCAACAAATCTACTAATTTACCATAATCAGGTTTAGCTTTTCTTTTCATTATCCCAGGTATTTTTTTAAATTGTCTACGTACTTCAATTACAACAGCTCCACCAGCTCTTCCTACAGCTTGCATTCCCATTGAACCAAATAGATATGGCAACATTCCACCAATTAGCAAACCAACAACTACAAACGGATTAGATAAATCAAAAGTAACAACGATACCCTCAAGTTTAGAGCCCGCTTCTTTTGAAAAATGCTTAATATCTTCAGTGTATGCAGCAAATAAAACCAATGCTCCTAATCCAGCTGAACCTATTGCATAACCTTTTGTAACTGCTTTTGTTGTATTTCCAACAGCATCTAAAGCATCAGTAGTTTTTCTGACATTTTTTGGAAGATTTGACATTTCAGCAATTCCACCAGCGTTATCTGTTACAGGACCATATGCATCAAGTGCTACAACCATACCGGCCAATGCAAGCATAGTAGTCACTGCAATAGCAATACCAAATAATCCAGCAATAGAATTAGTTAATAAAATTCCTGCTACAATTATTATTGCAGGAATTGCTGTCGCTTCCATTGAAATAGCTAAACCTTGAATTACATTAGTACCATGTCCTGTAGTAGAAGATTCTGCAACACTTTTAACAGGTCTGTAATCTGTCCCAGTGTAATATTCAGTTATCCAAATTAACAATCCAGTTATAATTAAACCTATAACACCACAATAATATAGGCTCATACCATTAAAAGAAACTCCATTTACAGTATAGTTGGTGTCTAATCCTATGACGTAGTCTGTTATGGGATATAAAATAATTAAAGATAAAATAGCTGTAGCAACAAAACCTTTATATAGAGCATTCATTATATTTTTTGATTTTCCAAGTTTAACAAAAAAAGTACCTACTATAGATGTTAAAATACAAGCTGCACCAATACTTAATGGATAAACCATCATATTTAAGTCTGATACAAAGAATATTGATGAAAGAACCATAGTTGCAACAATAGTTACAGCATATGTTTCAAATAAATCTGCCGCCATACCTGCGCAATCTCCCACATTATCACCTACGTTGTCTGCAATAACAGCTGGATTTCTAGGATCATCTTCTGGAATACCTGCCTCTACTTTTCCGACTAAATCTGCTCCAACATCAGCACCTTTTGTAAAAATTCCACCGCCTAATCTTGCAAAAATAGATATTAAAGAAGCACCAAAACCTAAAGCTACTAGTGCATTTACAATTTCTCTTTCATCAACACCAGCTGATAATAAAATATAATAATAAACAGCTATAGCTAATAAAGCTAAACCAGCAACTAGCATTCCTGTAATTGCTCCAGATTTAAATGCTATTGAAAGACCTTGAGATAAACCTTTTCTTGAAGCTTCTGCAGTACGGACATTTGCTTGAACGGATACCAGCATTCCAACGTATCCAGCAATACCAGATAATGTTGCACCAATTAAATATCCAATTCCAACTAATAATGAAAATGCAAAACTAATAATAACTAAAACAACAACACCAACTATAGCTATTGTTTTGTACTGTCTGTTCAAATAGGCTTTTGCACCTATTTGAATAGCAGAAGCAATTTCCTGCATCCTTGCATTCCCTGCACTGGCATTCAAAATTGATGATCCTGTTACAAATCCATAAACAATGGATAAGATCCCAGCAAAAATTGTGTATAATAAAATTGTTTCAACAGACATATAATTCCTTAAATAAGTGTTTTAGTTATTTTTTAAAATGCGGACATTACAAAAAAGATTATAAAAGGCAATATTTAACTTCTTAGAATATGTGAGAATAACCTTGGTATTTGAGGTATTTTATTGGAATTCTCCTATTATCTAATAGGTAACTTTTTGATTTAGTATTAATTTGCCCAATAATAGAAATTTTTTGATTCATTTTAGAGGATAAAGTTTTTATATATTTTCTCTTTGACTTGGAAGCTGTAAATAAAATTTGATAATCATCACCATTAAATAAATAGTCTGACGTCTTCAATTTTTTGTGTTTAATTAATTGTTTTAAATGATTTGATATAGGGATTTTATCTATATCGATTAAATAGCCAAGTTTTTGTTTATTTATTAATTTATTCAGATCAATTACCAATCCATCAGATACATCCATAGAGCAGTTTGCAATTTTAAAAAGATTTAAACTAAACTTTATAGGTAGATTAGGTGAATAATATTTATCAATAAAATATTTTTTTTGATTTGAATTTAATTTGATTTTGTTTTGTAAGGCTTTTAATCCAATATAACTATCACCTATATTGCCTGTTACATAAATATCATCTCCATTTTTAGCTTTGTTTCTATAAACAATTTTATTTGAATATCCTAAAGACATAACCGTAAAACTTAGATTTTTTGATGAAGTAGTATCGCCACCAGATAATTTTATATTAAATCTATTTTGTTCATTAGATAAAGATTTTTTAATTAATGACATATTTTTTTTTGTAAAATGTCTTTTGTTACCTGAGCCAGCTAAAAAGAAATAATTTGGCTTTACCCCTTTAGCATAAATGTCTGATATAGATGATCTTATTATTTTTCTTATAACATGATCGGGTTTATTAAAATTTAAAAAGTGTATACCCTCAATATAAGTATCAACAGATATAACTAGTTTTTTATTTTTATCGAAAAAAACATCATCATTTAAATTAAGCGAAGATGGATTATTTTTAGATAATTTTTTTAAATAATTATTTATTAAAAATTCTTCATTCATCAGTTTCGTAATTTCTTTGAAATTTTATCAAGCAAAGCATTTAAGTATTTTGTTTGTGATAAATCGATAAAGAAATTAGAAGCATTAAGGTATTCTTTAATAATTATCTTTGAGGATATTTTTGGTTTATACATTAATTCAAAAATCGCACTTTTTATTATTACTTGAAAAACTTTATCTAGGTTTGATATTTTTAAATCTTCATTTAAATGATTTATAATTTCCTCATGAATTACGTCATCTCGTTCAATTGTGCCGTTTACTACATCTTTTATAAATTTTTTGAAACGATGTTTTGGGAAATTTAATTCTACTTCATTGTTATAATACTTGCTGTAAAGCTTCTGAATTATAATAACTCTTGGATTATTTTTTTTACTAAAATGAAGCGGCATTCTATAAAGATAATATTGTTTTTACTGCGTTGGCCGCTTCTCTACCTTTTTTGTCACGTGCTATAGCTTGATTTTTATTTAAACAAGTAATTATTCCATTACCAACAGGTTTTTTTGACTCTACAGATATATTCATAATTGCATCAGTTGTTGATTTAGATATAAAATCAAAATGAGGCGTTTGACCTTTAATTACACATCCAAGTGCTACAAAACCATCATATTTTTTTAAATTTTTAGAAATAACTACTGGTATCTCAAATACACCTGGAACAGAGATTACATTAATCTTTGCAAAATTTTTTAGTTCATTCTTCGCACTTTTAAGAAGAGCTTTTGAAATATCTTTGTAGTAGTTTGCTTGTATAATTAATACTTTATTTTTCATTTTATAATTTCTTGTTTAATAATCTTGATACCATAACCATCCAACCCAACAACCTTTTTTAGAGTTCTAGTAACTAATATCATTTTCTTTATTTTTAAAGATTTAATTATTTGAGCTCCAATACCATAACTTTTTATTAATTGGTCTTTTTCCTTGGTTTTAGACTTTTTATCTTTAAATTCCTTAAGTGTTTGAGTAACAGATTTTAAATTTGGATCTCTTATAAAAATCATAACGCAATTGCTATATTTTTTAAAATATTTTAAAGTTTTTTCAAATGAGTTAGGAAGTTTTTGATTAACTAGATAATTTTGAACTACATTAGATGAAATGACTCTTACTCTTGGTGATTTACTTTTATTAACTTTGCCTTTAACTAATGCAAAATGCTCAGAACCATCAATTGAGTTCTCAAAAACATAAATTTTAAATTTTTGATTATTTAAATTAATTGTAGATGTTTTTTTTAATTTAATAAGATTTTCTTTTCTTAGTCTGTACGAAATTAAATCTTCAATTTTAGCAATATGAAGTTTATGTTTACTTGCAAATTTTAATAAATCATCACCTTTTGCCATCGAACCATCTTCATTCATAATCTCACATATAACAGCGGCTGGAATTTTGTTGCCAAGTCTAGCTATGTCGACAGATGCCTCTGTGTGACCCGCTCTAACTAGAACTCCTCCTTCACGAGAAATAATTGGAAATACGTGACCAGGAGAAACTATTTCTTTTTTTAATACATTTTTTTTGGTAGCTACTTTTATTGTTCGTGATCGGTCTTTAGCTGAAATACCTGTAGTTATACCCTTCTTGGCCTCTATTGAAATAGTAAAGGCTGTTTGATTTCTCGATTGATTAACAGGAGCCATAAATGTTAGCCCAAGTTTATTTGCTTGATTTTTGTTTAGTGTTAGACAAATTAAACCTCTGCCGTTTTTTGCCATAAAATTAATTTTTTTAGAATTAACATCACTGGCATTAAATACTAAATCCCCTTCATTTTCTCGATTTTCATCGTCAACAAGAATATACATCCCTCCTTTTTTTGAGATAGAAATAATCTTTTCTATTGGGCTAAATTTATTTTTTATCATTAATAAATTTTTTTACATATTTAGACAAAATATCAATTTCAATATTAACTAAATCATTTTTTTTAATGTTTGCTAAATTTGTAAGTTTTAGTGTATGTGGAATAACCCAAATTTCAAATTTATTCTTCTTTATCTTGGCTATGGTTAAAGATACACCATTTATCAAGATTGATGCTTTCTCAACTAAAAATTTATAAAATTTTTTATCAATACTGAATTCGTAAATTGTAGATTTATCTACATTTGTTAAATTTGTGACTTTACTTACTGTATCAACATGACCTTGACAAATATGACCTGAAATATTTTGTCCATACTTTAAAGGTAGTTCTAAATTAACATAATCACCAACATTAGATTTCTTAAATTTTGATTTTCTAATAGTTTCATTTGATAAATAAAATTCAGATATGCCCTTTTTATATGATATTAATGTTAAGCAGACGCCGTCACAGGAAATAGATATACCTAATTGCTTATTAGTTAATTTTAATTTTGACTTGATAAAGATATTTATTCCTTTAGCTCTTTTGATAATATTTGTAATTTTACCTTTATTAAAAATTATTCCATTAAACATTTACTGATACCTAAAAAGTTTTTCTTTATCTAAAAAAGTATTAATTTGCGATCTTTTTTTAAATTTTTTAGATAATAAATCAATAAAAGAATTCATAGCAACTGAATTTTTTAAATTAATTTTATTATCAGCTTTGAATAAATAAAAATCATTTATTAAATTGTTGTTTAAAAAAGATTTTAAAAGATTTGGACCTGACTCAAGTAATAGATTTGCATAACCTAGTGAATATATTTTTTTTAAAATTGTATTTAAATCAAAACTATTATTTTCTATTTTCATAAAAATAAGTTTTACGTTTTTATTTTTAAATTTATTAATCGTCTTTTTATCTTTTTTATTATGAAAAATATAAGTTTTATTTGAGCTAGGTTTTAACACTTTAGAATTTATTTTAGTCTTTAAATCTTTATCAATAATAAATTTTACTGGTGAAAACTTTTCTAAACCTTGAATTCTACAATTTAAATTAGGATTGTCAGAGTTAATAGTTTTATAAGATGTTAAAATTGCTTGATTTCTATATCTTAATAAATGAGACACTTTATGAGAATGTTCATTTGTAATTTTTTTTTTAAATAAATAAATTCTATTATTCTTAGAAACAGCTAATTTTCCAGTAACGTATGGAATATCATTAAATTTTGAGAATTTATAACCTTTGTAAAATTGATTTGCCTCATTTTTAATTAAACCAATTTTAGCCAAAATATTATTTTTTTTTAAAACACTTTTTGTTTTTTTTGCTGTTCGTTTATCAAAATCTTCAATGGAATAATTTACTAATTTAATCTTTTTTTTTATAATAATGTTTGTGCAGGGTGGTGTTTTTCCATAATGGATACAGGGTTCTAATGTTACATACATATTTGAATTTTTGAAATTTATTTTATTATTTTTTAAAGCTACTACTTCTGCATGAGGTCTACCGTTAATATCTGTCTTTCCGTAAGAAATGATTTCATCTTTGTGTGTTACTACACATCCGACCGATGGATTTAGTCCTGTTAACCCTTTATTTTGATTGGCAAGTTCTAGTGCCAATCTCATGAATGCTTTATTTTTTTCTGATGATTTATCTTTTCTTAAAGACATCAATTTTATCAACAAATTGAACGAAGTCTTTTTCTTCTCTAAAATTTCTATATACTGATGCAAATCTTACATAAGCTACCGGGTCCAATTCTTTTAATCCATCCATTACCATTGTGCCTATTGTGTTCGAAGAAATTTCACTTTGACCAAATTCTTCTAGTGATCGAGAAATTTTAGAAATAAATTTTTCTACTGTTTCAGTATCAAGAGGTCTTTTTTTTAGAGCTACATAAATGGATTTAGACAGTTTATCTCTATCAAATGGTGATTTTCTTCCATTTTTTTTTACAATTGTTAGCTCACGAAATTGAACTCTTTCAAATGTAGTAAATCTCTGTCCACAGCTACAAAGCCTCCTTCTTCTTATAGCTGTTCCATCTTCAGTAGGTCTAGAATCTACAACTGATGTTTCACCTTTTTTATCACAGGGACAAATCATAATTCATTATCCCAAATTTTTATAAATTGGGAAATTTGAACATAAATCAACAACTTCTTTTCTTACTTCGTCTTCTATTTTTTTATTATCTTCAGGGTTTGATGACAAACCTTTAATTACTTTAGTAATTAGTTCACCAACAATTTTAAATTCATTTAAACCAAAACCTCTAGTAGTTGCAGCCTGAGATCCTAATCTTATACCAGAAGTAACCATTGGACTTTCTGTATCAAAAGGAATTCCATTTTTATTACATGTTATATTGGCTCTTGATAAACTTTCAGCTGCAGCATTACCTTTGACACCAAAGGGTCTTAAATCTACCAACATTAAATGAGTATCAGTACCTCCAGAATAAATCTTAAATCCATTTGTTTTTAATGTTTCTGCGAGAATTTTTGCATTAGCTAAAACATTAGATATATATTCTTTGAAAGAAGGTTCTAATGCTTCTTTAAATCCAACTGCTTTTGCTGCTATTATATGCATCAGAGGACCACCCTGATAACCAGGAAATACAGCTGTATTAATTTTTTTATAAATATTTTCGTGATTTGTTAAAATAATTCCACCTCTGGCACTTCTAAAAACTTTATGAGTTGTAGATGTAACGACATGAGCATGATCAACAGGATTTGGATAACCTTTACCAGCAACAAGACCTGAAAAGTGTGCCATATCTACCATAAAGAATGCTCCAACCTTATCAGCAATTTCTCTAAATCTTTTAAAATCAATAACCCTAGAATATGCGCTACCTCCAGCAATTATAAGTTTAGGATTATTTTCAATTGCTAATCTTTCAACTTCATCATAGTCGATTAATTCAGAGTTTTTATCTACATCGTAGCTTATTGCATTAAACCATTTGCCTGACATTGCAATTTTAAGACCATGAGTAATATGGCCACCAGAATTTAAACTCATTCCCATAAAAGTATCACCTGGCTTTAATAATGCCAAAAACACTGCTCCGTTAGCTTGTGCACCAGAATGAGGTTGTGAATTCGCAAATTTACAATTAAAGAGTTTTTTTAATCTATCGTTAGCAAGTGACTCAGCAACATCAACATGTTCACAGCCGTTATAATATCTTTTACCTGGGTAACCTTCGGCATATTTATTTGTTAGTACTGAACCTTGTGCCTCTAAAACAGCTTGTGAAACAATGTTCTCTGATGCGATTAATTCGATATGATTTTGTTGTCTGATTAATTCTTTATTTACTGCATCAAATATTTCTGGATCAGCTTCAGACAATTTTTTTTCAAAAAAGTTTTCATATTGAGTATTTAAATATTTTTTTTCACTAGACATTTATTTACCTATATTTTTTTAATTCTTTTTATATGTCTACCGCCTTCAAAATCGGTTTTTAGAAAGCTCTCAACACATTTTAAGGCAACTGTTTTTTTAATAAGCCTTTCTCCTAATGTTATAACATTTGCATCATTATGCAATCGCGATAATTTGGCATTTTTTACTGAATAGCATAAAGCTGCGCGTATTCCCTTATTTTTGTTTGCAGCAATAGACATTCCTACTCCTGAACCACAAACAAGTATTCCTACATGATTCTTATTTTTTGCCACTTGTTTACAAAGTTTATGAGCAAAATCAGGGTAATCTACAGACTTCTTATTTTGTTTTGGTCCCAGATCTTTTATTGGATAATTTTTATTTAAGTATTTTAAAATATTCTTTTTTAAATTAAAACCACCATGATCTGAAGCAATAAAAATTTTTTTCAATTTAATTAAATTTATAATTTAAAACACAAGCAACAAGGTGAACTCTATTTTCTTCACCCCCATTAAATGCATTGTGATATTTAGTATTATTAGTAATCCAAACAGAGCCGTCTGCTGGCATATGTTTTGCAACGTTATCAACGACCATTATTGCTCCAGGATTTGTGTATATTGGTATATGAAGCCTTGGCTCAGGATCTCTATGCCAACTCAATGTTGATCTTGGCTCTTTAAGAAGAAGTCTCATCCTACCTAATTTATACTTTTTTGTTAATTGGTCATAAACTTCTTTGAAATAAGTATTTTTAAAGTCGTCAACAAATTCTGTATATTTATGTTCATCAATTTTACTTTCCCTCTGCACCTCAACACCTGTACTATCTGGTTTAGTCCAATAAATACCTCTTACATTATTTCCTTTAACAGAATCTGGATCACCTGGAATTTGATTTAGAGGTATACCGGCGAAGTGAGGTATTCCAAGGCTTGTATCAAAACCTTTTATTTTTAATACTTCGTCACAAGCTTGTTTTAATTTTATGATATCAAATTTTACATCTTGTTTTTGGAAATCATTGAATAATTGTGACATCGGTGCTCTACTATCTTATAGACTATTATATTAAATATTACTATTGTCGCATCAAAAAAATTAATTGATAATGATTATCACAGGTAGCTATCCTAATTTAAGATTAAGAAGATCAAGAAAATTCAGTTGGTCTAGAAGATTAGTTCAAGATAATGATCTATCTTACAATGATTTTATTTTACCTATCTTTCTTACTGAGGGAAAAGCAAAAAAAGTTCCAATTAATTCAATGCCAAATGTTTTTAGGTACTCTATTGATAAATTAAAAAGTGTAGTTGATAAAGCACTAAAACTGGGAATACCAATGGTTGCTTTATTCCCTTATACAAATCCAAGAAAAAGAGATGAATATGGAAATGAAGCATTAAATGAAAATAATTTAGTTTGCCAAGCAATAAAATTCATCAAAAAAAATTATAAGAACGAAATTGGAATAATGTGTGATGTTGCATTAGATCCATATACATCACATGGTCATGATGGAATTATTAAAAAAAATGAAATTTTAAATGATGAAACATTAGAAATCTTAATTAAACAATCAATATTACAGGCAAAAATGGGTTGCGATGTGATTGCCCCATCAGATATGATGGATGGTAGAGTTTTAAAAATTCGTAAAGCTTTAGATAAAAATAATCTTAAAGATATTCAAATTTTATCTTATGCAGTTAAGTATGCATCAAGTTTTTATGGCCCATTCAGAAATGCTGTTGGTTCAAAAAATCTCCTAAAAGGAGACAAAAAAACTTATCAAATGGATTTTAAAAACAATTATGAATCATTAAGAGAAGTTGCATTAGATATAAAAGAAGGAGCAGATATGATTATAGTAAAACCAGGGATGCCTTATCTTGATATAATCAGGGAAGTTAAGAATAATTTTAAAATTCCAGTTATTGCATACCAAGTATCAGGAGAATATAGTCTCATACAAAATGCAATTTCAAAGAATATATTAGATAAAAAATCGATATATGAAAGTCTAGTTTCCTTTAAAAGAGCTGGAGCAAGTGCAATTATAACCTATTTCGCTGATCAAATAAAACTAGATTAATTTTAAAGAATTTTGAAAATTAAATCTTGTTTTGGGAAAATTAAGATTGTTCGGTTTAACTATTGTTTTATCTAAAAAATCTCCTACAATTTTTAAAGCATCAAAAGTATCTTCAAAGCTTATATCTTCTTCATCTTTATTTACTAAAAAATTTGGTATGATTTTGTCTGAATTTTTTAATTTATAATTAATTTTATTACCTTCAGAAACTTCTTCTACATAATCATTAAAGTCTATGTCATATCCAATTAATTTATAAAAGTTTAACTCCCAATTTACAAATTTTGAAAGCCACTCTTCATTTTTTAATATCTCAAAATATTTATCTATTAATAAAAAAATCTCTCTATTTTTTTCGTTCTCTACTGTTAAAATTTTAATCAAATTCATTGTATAAATTATACAAAGGAGCTTTTGCTTATCTTCTAAAAAGTAAGGAGTTTTAAATTCATCAATTTCAACTTTTAAAGAACCAATTTTTGATTGAGATTTTGAATTATAATTTATATGCAATTTATTACCCTCAAATAGGTAGTTTTTTATTTTTTTTGAAGTTCCTCCAAAAATAATTCCTGAAATTTTTCCATGATCTTCAGTATAAAATTCAGATATTACAGAATTTTCATTATATTTATTTTTTGAAAGTAAGTAACCTTTATCTTGCCAATTCATTATATTTTAATAGTTTCTAAAAGTTTCATAGCTGCAGCTTGTTCTGCATTTTTTTTTGAACTACCATCAGCGATAACTGTTTTGCTTTCCTTAATTTTTACACTAATTTTAAAATTTGGTTTATGTCTAGGTCCCGTATTAGAAATAAGTTTATATATTGGCAATGCTTTAAATTTCTTTAATGAATATTCTTGTAATCTTGTTTTGGAGTCGATTACAGTAATATCTGATAAATTTAAATAATTTTTCCAATAATTTAATATAAATTTTGATGAAGCCTCAAAACCTTTATCTATATAAATTGCTCCTATCAAAGACTCACAACAATCAGATATAATTTTTTTTTCAATATTGACTTTTTTTTTCTTTTCTGTGTTTCCTGTTAAAATATAATTATCCAATTCTAATTCCTTGCCAATTTCAAAACACTTATTTTTATTAACTAAATTTGCAAGTTTTTTGTCGATCATACCTACTTTTTCATTTGGATATAACTCTAAAAGTTTCTTTGATATAACAAACCCTAAAACTCTATCACCTAAAAATTCTAGTTTTTCATAATTATTTTTTGTATCAAAACTTTTGTGTGTTAAGGCTTTTATCAATAATTTATCATCTTTAAAGCTAATACCTATTTTCTTTTGTAGTTTGTTTAACTTCATTTATTTAAATTATTTTATTAAAAAATCTTTCAAATCGAACTATTTCATTCCATTTGAAAATGTTAAAGATACTACCTTTCCTTGGATTAGATGAAAAAAATAAAATTTGCGCTTTTCCAACTAAATTATTTTGATTAACATAACCAACTTCAGATAGAAATCTGCTGTCTTTAGAACAATCCCTATTGTCACCTAAGAAAAAAAAGTGATTTTCAGGAACAATGTATTTATCTGAATTAGAAAAAGTTATATCGGTTCTATATGCAGCTAAATAACTTTTTCCATTTGGAAGCTTTTCTTCAAATATATTGACATCAATTTGAGATGATCCACAATATAACTTATCATTTTTGCTTTTAATTGTTTTTAGTACTTGATTAGAATTTATATATAAATCACCATCAATAAATTGTATTGTATCACCTGGTAAACCAATCAATCTTTTAATATAATCTGTACGATTATCAGCAGGTGTTTTAAAAACTATAACATCTCCTCTTTTAGGGTTTTTATTTAATATACGTCCTTTAAAAATGGGAGGACTAAAAGGAAATGAATGTTTACTATATCCGTAAGAAAATTTTGTGACAAATAATCTGTCACCCACGAGCAAGTTAGTTTCCATTGATGATGATGGTATATAAAATGGCTGGATTAATATTGATCTTATAAATACTGCAATTATTAATGCATAAAATAATGTTTTAGTATTATCAATTATGAAATTTTTCATTTTTTTCTATTCAGAATAACAAATGCAATTGAGTGGTTTTTTTCATCTGAAAGTGAAAGATGTATATCGTAATTCTTTAATTTAAATTTTTTTTTTAATATATCTTGTATTTTCTGTGAAATTTTAATTTTAGGTGATCCTTTCTTATTATTATATATTTCAATATCATTAAAATTAATATTATCTCTAAAGCCTGTGCCTATTGATTTAACAAAAGCTTCTTTTGCAGCAAATCTTTTTGCAAAGTAATTCGTTTTGTTTCTGTATTTTTTTGATTGTTTAATTTCATTCAATGTAAAGAGTCTTTTTTTAAAACCTCTTATTTTTAGGGATTTTTCTATTCTTTTATTATCAATAATATCAACACCGTTACCAATTATCATTAGTTTAATATTTTTCTAAAATTAGTGATTACTTTTTTCATACCAAACATGATGGCCTCTCCAATTATAAAATGTCCAATATTAAATTCCTCTATAGATTTAATCTTTCTTAAAATTTTAGTTGATTTATAATCTAGGCCATGACCTGCATGAACTTCCATTCCTAGTTTTTTTGCTAAAATGGCACAATTTTTTATTTTTTTGAGCTCAACTAAATAATTTTTGTTATTTTTAACTTTTAAAGCAAATTTTCCTGTATGAAGTTCCACACATTTCGCATTTAATTCTTTTGATGCAAAAACATCTTTAATATTTGGATTGATGAAAAGACTTGTTCTAATTTTTTTTGAATTTAATTTACTAATTACCTTTTTAATTATTTTTTTATTTTTTGTGATATTTAAACCTCCTTCGGTGGTTATTTCATTCCTTTTTTCAGGAACTATACAAACAAAATTAGGTTTATATTTTAATGCAATATTAAGCATTTCATTGTTAGCAGCCATTTCTAAATTTATTGGTACTCTTTTAATTTTTGAAAATATAGCTACGTCTTCATCTCGAATATGTCTACGATCTTCTCTTAAGTGAATGGTAATAGAATTTGCACCGAAATTCATAACTTGTCTTGCATATGAAATAGGATCGGGATGCCCCTCTCCTCTAGCGTTTCTTAATGTTGCAATATGGTCTACGTTAACACCTAGTCTAGATTTCATTTTAAATATCTACTTCCAGGTTTTGTAATAGGAATTTTTTTTAACTCAATTGGTAAATCATTTTTTTTATAAGTTGGTATTTCTAATTTAATTTGCGAAACAATATTTTTATCTTTAATTTTTAAACTTGGTTTACTAGATCTATTAATCAAACACGCATATCCAACTACTTTTGATTTATATTTTTTTACAAGTCGAGCACATTCTAAACTTGACTTACCTGTAGTAATTACGTCTTCTACTATCAATACTTTAGAATTTTTTTTAATTGAAAAACCTCTTCTTAAAATAAATTTCCCATTAACTCTCTCACAAAATATTGTCTCCTTATTCAATAAATTTCCAACAATATAACCTATTACAATACCGCCCATAGCTGGTGACAAAATTATATCAATTTTTTTGAATTTTTTTTTTATTTTAGTGCTTAAAGATTTACAAAATTTTTCTGATTTTTTTGGATAACTTAATAATTTAGCACACTGAACATACTGGGGTGAATGTAAACCTGAAGATAAAACAAAATGTCCCTCTAAAAGTGCATTAGTTTTTTTTAAAACCACTAAAGAATCTTTTAAAGAAAGCATATTTTTTGTTTTTATGTCTAATTATTTTGAAGTTATATTCTTTCTGTTTTAGCTCACTAATAAGTTTTGTAAAGTTTTTCAAATCTTGAATAATTAGGTTGAATCTAAAATTAATGGTTCTTTTAGTCTTTTCCACCATTTCAACACTTGAAATATTTACATTATTCGTTCCAATCATTGTTGTAACGTCACCTAATATTCCAGGTCTGTCAGGTAAAGACATCCAAAGTGTAGTGTTATATTTTTTTTCAGTAGGCTTGCTGTCTTCTTTGTATTGCCAGTATCTTCTTATAGCAGCTCTAGCTTTACCAGTTTTAGCACTTGTTATCCAATGCAAAGAGGGTGAATCTTTTTTTGAAGTTAATATTTTAACTACATCTCCATTTCGCAATATTGATTGTAGAGGACTTTCCTTTCCATTTATTTCGCATCCAATTGCAGTATCTCCTACTTTAGTGTGAACAGCATAAGCAAAATCAATTGGACTTGCTTCTTTGGGTAATTTTATGACTGACCCTTTTGGTGTAAAACAAAAAACATTTTCTTGAAACATTTGAAGTTTTGTATACTCAAAATAATGTTCAGGATTTTCATTTTTATCTATAATTTCTACCAAATCTGCTAGCCAGTCATATTCCTTCCAAGTTAAAGAATTAAACTTTTCTGACGATTTATATTTCCAATGAGATGCTATACCTCTTTGCGCAAATTCATGCATTTGTTGTGTTCTTAGTTGTATTTCAATGGGTCTTTTATTTGGACCGATCACTGCTGTATGAAGAGATTTGTAATTATTTATTTTCGGTGATGATATGTAATCTTTAAATCTACCAGGTATGCAATTCCATTTATTATGAATTACGCCTAAGGTTTTGTAACAATTTTCAACATTATCTAAAATTATTCTAAAACCAATTATGTCTGTAATTTGCTCTAGTGAAGTTCTTTTTTTTTGTATTTTTCTCCAAATAGAAAAAGGTGTTTTTTCTCTAGAATAAATTTTAAAATCAATATTATTTTCATTTAATAGATTTTCAAATTCACTAAGAACTGAATTATAATTAATCAAATTATTATCTTTTATTGTGTCCAATCTATCTTTGATCATTTTTCTTGCTTCAGGATTTAAAATATCGAAAGAAAGATCTTCAAGTTCATCTCTTATTCTATTCATTCCCATTCTATCAGCTAGAGGAGCATAAATTTCCATAGTTTCTTTAGCAATTCTTTTTCTTTTTTCCTCTTTATCAATAGCCTTCAAAGTTCGCATATTATGCAAACGATCTGCAAGTTTCACAAGAAGAACTCTGATATCTTTAGAAGTTGCCAGGATGAGTTTTCTAAAATTTTCAGCTTTTGAATTAGAAATAGCTTGGTTTTCAAAAACTGAAATTTTTGTAACTCCATCAACCAAATCAGCAACTTCTTTTCCAAATTGTTCCTCTATGGTTTTATAAGTTGCATAAGTATCTTCTATGGTATCATGAAGTAAACCAGTTGCTATCGTTGCACTGTCCAACTTAAGTTCAGTTAAAATATTTGCAACAGCAACCGGATGAATGACGTATGGATCTCCTGATTGTCGTTTTTGATCTTTATGAACTTTCACTGCAAAATCATATGCTTTGCTTAGAGTTTCCGGGTTAAGAAACTTATTGTATGATTTAACCTTATTTATTAATTCGTCAGAATTTAGCATCAATTTATTATATCACTTATTTAGATAACTTTAATACTTCTTAAATTATTTTTTTTTAAAGAAGATAAGAGTTTTACTATATTTTTTTTTAATTTTGGGTGAGACCAATTTTTGCATATTTCAAACAGTGGCATAAGTACAAAGTTTCTATTATGCATTCTTGGATGCGGGATCTCTAAATTAATCAATTTTTTATTTAATTTAGTAATCTTTCCATTAAAATCTAATATATCAATATCACAATTTCTTGGATGATTTTTAGGAGATATTTTTCTGCCTAATTTTTTCTCTATAGATTTAATTATTTTAAACAGCTCAAATTGATTTAATTTTGTTTTTATCAGTAATACAGCATTAATAAATTTTGGAAAACTAGGATCTGGCCATGACTCGGTCTCATAATAACTAGATGTTTTGATAATTTTAATATCATGGGTTTCCAATAGATATTTAGATTTTTCTAAAAAATGTATTCTATTTCCTAAATTAGAACCTATTGATAGATATACATTTTTAACTTGAGCGTCTGAAATATCTCGCTTTTTCACGGTTCCAATCTTTAGTTTTTTTGGTTTGTCGCTTATCGTATTGTTTTTTGCCCTTTGCAACTGCTATTTCAACTTTAGCTTTGCCTTTTTTAAAATACATTTTAGTTGGAACTAAAGTTAGACCATCCTCGTTCATTTTACCAATTAGTTTGTTAATTTCCCTTTTGTTAAATAACAATTTTCTTTCTGAGTAAGGATTGTGATTTGAATAACTGGCTTGTTTATATATGGGTATATGTGAATTAATTAAAAAAATTTCTCCTTCTTTTTCTACCGCATATGACTCTGCAATATTTACTTTTCCATCTCTTACAGATTTTATTTCAGAACCTTTTAGTACAATTCCTGCTTCTAAGATTTCCTTAAAGAAAAAATTAAAAGATGCTTTTCGATTTATTGTAATGATCTTGATGCCAGATGTAGATTTATCACTCATCAATAAGTTTTGCTACTTTCAATGCTTTCTCGACTTCCTTTTTTGTATTTTCAGTTATTTTTACCAAAGGTAATCTTACGGTATCATCGCATAGACCAAGTAATTTAGCAGCATACTTAACTGGTGAAGGATTGCTTTCTATAAATAAGTTTTTATGTAACGGTTGCAACATATCATCAAGTTGTTGAGCTTTTTTTAAATCATCCTCATTTGAAGATTTTGATAATTTTTGAAATTCAGAACATAATTTAGGAGCTACGTTTGCTGTAACACTAATTGTTCCAACGCCTCCTCGTTTATTAAATTCAAAAGCATTATCGTCGTTTCCAGTAAGTTGAATGAAATCATTACCCATTTTTTCTTTTTGTTGATCAACACGATTTAGGTCACCAGTTGCATCTTTAACTCCAACTATATTTTTTAGTTCATATAATCTAGCCATTGTTTCAACGCTCATATCGATTACAGAACGACTAGGAATATTGTAAATTATAATTGGAATTCCACAGTTATCATTGATTGATTTATAATGTTGATATAATCCTTCTTGAGTAGGTTTGTTATAATATGGTGTAACAACTAAAGCACCATCCGCACCAGCTTTTTCAGCGTGTTTAGTTAATGATACGGCTTCTTCTGTAGAATTAGATCCAGTGCCGGCTATTATGGGAAGTTTACCAGTAGCTTCTTTTATACATAATTCAATTGTTCTCTCATGTTCATCGTGTGATAATGTTGGTGACTCACCTGTTGTTCCAACTGGAACTAACCCATTTGTTCCATTTTCCAGATGATGATTTATTATTTTTATGTAACTTTCTTCGTCAAGCTTGTTGTCTTTAAACGGTGTAATTAATGCTACATTTGATCCTTTAAACATAATTATTTATAACATAAGTTGTTTGATTTAATAAAATGTATTTAAAATTATTAACAACAATTATCCTTTTTTTCTTATCGTTTCAATCTGCTTTTTCAAATGAAACTATACTTCCTATTAAAAAACCAGATTTAAATGAAAAAAATACAACAAAAAAAATAGCTGAAATCATTCCTCTACCAAAACCATCTGAAAAAGAAGATGAAATTCAAAAGGAAATAAAAATTACTACCACGGAGATATTTAAGAGAATTGATGGTGTAATAATTCCAAAAAATAAGCCTCTAATAGTTAAAGAAAAATTAAGAAAGATAAAAAAACAAAAATTTTATAGCGATAGAGATTTGAGGTATGCAAAACAAGCTATTTCATTTATGGAGAAAAGTAATTGGAAGGATGCAAAAAAAGCCGCAAGCAAAGCAAGAGCAAAATCTATTTATGATTTTATTCAATGGAGACATCTACTTACAACTGGTAACAGGGCTACTTTTACAGAATATAAACAGTTTATCGAAAGAGTAAAAAATTATCCAAGGATAGATAGAGTTCGTTACTTAGGAGAGCATAAAATAAATTCTAAAAATCATACTAAAAATGAAATTATACAGTGGTTCGATAAACACCCTCCTTTAAGTGGATTTGGAAAAATGATGCTGGGCGATGCTTTGTTATCAAAAAATAAAGAGTCAGCTATAAATTTAATAAAGGAAGGATTTATAACAGCTGATTTAAGTAAAAATGATCTTATTTTTTTTAGAAAGAAATTTAAAAAATATTTGAACAGTAGTGATTATATTAAAAGAGCAGATTATTTAGCTTGGGAGAATAAATATTGGGATCTTAAAAGAATGTTAAGATATCTACCAAAAGATTATCAACTTTTATATACAGCAAGGCAATTGTTAATGAGCAGATCTTATGGGGTTGATAGTGCTATCTCGAATGTGCCTGCAACTTTAAAAAAAGATGCAGGTTTAAATTATGATAGGCTCAAATGGAGAAGGAAAAGAGGAAGAGTTGATAGTTCTTTAGAAATTTTACTAAGTATCAAAAATAATAAAGACTATATGGTTCGCCCAGATAAATGGTGGGTTGAAAGATCAATAATTGCGAGATCACTTATTTATAAGAAAAGATATGAGCAAGCTTATAAAATTACAAGTAAACATGGTCTATCAGAGGGTGCTGAATTAGCTGAGGCTGAATGGATGAGTGGATGGATTGCTTTAAGTTTCTTAAAAGACCCAATTTTAGCAAAAAGCCATTTTACTAAATTTTATAATAATGTTGGATATCCAATTAGTTTATCAAGAGGTGCTTATTGGCTTGGAAAAGCGAACTTAGCACTAAATAATAAGGAAGAAGCAGATAAATGGTTTAAAGAAGGTTCAAAATATCTAACAACCTATTATGGTCAATTATCTCATATGAAAATATATCCAAATAAAACTTTTGAACTTAAAGAAAGTACTCAAGTTGATAAAAATTATGCTGAAAGTTTTTACAAAAATAAATTAGTTGCAATAGTACACTTATTAGATGAAGTAAGAAAAGATAAATATACGAAACATATTTTAAGATTTCTAGCAAATGACAATGTTTCAGCAGGAAGTGAAATATTGGCAGCTAAACTAGCAACTGACATCTCTAGATTTGATTTTGCTATTCAGGTTTCTAAAATAGCATCTTATCAAAAAAGGTTTCATAACAAATATAATTATCCAGTAATCAGCACTCCAAATAAAGTTGGATCAAGAAAAATTCCGGAGCAAGCTTTAATATTATCTATTATAAGACAAGAAAGTGAGTTTGATATATCTGCAAGAAGTAGAGTTGGAGCACAAGGCTTAATGCAGTTGATGCCTTATACCGCAAAGACAGTTGCTAAGCAGGCAAAAGTTTCTTATTCAAAATCTCGTTTAACAACAAGTCCTGAGTATAATATAAATTTAGGTTCTTTTTATATTGCAGGTTTAATTCTTGATTATGATGGATCCTACCCTTTCGCTGTCGCAGCATATAATGCAGGACCAAAAAGAGTGAAGTATTGGAAAAAAATAAATAAAGATCCTCAAAAGAAACAAATCGATTATGTTGATTGGGTAGAACTTATTAAGTTTAAAGAGACCAGAAACTATGTTCAGAGGGTTATGGAGAATTACAATGTTTATAGATACATTTTGTCTCAAAAACCAATATTTTTAAAAGATTTTTTTAGAAATAATCCACTATATTAATGGCGGAAGGAGAGGGATTCGAACCCTCGGTACACCTTTTCAAGCGTACGGCGGTTTAGCAAACCGCTGGTTTAAACCAGCTCACCCATCCTTCCACGATAATATGTGTAACTTGAAATCATTGAATATTCAATCATATTCAAGTAATTTCTCCAAAATATGAAAAACAAATATTCAGTATTCTCTCTAATAAAAAATGCTTTATCACAGCATGAGAATTGGCAACAAGCTTGGGGAAATCCAGAGCCAAAAAAAGAATACGATGCTATTATTGTGGGTGGTGGCGGACACGGTTTAGCTACTGCTTATTATTTGGCAAAGAAACATAATTTAAAAAATATTGCAGTCTTAGAAAAAGGTTGGATTGGTGGTGGAAATACAGGGCGTAACACTACAATCATTAGATCAAATTATTTATGGGATGCTAGCGCTGGTTTATACGATCATGCGCTTAAACTATGGGAAAATTTATCTCAAGAGCTAAACTACAATGTGATGTTCAGTCAAAGAGGTGTAATGAATTTAGCTCACAATCTTCAAGATGTAAGAGATTTAAAAAGAAGAACACATGCTAATAGACTAAACGGAATTGATGCTGTTTGGTTAAATACCGAGGAAGTTAAAAAATTTTGCCCAATTATAAATACATCACCTGATATCAGATACCCTGTTTTAGGTGGAACGTTACAAAGAAGAGCGGGAACTGCAAGACATGATGCTGTTGCCTGGGGTTATGCAAGAGGCGCAAGCGAAATGGGTGTTGATATAATTCAAAACTGTGAAGTTAAAGGAATAAAGAGAAATGGAGATGGAGTTGAAGGATTAGAAACCACTAAAGGATTTATAAAAACTAATAAAATTGGAGTTGTTGCAGCAGGCCACTCAAGTGTAATCGCAAATATGGCTGGATTAAAACTTCCTCTTGAGAGTAAACCATTACAAGCGTTAGTTTCAGAGCCAGTAAAACCAATTATTGATACTGTTGTAATGTCAAATGCTGTTCATGCTTATGTAAGTCAATCGGATAAAGGCGAATTAGTTATAGGTGCAGGAACAGATTCATATGTTTCATATACACAAAGAGGTAGTCATAATATTGTAGAAGAAACTTTAAAGGCTATTCTAGAGCTCTACCCTATTTTTAGTAGAATGAAAATGTTAAGACAATGGGGAGGAATTGTTGATATATGTCCAGATGCAAGTCCTATTATAAGTAAAACTAATATAAAAGGTTTATATTTTAATTGTGGTTGGGGTACTGGTGGTTTTAAAGCTACTCCTGGATCGGGAGATTTATTTGCGCACACAATTGCAAATGATGAGCCACATAAATTAAATGCAGCATTTAATTTAAATAGATTTGTAAGCGGTGATCTTGTTGATGAACATGGTGCTGCAGCAGTTGCACATTAGTAATGTTTTTAATTAATTGTCCATTTTGTGGAGAGAGAGATCAAAGTGAATTTTCTTCAGGTGGCGAAGCTCATATAGTTAGACCAAAACAACCAACTGAACTTAGCGATGATGAATGGGCGGAATATCTATTTATGAGAAAAAATATTAAAGGTATTCAATTTGAAAGATGGAATCATGTTCACGGATGCAGAAAATGGTTCAACGTCGTTAGAGACACATCGAATGATAAAATATTATCTGTTTATAAAATGGGTGAAAAACCTCCTGTTAATTATAAGTAATGCCCAATTATAGAATTCATAAAACCGAATATATTGATGAAACTAAGAGAGTTTCATTTAAATATGATGGCAAGACTTACTTTGGATATGAGGGTGATACCTTGGCATCTGCACTTTTGGCAAATGGTATTCATTTAGTCGGTAGAAGTTTTAAATATCACAGACCAAGGGGTATAGTTTCTTGTGGAGCAGAAGAGCCTAATGCAATTTGTCAAATTGGTAGTAAAAAAGACCTAACAGAACCAAATGTAAGAGCAACTGAGTTAGAATTGTATGAAGGATTAGAAGCAAGTTCTCAAAATTGCTGGCCTAACGTAAAATTTGACATTGGGGGTATTAATAATTTTATATCACCGTTAATTCCTGCAGGCTTTTATTATAAAACATTTATGTGGCCAAAGAGTTTTTGGAAAAAAGTATATGAACCATTAATACGATTATCTGCAGGTTTGGGAAAATCTCCTACAGAACCAGATCCTGATATCTATGATCACAAATATGTTCACTACGATGTATTGGTAATTGGTGGTGGAGTTTCAGGTATTATTGCTGCAAAAATGGCTGCAAAAAATAATTTTAAAACTTTATTAGTAGATGACAAAAAAATACTAGGTGGTTCTACAATTTATCAAAATAATGAGTCTATTAAGATTGATGATAAATTATCAAGTGAATGGTTAAAAAATGAAATTCAAGAAATTAAAAAATTAAGTAATTTATCAATTAAGACAAGAACAAGTATTGCAGCTTATCATGGATACAATTTTCTTTTAGCTAAAGAAAATTTAACAGATCATTTACCAGAGGAAAAAAAGAAAAATAAGATTAGACAACGATTATGGAAAATAAGAGCAAAAAAAGTTGTAATTGCAACTGGATCAATTGAAAGACCACTTGTATTCAATAATAATGATAGACCAGGAATATTATTATCTAATTCTATAAACAAATATTTGGATTATTACGGCGTTACCTGTGGAGAAAATATAATATTATTTACAAATAATGATAGTGCATACGAAACTTCAATTTCACTTCATAAAAAAGGTATAAAGAATATAATAGTTGATTTGAGAAAATCTGCTCGTTCTGAATTAATCAAACAAGCTGAAAGTCTAGGAATAAAAATCTACTTCAATCATGTTGTAACAAATACTTTTGGATACAGAAAAATAAATTCATTAGAAATCATGAAACTATCGGAAGATGGAAATACAACTGTAGGTAATAAAATTAGATTAAGTTGTGACTGTTTAGGAATGAGTGGTGGATGGACACCTATGGTGCATATGCATACTCAATCTGGAGGTAAATTAGATTTTAGAGATGAAGACCAAGTATTCTTACCAAAAGAAAATAGTGAAGATCAAATTTCTGTTGGTTCATGCAATGGAGATTTTGATTTGGAAAATATTATAGATAAAACAGTCAATAAAATTAATAAATTCTTAGATATAGACAATCAAGATTACCAGGATACAAATATTATTTGCTCTAAAGGAAATGATAAAAGAAATATATGGCTTTTACCAAATAAAATACCTTTAGGTAAAACAAAATGCTTTATAGATTTTCAAAATGACTCAACTGCAAAAGATATTAAATTAGCCTTAAAAGAAGGCTTTAGATCAATTGAACATGTAAAAAGATATACAACGACTGGTATGGCAACAGATCAGGGAAAGTTATCTAATATGCACGCACTTGGGATTATAGCTGATACAGCTGGTGTAAAAATGGGTACATTAGGAACAACTACATTTAGACCACCATTCACACCATTAACCTTCGGAACACTAGTTGGGAGAAATGTTGGAAAATTTTTTGAAGTAGTAAGAAAAACATCTATGCATGAATGGCACGTAAAAAATAATGCAGAATTTGAAAATGTTGGTCAGTGGAAAAGACCTTGGTACTATCCAAAAAATGGGGAAAATATGCATGATGCTGTTCAAAGAGAAAGTAAAGCCGCACGTGATAGTGCGGGTATCTTAGATGCATCAACTCTCGGAAAAATTGATATCCAAGGATCAGATGCATCAGAATTTTTAAATCGAGTTTACACAAATGCTTGGTCAAAACTTGCAATCGGAAAATGTAGATACGGACTTATGCTAAACGAGGATGGTATGGTTTATGACGACGGTGTTACTACAAGAATATCTGAAAATCATTACCTAATGACAACCACCACTGGGGGAGCTGCAAATGTATTAAGCAAACTTGAGGATTATTTACAAACGGAGTGGCCAGAGTTAGATGTTTATTTAACATCAGTGACAGATCATTATTCTACAGCAAGTATTTGTGGTCCAAATTCAAAAAAAATTCTTAACAAACTTTTTCCAAATTTAGATTTAAGTGATGAAAACTTTCCTCATATGTCATTTAAAGAAGATAAACTTGAAAATATAAATTGTAGAATAATGAGAATAAGTTTTACGGGTGAACAGAGCTATGAAATTAACATAGAGTCAAAATATGGACATTCATTATGGAAAATGTGTATAGAAGCTGGGAAAGAGTTTAATTTGACACCTTATGGTACCGAAACAATGCACTTACTTAGAGCTGAAAAAGGTTTCATTATTGTTGGACAAGATACAGATGGCACAATGACTCCCTCTGACCTACAGATGGATTGGATTGTAAGTAAAAAGAAATTTGATTTTATTGGTAAAAGATCATTATATAGAAGTGATACTGTTAGAGAAGATAGAAAGCAATTGGTAGGACTACTAACAGATGATCCAAAAGAAATTTTGGAAGAAGGTGCTCAAATAGTTTCAGATGTTAAATCAAAGCCTATAGATATGCTAGGACATGTAACTTCCAGTTATTTTAGTCCAAACCTAAATAAATCAATTGCCTTGGCTGTAGTCAGAAGTGGTAAAACAATGAAAGGTCAAAAGTTAATTATTCCAATGGAAAACAAAAATATTAATGTGACCGTCTCTGACACAATTTTTTTAGATAAGGAGAACAAAAGACTAAATGCTTAACATCTTACATCCAAATATTTCAAATAATAATAAAAACAACATCAATATTAATTTATCTGAGGAAAAAATTAAAATTAATATCAGGGGAAAAAATAAAGAATTTTTTACCAAAGTGGGTAAAATTCTATCTATTATTTTACCTTCTGAGTCAAATACAAGTTCATCAAATGAAAACTATGATGTTTTGTGGCTAAGTCCAGATGAATGGATGATATATTTTGATGAAAATAAAAATACAAATATTTTTGATCAACTTTATAAAGATATTTCGTCTTTAAATTTTGGATCAATTACTGATATCTCTTCACAATTAATTTGCATAAATATAAAAGGAGAAAATATATTTGAATTATTATCATCTGGATCACCATTTAATTTTGAAAAATTTAGAAATAATGTTGGTTCATCAACACAAACAATAGTAAATCATATTGATGTAATTCTTCACCACAAGTCAAAGAATAATGTTAATTTATTTGTAAGAAGATCGTTTTCAGAACACCTTTATGAATGGTTAGTTGATAGCTCTAATTTTGTCTAATTTATAATTCAAATAAAAATAAGTATAACCAAGATACATCAGAGAGAAAATCCAATTGAATATTACCCATAACCAAAAAAATTCAGAAAAGTCAGAATTAAAATAAATTGCAGTATAAAATACGACAAATGGAAAAATTCCATTTCGGCAAATATTAGCAATTAATGCGTTTTCAGCTTTTTTTAAAGCCATAAAAAAACCATTTGATAAAAAAAATATTGGATAAGCTGGCAGCACAAAGGCTGAAATCTCTAAATATAATTTTCCAAATTCAACGACCTCTAAATCTTTTGAAAATATTTTTGTTATCATTTCAGCACCAAAATAAATAATAAAAGAAGAAATAATCATTATAATGAAAGCATATTTTATAGCTTGGAAGTACGTTTCTTTAATTCTTAAAATATTTTGTGCACCAAAATTTTGAGCAATAATTGTTATAATTGCTGTATTTATTCCCAAGATTGGTAATAAAACCACTTGTTCTATTTTGGTACCAGCCCCATAACCAGCTGCTGCATATTCTCCTGATAAACCTGCATATTTGAATACAATGGCAGAAGCAATAGAATAACCGCAAATTGAAATTATTATTGGCATAGATTGAAAAAAAATATTTTTTAAAAAAAAAAATTGAGGAGTAAAATAAGAAATAAGTATGTTTTTAAATAAATTACTTTTTAAAACTTTTTTAAATATTATTAAAAAAGCGAACGTTTGAGCAATTAGAGTTGCTATTGCAATACCCTTCATACCCAAAGCTGGTATGAAATAAAATCCAAATATTAAAATTGGATTTAATAATATGTTTAAAAAAAAAGATAATATTAAAGCATTTCTATAAGTTTTCGTATCGCCTTCTGCATGAAGTAATGAATTTAATGCAACAACTAAAATAAAAATAAACGAGCCAAGGAAAATGATATCTGTATATTGTAAGCCAAGATTTATTACCTGATTAGTTGAACCCATAATTGAAAAAAGGTCTGATGCATAATTTAAACCAATAAAAGTAATCAACAGAATTATCAAAAAAGAAAAGAAAATTAATTGGCAGAAATAAATTGAAGCATTTTTATTATTTTTTTCTCCAATGCTATTACCTATCAGTGATGTGCCTGCAACTGTGATACCAATAGATGATGCAATAATAATAAAATAAATTGGAAAAGATTTTGTTAAAGCTGACAAAGCTTCAGGTGATATTTTTCCTGCAAAATATGTATCAGCAATATTATATAACGTTTGAAAGAGTGTACCTACCGATGCAGGTATTGCTAATTTTTTAATTAATTCTTTGATGTCATCACTTAATATATTCATGATATTATTTTTTTGAATTTATCATTTGATTGTGCCTCATTGTGAAACGTTTTATTTGATCATTTGTCAATTTATCAAAGCAATTTGGACATGATAGGCCTATTTTATACTTTTTTGATTTAGTTAGTTTTTTATGCAATGGCATTCTACAACCACCACAAACAGTATAATTTCCAATTTCTAGGTTTTTTTTAATAGTAACTCTTTTATCAAAAACAAAACATTCACCATTCCATTTATTTTTTTTTGGATCAGTTTTTTTAAAATAATTTAAGATACCACCCTTAAGCATATAAACATTTTTAAAACCTTTATTATTAAGATAATTAGACGCTTTTTCACACCTTATACCACCAGTGCAAAACATCCCTATTGATTGTTCTTTATTAAATTTTGATAAATAATTTTTGAAGTCTCTAAAATTTTTAGTTTCTGGATTAAGCGCATTTTTAAATGTACCAATCTTATATTCAAAAGGTTTTCTGGCATCAATCAGTTTAATATTTTTTTTAGATATAAATTCGTCCCATTTTTTAGGTGATAAATACTTTTTATTAAAAAAATTTTTAAAATTAATTTTTTCATTAATTGGAACCACTTCATTTTTTATTTTAACTTTATTTTTTGAGTATGGTAATATTTTTGAATTAATTTTATTTTGAATATCAAACTTATCAATTGACAAAATATTTTTTATTTTTGTGATTATAAGTTTAATTTTTTTTTGACTACCTGATATTGTGCCATTAATTCCTTCAGGAGATAATATTATAAGACCTTTAATATTAAGTTTATTAGTTTCTTTTAAAATATTTTTTTTAATAATTTTTAATTTATTAAGTTTTGATATTTTATAAAAAGATACGATTTCAAACATAATTACCAACAAACTGTAAAACCATCACCAATTGGTAAAATATACTTATTAATAGATGATTTTTTTATGTATTTATTAAATTCTCTTAATTTTATAGTTAATTTGTCTTTTATCTTTGGATTTGCAACATCTCCTTTCCAAAGTGTATTATCAATTAAAATTATACCCTTTTTACTTTTTAACTTAAGAGACTGTTTAAAATAATTTATATAATTTTCTTTATCTGCATCAATTAATATCACATCATATTTTTCCTTTTTCTTAATCAAATTTTCAAGAGCAATTTTTGCATTGCTACAAATAAGATTTATTTTTTTATCTTGCTTTGCTTCTTTAAAAAACTTAATTGCCTCATTGTTAGTTTTTAAATTTTTATCTATGCCAATTAATTTGCAACTCTTAGGTAAAGCAAGTGCAGCAGATAAAATGCTGTAACCTGTGAAGGTCCCAATTTCTAAATATGATTTATAGTTATTAATTTTTATGATAAATTGTATGAAGTCAGCTTGTAGAATTGAAATTTGTAATTTTTTAATATGACCAAGTTTTTCGTTATATTTTAATAATTTTTTTTGTACTTTGTGAAGATTATTTGTATGTGAAAAAATATAATTGATCATATTTTGATCAATTATGAAATTTTTATCCATTCAACTTTTCTTTTAATATTTTGTTTATTAATTGAGGATTGCCTTTTCCTTTACTTTCTTTCATGGCTTGACCAACAAAAAAGCCAAATAATTTATCTTTACCAGATTTATATTCAGCGACCTTATCTGAATTATTTTCAATAACTTTATTTATCAATTCCTCTATCGCTTTTGGATCGCTTTCTTGTTTTAAACCTTTTTCTTTTACTATTGTTAATGGATCTTGATCTCCATCTATCATTTGCTCAAAAACCGTTTTAGCTATTTTTCCTGATATAGTTCCATCTTTTATAAGGTTAATAAGTTTTGATAGATTTTTAGCACTAACTGGGCTTTGAGATATTTCTAAATTTTTTTCATTTAAAACTGCAAATAATTCACCTGTAATCCAGTTTGTTGCTAATTTAACATCAGAATTTTTTATAACTTCTTCAAAGAAATTTGATGTTTCAATGTCAGATACTAAAATTGTTGCTTCATACGGCGAAAGATTAAATTTATCTATAAATCTTTTTTTCTTTTCATCTGGTAATTCAGGTATATCTGATTTTATTTTTTCAATTAACTCTTGGCTTATTTCAAGGGGTAATAGATCTGGGTCAGGAAAATATCTGTAATCATGCGCGTCTTCTTTTGATCTCATAGATCTTGTCTCATTTCTTTTAGTGTCAAAAAGTCTTGTCTCTTGATCTATTTCTTTCCCCTCCTCTAACAAATCTATTTGTCTATTTGCTTCAGATATTATTGCCATTTGCATAAATTTTATAGAATTAACATTTTTAATTTCACACCTAGTGCCGAACTCAGTCTCTCCTTTTAATCTTACTGATACATTAACATCTGCTCTCAAAGAGCCTTCTTGCATATTGCCATCACATGTTCCTAAATATCTCATTATTGATCTTAATTTTTTTATATAAACGTTGACTTCATCTGGAGATCTCAAATCAGGTTTACTTACTATTTCCATTAAAGCCACTCCAGATCTATTTAAATCGACTAATGTATTATTTGGATCAATATCATGAATACTTTTACCTGCATCTTGCTCTAAGTGTAATCTTTCAATTCCAATTTCTTTTTGACCATTCGGCATATCCAAAATTACTTTTCCTTCACCGACAATTGGATATTTGTATTGAGAAATTTGATATCCTTGAGGTAAATCTGCATAAAAATAATTTTTTCTATCAAAGACAGATTTTTTATTTATTTTGGCTTTAAGTCCTATTCCAGTTTTAATTGCTTGTTCAATACAAAATTCATTTATAACTGGTAACATTCCTGGAAATGCTGCATCTACGAGACTAACTTGTGTGTTTGGTTCTGCACCAAATTTTGTTGATGATTGCGAAAAAAGTTTAGACTCTGAAGTTACTTGAGCGTGTACTTCTAAACCAATTATTACTTCATATTGTTTATTTTCTCTTTCAATAAGATATTCACTATTTTTACTCACTTAACCACCAGTCTGAAATATCATTTTTAAAATTAATCTTATCTTCTAATGCATAAGAAATATTAAGTATATTTTGCTCATCAAAAGGTTTTCCAATTACTTGAAGGCCTAAAGGATAATTATTTTTATCTTTACCAGCTGGTATAGAAATACCTGGTAAGCCTGCTAGATTTATTGGAACTGTAAATATATCATTTAAATACATTGATACTGGATCATTTGTTTTTTCACCAATTTTAAACGCTGAACTTGGAGTAGATGGAGTTAAAATTGCATCAACTTTAGAAAAGGCATCATCAAAATCTTTTTTTATTAATTGTCTTACTTTCTGCGCTTTTAGATAATAGGCATCATAGTATCCAGAAGATAAAACATAAGTTCCAATCATAATTCTTCTTTTAACTTCATCACCAAAACCTTCAGATCTAGTTTTTTCGTACATTTCTATTAAATTTTGACCAGGAGATCTAAATCCATATTTCACACCATCATATCTAGCTAGATTTGAAGATGCTTCAGCTGGTGCAACAATATAATAAGTTGGTAATGCGTAATTAGTATGTGGAAGCGAAATATCGATAATTTCTGCTCCGCAATCTTTTGCATATGAGATACCATTTTTCCATAGCTGTTCAATTTCGTCAGGCATATTGTCAACTCTATATTCTTTAGGAATACCAATTTTCTTTCCTTTAATATCTTTTGATAATTCTCTCGAATAATAATTTCTTTTGTAATCAATTGAAGTTGAATCTTTTTGATCAAATGAAGAGATCACCTCTAAAAGCATAGAACAGTCTCTTACATTTTTCGTCATAGGTCCTGCTTGATCTAAAGATGAAGCAAATGCTACAATTCCATAACGAGAACAACTTCCATATGTAGGTTTAAGTCCAACAGTTCCTGTAAATGATGCTGGTTGACGAATAGATCCACCTGTATCTGTTCCAATGGTAACTGGAGTTAAATTTGCAGCAACAGCTGCGGAAGAACCTCCTGAAGATCCACCAGGGACTAAATTTTCTCCTACCGGATTTTGAACATTTCCAAAAAAACTAGTTTCATTTGAAGAGCCCATAGCAAATTCATCACAATTAAGTTTACCAAGAAGTATTGCTCCTTGACTCCACAAATTTTGAGTGACTGTAGACTCATATGTGGGAACGAAGTTATTTAATATTTTACTTCCTGCTGTTGTTCTAACTCCATTTGTACAAAATAAATCTTTAACAGCGATAGGAATACCCGGTAATTTAAAATCTAAATTAGGATTAGAATCAAATTTCTTTGATTGATCTATTGCTTTTTCAAAATTATCCGTAACATAAATATTTAATTTTTTTGATTTTTCAGCACGGTTTATAAATGCTTTTGTAATTTCCTCTGAAGATAGTTTTTTTTCTTTTATATTCGATGTTAATTCGAATAAACTTTGACTTGTTATATCTGACATTATTCAACAACCTTTGGTACAACAAAAAAATCTTTATTTTCTTCAGGTGAGTTTTTTAAAATTTTTTCTCTGATATTTTCTGATTTAATTTCATCTTTTCTAAATCTTAGGGTGGTCTCAGCAATTGATGTTAAAGCTTGAACATTATCGGTATTTAATTCATTTAATTTTTCTATAAATTCAAATATATTGTTTAAGTCGCCCTTTAATTTGTTTGCTTTTTCATCATCAATAGAAATTCTTGCTAATTTCGAAATGTGCTTTACTGTTTTAAGATCTATACTCATATGGTAAAAATATTGCCGCAAACTATCACTTAAGTAAATAATATACAATATGATCACAATTGAGGAATTTAAAAAGAAACAGCTAAGTACATCTAGATTAATTGGTCTTGATTTAGGTTCAAAGAGAATTGGTGTAGCTATATGTGATGAAAATCAAAAAATTGCCACACCGCTTAAAACAATAAACAAATCCAAATTTGAGGATCTTATCAATGAATTAGAGGATATTATTAAAGAAAATAACATTAAGGGAATAATTATTGGTAATCCAATAAATATGGACGGAACCCTTGGTAAATCTTCTCAATCAGTCAATGATGTGTCAAAAGCAATATCAAAAGAAATTGATCTTCCAATAAGTCTTTGGGATGAAAGATTATCAACAGTTGGGGCGTTTAAATTAACTAAAAATTTAGGTATTAACGTAACTAAACGAGAAAAAAATATAGATAAAAATGCTGCTGCATTTATCTTACAGGGTGCCATAGATTTTATTAATAATTAATACTTGCATTAATCAACCTTTGTGGCTATAGAGTTGGTTTTAATGGCAACTAAAACCAAAGCTATTAAAATTTCTCAAAAACATCTCCTAGGTATTCAAGATTTATCAATAAATGATGTTAATTTAATTTTAAAGGAAGCTGAAAAATTTATTGAATTAAACAAAAGTAAAAATAAAAAATTAGATTTACTTAAGGGAAAAACACAAATTAACCTTTTTTTTGAACCATCAACAAGAACACAAAGCTCATTTGAACTAGCAGGAAAAAGATTAGGTGCAGATGTTATGTCAATGAATATAACAAACTCAGCAATTAAAAAAGGTGAAACACTAATAGATACTGCAATGACATTAAACGCAATGCATCCTGATATAATAGTTATTAGACATCAAGATTCAGGAGCTTGTAATCTTTTATCTCAAAAAGTACATTGTGCTGTTTTAAATGCAGGTGATGGAAGGAGAGAGCACCCTACCCAAGCACTACTTGATGCATTAACTATATTGAATAGGAAAAAAAAAATTCAAGGATTAAAGGTTGCAATTTGTGGAGATATTCTACATTCAAGAGTAGCAAGATCTAATATTTACTTGCTAAACATGTTGGGTGCCGAAGTTAATATTGTAGCTCCTTCAAACCTTTTGCCAAAAGATATAGAAAAATTTGGAGTTAATATTTTTTCAAATATGAAGAAAGGTGTAAAAGATTGCGACATAGTAATGATGCTTAGACTTCAAAATGAAAGAATGAGCAGTTCATTTTTATCATCTAATAGAGAGTATTATGAATACTATGGGCTAACACAGGATAAACTAGAACATGCAAAATCAGACTCGATAATAATGCATCCTGGTCCAATGAACCGCGGTATTGAAATTGATACAAAATTAGCTGATGACACTAATATGAGTGTTGTAAAAGAACAAGTTGAATTAGGTGTTGCAATAAGAATGGCATGTTTAAAAATTTTTTGTGAATGATGAAAAAAAAATACTTTATTAACGCAAATATAATTGATCCACATAACGACATAAGTGAAATAGGAGGATTAATTATAGGAGAAGATGGAAAAATTGAAGGAGTTGGCAAAAAGGTTAATAAAAACAACATTCCAAGTAGACAAAAAGTTATTGATTTAAAGGAGAATTATATTTTCCCAGGTATAGTTGATATGAGGGTATTTGTAGGTGAACCAGGTTATGAATATAAAGAAAATTTTAGAACTTTGAGTAACGCTGCATTATCTGGGGGTGTAACATCAGTTGTAACAATGCCTAATACAGATCCAATAATAGACAATGTTTCAATAGTAGATTTTTTAAAAAGACGAGGCAGAGATAAATCAAAAATAAATATATTTCCTACAGCATCTCTAACAAAGGGTACAGAAGGTACAAATATGACAGAGTTTGGCCTTTTACAAAGTAAAGGGATAATAGCATTTACAGATGGAATTAGAACAATTCAGAATACAAGAGTTATGTCCAGAATAATGAATTCAGCAAAAGATTTGGGATCTTTAATAATGCAACATGCAGAAGATCAAGAATTAGCTGAAAATGGCATGATAAATGATGGAATAATTTCGACAAAACTTGGGTTACAAGGTATCCCAGAAATAGCAGAATTAGTTATTATAGAGAGAGATTTAACATTATTAGAAGAATTTAACTGTCGTTATCATATTTCTCAAATTTCATCAGGAAAAGCAGTTGATATTATTAAAGATAGAAAAGAAAAAGTAAGATTTTCCTGCGGGGTATCAATAAATAATTTATCTTTAAATGAAAATGACATTGGTGATTTTAGAACTTTTTTGAAATTGTCACCACCACTTAGAACCGAAGACGATAGATTAAGTTTAGTTCAAGGGTTAAATGATGGTACAATCGATGTTATAGTTTCAGATCATAAACCTGAAGATGAAGAGCAAAAAAGATTAACATTTGCTCAAGCTGCAACAGGGGCAACTGGTATAGAAACGCTATTATCCTTATCATTAGAATTATATCACAATGGATCTGTAAAACTTGAAAAAATTATTGCTGCATTAACCTCAAATCCAGCAAAAATTTTGAAAATTAATAAAGGTAATTTATCTGTAGGTAATGATGCAGATTTCTGTATTGTGGATATAAATAAACCTTGGATAGTAAAGCAAGAAAATTTGGTTTCTAAATCGAAAAATACTTCAATTGAAAATAAAAGATTACAAGGAAAAGTAACCAATACATACGTAAAAGGACAAGAGCTTTACAATATTTAAATGGAAATTTTTATTTTATCACTTTTATCATATTTATTAGGTTCTATTCCTTTTGGTTTTTTATTAACAAAAATTTTTTTAAAAAAAGATATAAGAGAAACAGGATCGGGTAATATAGGCGCCACCAATGTTTTAAGAACTGGTAATAAATTTTTAGGTTACTCAACTTTATTACTAGACATTTTAAAAGCGGTTTTGCCAATAATTTATGTTAAATTAAATTATACAGAATTTATTTACATTTGTTCATTATCTGTTTTTTTAGGACATGTTTTTCCAATATGGTTAAAATTTAAAGGTGGCAAAGGTGTTGCAACATATGTTGGAATGTTGATTATTTTAAATTATTTTTTGGGTATTGTTTTTGGTATTGTTTGGGTAATTACATATTTAATATCTAAATACTCATCATTAGGATCAATTCTTGGATCATTAAGTGTTCCTATTTTTATATTTTTTTATAGCAATGATAACATTATGTTTTACTTCATAATGTTTATTTTAATTTTTTACACTCATAGAGAAAACGTTAAACGCTTGATAAATAAAGAAGAAACTAAGACAAAAATTTAATAATTTGACAGTTTAACTGTTTTAAGTACGTTCTCTAAATATGAATCTAGTAATCGTTGAAAGTCCAGCAAAAGCAAAAACAATTAATAAATATTTAGGATCAGATTATACGGTTCTTGCAAGCTATGGACATATAAGAGATCTGCCGTCGAAAAATGGTTCTGTTGATCCTGAAAATAATTTTAAAATGATTTGGGAAGTAGACAGTTTTTCAAAAAAATATTTAAAAGAAATTACAGATAGTGCTAAAGATTCAAAAAAAATTATTCTAGCTACTGACCCTGACAGAGAAGGTGAAGCAATAGCTTGGCATGTAAAAGAGTTTCTTGAAGAAAAAAAATTATTAAAAGATAAAGAAGTTGAAAGAGTTGTTTTCAACGAAATAACAAAAAAAGCAGTTACAAATGGAATAGATAATCCAAGAAAAATAGAGCCACATTTAGTTGATGCTTATATGGCAAGAAGAGCTCTAGATTATCTAGTGGGTTTTAATATCTCCCCTATTCTATGGACAAAATTACCAGGTTCTAAATCTGCTGGTCGAGTTCAGTCTGTAGCTCTAAGACTTTTAACCGAACGAGAACAGGAAATAGAAGTTTTTAAACCAAAAGAATTTTGGACTTTAAATATAATTTTTAAAAATAACAAAAATGAAAAAATAAATACAACTATTTCACAATTAGATGGAAATAAGGTTGAAAAATTTTCATTTAAAAACAAACAAGATATTAATGACGCTTTATCGAAAATAAAAAATAAAAAATATAACATAACAGATATTAGTTCAAAAACTTATAACAGAAATCCATCAGGACCTTTTACTACATCAACATTACAACAAACAGCATCGAGTAAACTTGGTTTTGGAGCGTCAAGGACAATGCAAATTGCTCAAAGACTATATCAAGGAATTGATATTGAAGGTGAAACCGTAGGATTAATTACTTATATGAGAACAGATGGAACTAATATTTCAAAAGATGCGATAGCATCTTTCAGAGATTTTATAATGCAGAATTATGGTGATAAATATTTACCAGAACAACCTCTAAATTATAGTGGCAAAAAAGCAAAAAATGCTCAAGAAGCTCACGAAGCTATACGTCCAACAGAAATAATTAGAAAACCAGAAGATATGAAAAAATACTTAAGTACTGATCAATATAAACTTTATAATTTAATATGGTCTAGATCTTTATCATCACAAATGCAGTCAGCAAAATTTGATAGAAAAACTATTACAATCAACTCAGATGATGATAAAAATATATTCAAAGCTAGTGGTTCAACATTAAAATTTGATGGTTTCCTTAAACTGTATAAGATCGATGAAAATGATGATGACAATGAAAATATTTTGCCAGATGTTGAAAAAGGCGATGTAATGTTTGAAGATCATATTGATGAACAGCACTATACACAACCACCCCCTAGATATTCAGAGGCAAGTCTAGTTAAAAAATTAGAGGAGCTAGGAATTGGAAGACCATCTACTTATGCAAGTATTATTTCAGTAATAGCTAATAGAGGTTATGCTGACATAAATAATAAAAGATTTTTCCCAACTGATAGAGGGAAATTACTTTCTGCTTTTTTAGAAAAATTATTTACCAAATATGTTGATTATGATTTTACCGCAAAATTAGAAGATCAATTAGATGATATAACATCAGGCAAAGAAAATTGGATAAAAGTTCTAGAAAACTTTTGGAAAGACTTTAATTCTAATGTTTCAGGTGTGAAAGAAAAAAGAACCAGGGAAGTATTAGACCTATTAAATGAAAGTCTTGGATCACTAATATTTGAGGTCGATAAGGATGGAAATATTGATAGAAAATGTAAGCTTTGTGAAACTGGTCAATTAAGTTTAAAAAATAGTTTTAGAGGTGGTGCTTTTATTGGTTGTTCAAATTATCCGGACTGCAAATTTACAAGACCACTATCAAAATCTAAAGCAGCACAACAATTGACACTAGCAGAACCTAAATTCATTGGAAAAAATGATAAAGGTAAAGATATTTTTCTTAAAAATGGAAGATTTGGCCCATATTTGCAATTTGAAAAAGAAATCATAGAGGAAGATGAAAAAACTAAAAAGAAAAAAAGAAAATTAAAGAAAGAAGAAAATAATTTAAAAAATGTTTCTATCCCTAAAGGAATTGAGATTGAAAATATTGATTTAGAAAAGGCAAAATACTTATGCTCATTACCATTAAGTTTAGGTAAAAATCCTGAAAATGATAAGGATATTACTGTGAATGTTGGAAGATTTGGTCCTTACCTTAAATGTGAAAATAAATCTGCCAGACTAGAAAATGTGGACGAATTATTCACAATTGGATTAAATAGAGCTGTTACATTAATTGCTGAAGCTAAACCAGGAAGAATTTCATCATCAATGATAAAAGATTTAGGAGAACACCCTGAAGATAAAAAGCCAGTTAGAATCATGAAAGGTCAGTATGGTCCTTACATTAAATACAAATCATTAAATGCGACTATACCTGAAGAAAAAGACCCTGTTGAATTAACTATGGAAGAAGCATTAATTTTAATTGAGAAAAGAAAAGAATACGATAGAAATAAAAAGAAAAAGAAAAGCAAATAATGTCAGCAGATGAAAATTTAAAGAATTTAAATATAAAATTACCAAAAGCTAATGATCCTGTTGGATCATATGCTGCTACAAGAATATCTGGAAATTTACTATATATATCTGGTCAAATATCAATTGATGAGAATGGAAATTTAATTAAGGGAAAACTTGGAAAAGATTATAATACTGAACAAGGTTATGAGGCAGCTAAAAGATGTGCATTAAGTGTAATATCTCAAGCAAAGAAAGCATGCGGTAATGATTTATCCAAAATTAAATCATGTTTGAAACTCACAGGATATGTTAATTCTACTGATGATTTTACTGAACAACCAAAAGTCATAAATGGAGCCTCAGATCTAATAAAAAGTGTATTTGATGAAGCTGGTTCACATGCAAGAGCTGCTGTAAGTGCTAACAGCCTTCCATTGGGTGTTGCAGTTGAAGTTGATGTAATATTTGATCTTAATTAATTATCTACCAATACTAAAATAATTTATTTTATTTTTTTTCATTTCAGAAGTTGAATAAAGATTTCTCATATCAAAAACTTTAAAATTTCTTTTTTTGGTAATTTTTTTAAAGTTGAGTTGTTTAAATTCATTCCATTCTGTATGAATAATTATTAAATCTGCGCTTTTACAAGCATCTTTTACATTTTCAAAAAAATTTATATTTTTAGATTTAAATTCTTTTTTCTTACCTGTTGGTTCATAATAATTTATATATGCACCTTTTCTTGATAATGCTGGTATCATTTTTAATGAGGAAGATTCTCTCATATCATCAGTTCCTGGTTTAAAAGTAACACCCAAAAATGTAATATTTTTATTTTTAATTCTGTTATTCATTATTTTGCTAATTTTATTTAGTAATAAATTAGATCTTTTATCATTTGAATTAATTACTGATTTTACAACTGAAAGATTTGTTTTAAACATTCGACCAGTTGAAACAAGTGCCCTTGTATCCTTTGGAAAACATGATCCACCGTAGGCTGGGCCTGCACGTAGAAATCTACTTCCAATCCTTTCATCTAAACCCATGCCAATTGCAACTTCTTTAACGTCTGTGTTTGATTTTTCACATAAATTGGCTATTTCATTAATGAATGTAATTTTAGTGGCTAAAAATGCGTTTGATGCATATTTAATTAATTCAGCTGATCTTCTAGAAGTATGAAAATATCTGCCACCCTTCTTAATTAAAGGCAGATATAATTTTTTCATAATTTTATTTGCTTTGTTGCTACTTGTGCCTACTATAACTCTATCTGGAAATTGAAAATCTCTAATTGCTTCGCCTTCTCTTAAAAATTCAGGATTTGATACAACATCAAACTTATTTTTATTTTTATTTGATTTTAAGATTTTTGTAATTTTATCACCTGTGGTAACTGGGACTGTAGATTTAGTAACTATTATTTTATACTTGCTTAGATTATATTTTATACTTTTGACAACATTAAATACATACTTCAAATTAGCTTTATTATTTTTGGTAGGCGTTCCAACACAAATAAAGATGATATCTGACTTTTTTATTGAGCTAGAAATATTAGTTGAAAATAAAAGTCTTTTTTTTTTTAAATTTCTTTCAACCAATTCTTGAAGACCAGGCTCATAAATTGGTATTATTCCTCTATTTAATTTTTCTATAATTTCTTTATTAATATCAACACATGTTACTTTATTACCTAAATCAGAAAAGCAAGCCCCACTAACTAATCCAACATAACCAGATCCTATAATACA
>CACLSX010000005.1 GCA_902609705.1 uncultured Pelagibacteraceae bacterium
TTCAAAAGAGTTTGAAACTTTAGGATTCTACATATCTGATCATCCATTGAATCAATTTAATTCAATCTTCAAACAATTTAATGTAATAAGTTTTGATGAATTTGAAAATAACACGAATATTTTAAGCTCTAATGTAGCCTGCACTGTCTTAAAAGTACAAGAAAAGAAAACTCAAAAAGGAAATTCGTATGCTATAATTAAATTTTCTGATTTATCTTCTGTGTTTGAATTATTTATTTTCTCAGATATTTTTGAAGTAAATCGAGAAATTATCAAAGAAGGAAACTCATTAATGTTAACCTTAATGAAAAATTATATTGATGAAAATAAAAATCAAAAACGTATTAATGTTAAAAAAATTATTTTGTTAAAAGATATTATTGATAAACCAATAAAAAATATAACCTTTAAGTTTAAAAACATTGTAGATTTAAAAGGTCTAAAAAAACTAAGTAAAAAAGATGCTGAAACAGTAGTTAAAGTTTTACTTGAAGAAAAGGAACGCACAATATTATTTCAGCTAAAGGATAAAAGAAAAGTTACAAATAGACTGTTAAATATCACTAATTTAGATAAAAATGTGCTAGTTCAATAAAAAAAAGGTTGTTTTTCATTCTAAAATTAGTATTTATTCCTCAAATTAACACGCACACAATTAATGGTTTTATACCTCCGGTCCCTTGGGCAGTAATTGTGGTGGCATAACCGGGAAAAAATATGAAAATACCTAAATTAACAATCGAACAATTATTAGAAGCAGGTGTCCATTTAGGTCACAAAACTTTGAGATGGAATCCAAAAATGAAAAAATATATTTTTGGAAAAAGAGACTCTATTCATATAATTGATTTAACACAAACACTTGAACTTACAAATGTAGCATTACAAAAGGTTCATGAAACGATATCTAATGGTGGAAAAATATTGTTTATATCTACAAAAAAACAAGCTTCTGAAGCTGTTGCTCAACTGGCTAAGGAAACAAATCAATATTTTGTAAATTATAGATGGTTAGGGGGTATGTTAACCAATTGGGGAACTATATCAAACTCCATAAAGAAATTAAATAAAATCAATTCAGATCTCTCTTCTGAAAATAGAGGTTTCACAAAAAAAGAATTACTTAAAATGAGTGGACTAAGAGATAAATTGCAAAGATCATTAGGTGGGATAATGGAGATGAAAAAAATTCCAGATTTAGTATTTATTATTGATACAAATTATGAGTCTCTTGCAATTAAAGAGTCAATTAAACTTAAAATTCCTATTATAGCAATTTTAGATACAAACTCTAATCCTGAAGGCATTGATTATCCTATTCCTGGTAACGATGATGCAAGGAGATCGATTGATTTATATTGTAATTTAATGAAAGATACGATCGAAGACGCTAAACAAAATCTAAAACCAATAAATGACACTAATAAATCTGAAGAAGATTCCAAATTACAAGAAAAAAAATTAAACTAGTTTTTTATGAGTGATATTGAAAAAGTAAAAAATCTAAGAAAATCTACAGGAGCAGGTTTCAAAGATTGTAATATGGCATTAAAAGAAGCTAATAATAATTTAGAAAAAGCTGCTGAAATTTTAAGAATTAAAGGTGTTGCTAAAGCTACAAAAAAAATGTCTAGAGAAGCTAAAGAGGGTGTTATTGTAATAAGTGGAGACATAAACAAAACTTCTTTAATTGAAATAAATTGTGAGACAGACTTTGTTGCAAAGAATGAGGATTTTTTAAAATTTGTTAAAGAAATATCTGATTTGAACAATATGTGCTCATCAGATTTAGATAATTTGAAGAAGTCTAAAATGTTAAATGGAACTAGTGTTGAAGAAAATCTTGTAGCATTAATAGCTAAAATTGGTGAAAAAATTACTATTGGTCAGTCTGTAACTATAAGCAATCCAAATTCACAAAATTACTATTATCAACATTCAATTATAAAAGATAATGTTTCTAAATTAGGAGTGATTGTATCTCTAGAAACAAATAAAAAAAATGATCAAATTAGTTTATTTGGAAAACAATTGTCCATGCATATTGCAGCCTCAAATCCAATAGCATTAAATTCAGATGAAATTAAGAAAGAATTAATAGAAAAAGAAGAAAAATTAATTTCTGAAGAATTAAAAAGTACTGGAAAATCAGATGATATAGTGAAGAAAATAAGTATTGGCAAATTGAATAAATTTAAACAAGAAAATAGTTTATTAACCCAAGATTGGGTTATGGATCCAAAGAAAAAAGTTAAAGATGTGCTAAATGAAATGAAAGTAGAAAATCTTAAAATTAAGGAATTTGTTAGAATAAAAATTGGTGAATAATGTTTTTAGATAAGAATTATCAAACTAAAATGAATAAAACATTAGAAGTTTTTTCAAAAGAGTTGAGCTCTTTAAGAACTGGCAGAGCAAATGCAAATATGTTGGATTTAATAAAAGTTGATGTTTATGGTCAGAAGATGCCTATAAATCAACTTGGAACTATTACTACACCAGAGCCAAGAACAATAAATATACAAGTGTGGGATATAAATAATATTTCTTTAGTTGATGCTGCGATAAAAAAATCAGAACTTGGGTTAAATCCACAAATTGATGGTCAATTAATAAGACTACCCATTCCAGATTTAAGTGAAGAAAGAAGATTAGAATTAAAAAAAATTGTTAGATCAACAGGAGAAAAGTGTAAAGTTTCTATAAGAAATATAAGAAGAGAAGCAAATGATGAATTAAAAAAATTATTAAAATCAAAAGATATTACTGAAGATGATGAAAAAAAATTTGAGAAAGTAATACAAGATTACACAGACAATAACATCAAACTAATTGATGAAAAAGTTTCTACCAAAGAAAACGATTTAATGAAGATATGAATTTACCCAAACATGTAGCCATAATAATGGATGGCAATGGTAGATGGGGAATTAAACAAAAAAAATCTAGAAATTATGGACATAGAAAAGGATTAGAGGTTGTTGAAAAAATTATTGAGTCTGCAACTGAAGAAAATATAAAATATTTAACTTTATTTGTTTTTTCAACAGAAAATTGGAAAAGACCTTTAAATGAAATTAATTACTTATTTCAATTATTAGAAAATTATATCGATTTAAAATTAAAAAATTTATTAAAAAAAAATATTAAAATTAAGATCATTGGAAATTTAAAACCATTCCCTAGCAATTTAAAAAAAAAAATTTTAAAAGTACAAAAACTTACTAAGTTTAATAATAAAATACAAATCAATATGGCTTTAAATTATGGTTCGAAACAAGAATTAATACACACAATCAAAAAATTAAATAAAAAAAAGTTAGCAATTAATGAGAAAAATATTCAAAATAATTTATACACAAAAAATATACCTGATCCAGAAATTTTGATTAGAACAGGAAATACAAATAGAATAAGTAATTTTTTAATATGGCAATCAACATATTCAGAAATTTTTTTTATAAAAAAAATGTGGCCAGACTTTAATAAAATAGATTTTAAAAAAATAATTAAGAATTTCAAAAAAATTAATAGAAACTTTGGGGGTCTTACTGACGGAATTAAATAGAAGAATTTTTACATCTATTGTTTTATTAACTATTTCAGTATTAGCAGTATATAGTAAATTCTTATTATTTTTTGTATTAATTTTTTGTTTTTATCAGGTGTTTTTTGAATTTTTCTGTCTATTCAAAAATATTCTAAAAAATAATAAATCTAAATTATTCATTATTTTAATTTTTATTTTATTATTATTAGGCTATTCGTTATTATTTATATGGACGTCATTAAATTCAGATAATAGTTTTAATAGCATCTATTTATTTTTTTTAATTATGATCTCTATTTCTACAGATATAGGTGGCTACATATTTGGAAAATTATTTAAAGGAAAGAAGTTAATAACAATTAGTCCTAATAAAACATATTCAGGAATGATTGGGTCATTTATTACATCTATATTAGTAGTTTACTTAATCTTTATGGACTATTTCGATAACGTTATTTTATTAATTTTAATAATATTAATATCAGCCGCTTCACAAATTGGAGATATATTTATTTCTTATATAAAAAGATTAAGTAATGTTAAAGATACTGGAATATTATTACCAGGTCACGGTGGTCTTCTCGATCGTTTTGATGGTATTATATTTGCAATAATATTAGGCTCGATTATAAAAATTTTTATATGACACAAAAAGTTGCAATTTTAGGATCCACTGGATCTATAGGAACATCAAGTTTGAAATGTTTATCTAACAAAAGTAAATTTAAAATAATTATTCTTTCTGCTAATAAAAATTTAATTAAATTATTGAGACAGTGTAAAAAGTATAATGTTAGGCATGCAATTATTGAGGAAACTAAGAATTTCCAAAAATTTAAGGTAATTTTCAAAAAAAATAATATTAATTTATATTTAGGTTTATCTAATAATATTGAGAGAATATTAAAAAATAAAAAAATAAGTTATTGTATAAATTCAATCTCAGGCATAGATGGTCTCGAACCTACATTAAAAATAATTCCTTTAACAAAAAAAATTTTGATTGCTAATAAAGAATCTATTATTTGTGCTTGGGATTTAATTTTTAAAAGTTTAAAAAAATATAAAACTGACCTTATACCAATAGATTCAGAACATTTTTCAATCTGGAAATTGATTAAACATGAAGAAAAAAAAAATATAGATCGTGTTATACTTACTGCTTCAGGAGGACCTTTTTTAAGAAAATCAAAAAATCAGATAGGCAATATTAAACCTTACGCTGCATTAAAACATCCTAACTGGAAAATGGGAAAAAAAATTTCAATAGATTCATCAACAATGATGAATAAAATATTTGAATTTATAGAGGCAAAAAAACTATTTTCATTAAAAAAGAAACAATTATCAATAATAATTCAACCATCATCATTTGTTCATGCAATTGTTTTCTTTAAAGGAAATATCATGAAATTTTTAGCTCATGATACAGATATGACAATTCCCATCTCAAATGCACTTGATATTCAAAAAGTTAAAACAAATTTTCAAATTAAAAAACAATTTAAAAAATTAAATTATTTAAATTTTCAAAAACCTAAAATTGATCAATTTCCCTTATTGTCCATTATCAATCTAATACCAGATAAAGAAACTTTTTTTGAGACAATTTTGATTACAATAAATGATAGATTGGTTCACAACTATTTAAAAAATGAGATTAGTTATAAATCAATACATTTAAATTTATTAAGATTAATTAAAAGTCCCTTTTTCAGGAAATTTTATAAATTAAAACCAAAAAATATTTATGATATAAAAAAGATTATAGAAATTACAAATGTTTACCTTAATGATAAAGTTAAAAACTACGTATAATAAAATTACAATTTATAAGAAAATTATTTTTTTTATAATGGCTTTTTTTTTATATATTCAACCTGTTTTTTCAAAAACTATAAAAGATTTTATTATTAAAGGAAATGAAAGAGTCTCAGATGAGACTATTATAATGTTTTCATCCTTAAACATTGGAGACAATATAAATGATAATATATTAAATGAAGCGATAAAAAAAATATATTATACAGATTATTTTAAGAAGGTTGAAATTTCAGAGAAAAATAATATCGTCAATATTTTAGTTGAAGAAAATCCCATTATACAATCAGTATTAATTGAGGGAATAGATCGTGATAGTCTTTATGAAAAAATAAAAGAGATAACATCTAAGATTGAAAAATATCCATTCGTTGAAAATAAAATTAATGAACAAGTTTTGTTATTAAAGAATATATTAAAATCCTACGGATATTATTTTGTAAAATTAGAAACTTCAATAAATAAAAATCAAAATAATACTGTTGATCTAAAATATGACTTCGATTTGGGTGATGTAGCAAAAATAAAAAAAATAAATTTTATTGGTGATAAAATATATAACGATACTATTCTAAGAAATATAATAATATCTGATGAAGCTAAATTTTGGAAATTTATAACAAAAAATAAATTTTTGGATTTAAATAGAATTAATCTTGATGTTAAAAGATTAAAAAATTTTTATAAAAATAGAGGCTTTTATAATGTTAAAATAAAATCTACAACGGCAATAATTACAGATGAAAATCAATTTAAATTAGTATTTAACATAAATGCTGGTAATAAATTTTATTTTGAGAATATAAATTTTTCAAATGATAAAAAGTTAGCAGAAATAAATTTAGATAAATTTAAAAAAGATTTTTTAAAACTTAAGGGAAAACCATATTCTGAAAAAAAAATAAATAGATTAATTGATGATATAAATAATTTTACTTTAAATAATGATTTTGTTTTCTTAAATGCTAATTTTAATGAAATTATTAAAGAAGAAAATAAAATAGATATAATTATTAATCTTGATGATGTTGACAAAAAATTTGTTGAACGAATTAATATACTTGGAAATTTTATTACTGATGAAAAGGTTATTAGGAACTCTTTGATTATTGATGAAGGAGACGCATTTAATGAAATTCTATTTGATAGATCAATTGCAAATATTAAATCCCTTAATATTTTTAAAAATGTTAATTACTCTCAAACTGAAAACGATAATTCAAATAAAATTATAAACATAACCGTTGAAGAGAAGCCCACAGGTGAAGTTTTTGCTGGAGCTGGCACAGGAACAACAGGTACAAATATAACTGCGGGAATTAAAGAAAATAATTATCTAGGTCTTGGTATCAAACTCGATACAAATTTAACAATCACGGATGATTCTATTAGAGGCAAATTTTCTGTTATAAATCCAAATTATAATAATTCAGATAAATCAGTAAAAACCGTTATTGAAAGTTCAGCAGATGATTTCTTTACACTAAGTGGATATAAGACAAGTAGAACTGGTGTTACTTTAGGAACTGAGTTCGAACAGTTGAATGACTTGTATATAAATCTTGAAATGTCAAACTATTATGAAGATTTAGAAACATCTTCGACTGCAAATAGTATTGTCAAAAAACAAGAGGGCAGTTATTTTGAAAATTTAATTACTTATTCGATTAGATATAATAAACTAGATCAAAATTTTCAACCATCTGATGGTTTTATAAATTCTTTTTCACAAACATTACCAATAATTTCTGATGATAAATCTTTAGAGAATAAATTTACAAGTTCAGTATATCATTCACTTGGGGATAATATAATTTTATCAGCTCAATTATATTTAAATACAATAAATTCATTTGACGATAATGTTAGAATTTCAAAAAGAGTATTTGTACCTAGTAGAAGATTAAGAGGTTTTGAGTCTGGTAAAATAGGACCTAAAGAGGGAACACAATATATAGGTGGAAATTATGCGGGCGCATTAAATATAAACTCTACATTGCCTAACTTTATTTTTGAGAATGAAAATTTAGACTTTAATTTATTTCTTGATATGGCTAATGTTTGGGAAGTGGATTATAATAATTCTTTAGATTCTAATAAAATTAGATCTGCAGTTGGGGTTGCAGTAAACTGGTTTAGTATCATTGGACCTTTATCTTTTTCTTACGCTATACCTTTAACAGAAGCAAATACTGATATAACTGAAAGTTTTAGATTTCAAATAGGCACATCATTTTGATGAAAAAAATTTATTTTTTATTATTGATATTTTTTATTCATACCAATGTATATTCACAAAATATTGTATATTTAGATGTACAGTATATTATTGACAATTCTGATATTGGCAAATTTTATAAATCAAAAATAAATACAATACAAGATGAAAACTCAAAAAAGTTGAAAGTTAGAGAAGATGAAATTAATAAAGAAGAGTTATCAATTAATAATCAAAAAAATATTTTAAACAAAGAAGAATTACAAAAAAAAATAAAATCTCTTAACGATCTTCTTAAAAATTATCAAACTTACAGAAATGATCTTAAAAAAAATGTTGTGGAAAAGAAAAAACTATATACCTCAAAGATTTTAGAGAATTTAAATCCTTTGCTAACTGAATATGTGGACTCGAAAAATATAACTTTGGTAGTTGAAAAAAAAAATATTTTAGTAGGAATTAAATCTTTAGATATAACTCCTGAAATATTAAAAATTTTAAATGAAAAAACAAAAAAAAATAATCTAATTAATGAAAATTAAAAATCCTTTTTTTAAAAAAAATAATAATATATATTTAAATGATATATTAAAAATTTTAGGCAAAAATAAAGAAAATAAAAAGATTAAAATTAATGATATATCTGATTTAAGTTCTGCTTCTGTAAATGATATTTCCTTTATAAGTAGTCTAAAATATCTTGATATACTAAAAAAAACAAAAGCAAAATTTGTTATTGCGAATGAGCCTCACTCACGAAAAATTAAATATTTTTGTAAACCAATCATTGTAAAAAATGTTTTAAAATCTATATATGATATCACAAAATTATTTTATCCAGATTCATTAAATGATGCAGTTGATTTTTTAGCTGTCACTCCAAATATTGTTAAATATAAAAATATAAAATTTGGATCGAATGTACTTTTAGGAAATAATGTCAAGATTGGCAAAAATACTATAATTGGTCATAATACAATTATTGAGTCCAATGTAAAAATTGGTGTTTCATGTACAATAGGAAATAATGTTTTAATTAAAAATTCGATTATAGGCAATAACGTAAGAATTCTTGACGGTGCTGTAATTGGTAAAAAAGGCTTTGGTTTTTTTCCTGATAAAAAAAAGAATATAAGATATCCTCATAGAGGTATGGTTATTATTCACGATAATGTTGAGATAGGTTGTAACAATACTATTGATAGAGGATCTTTGTCTAATACAATTATTGGGAAAAATACTTTTATTGATAATCAAGTACATATTGCACATAATGTTAATATCGGTAATAACTGTATAATAACAGGTCAAGTTGGATTTGCCGGAAGTTCAAAAATTGGAAATAGCGTTATGATTGGTGGACAAGCAGGCATTTCTGGGCATCTAAAAATAGGTAATAATGTTCAAATAGGTGGAGGAAGTGGTGTGGTTAAGAATATATCAGACAATTCTAAAGTGATGGGATATCCTGCTAAAGATATAAGAAATTTTTTAAAAGAAAATAAATGATTGAAAATTTAAATAAAGATCAAATAAAAGAACTTTTACCACATAGGGAACCGATGTTATTAATTGATGAACTTATAAACATAAAGAAATTAAAATCAGCAACTGCAATAGTGAATGTAAGAAAAGATAGTTTCTTTGTTCAAGGTCATTTTCCAGATGAACCTGTAATGCCAGGAGTCTTAATTGTAGAAGCATTTGGACAGGCTGCTGCAGCACTAACAGCTGCAGGTATAGATAAACAAACTTATGAAAATAAACTCGTATTTTTAATGACAATTGATAAAGCAAGATTTAGAAATCCAGTAATTCCTGATTGCAGATTAGAATTAAATATTGAGGCTGTTAGATCACATGGTAGAGTTTGGAAATATAAAGGTGAAGCTATTGTAGATGGTAAAAAAATGGCAGATGCATTTTGGGCCGCAACAATAGTGGACAGAAAGAAATAATCAGTAGTAATTCTTGATAACCATTTAAAAAATAATTTGTTATCAATTAAACGTGATACATCATACTGCAATTGTTGACAAAAAATCAAAAATTTTTTCAAATGTTGAAATTGGACCATATTGTGTAATTGGTCCTAATGTAGAAATAGCATCAGATACAAAGTTACATTCACACATTAGCATTATAGGAAATACAAAAATCGGAAGGAATAATGAAATATTTCCTCATGTATCTATAGGAACAGATCCACAAGATTTAAAATATAAAGGAGAAAAAAATTCTATTATCATAGGAGAAAATAATAAGCTTAGAGAATATGTTAATATTAATCCAGGAACTTCACAAGGTGGAACAGTTACAAAATTAGGTGATAACAACTTATTAATGGTTTATTGTCATGTAGCTCACGATTGTAATCTTGGAAACAATATTGTTTTAGCAAATAATGTACAAGTCGGTGGCCATGTTACAATAGAAGATAATGCTATTGTTGGCGGAAGTTGTGCAATCCATCAATTTTCAAGAATTGGTCAATTAGCAATGATCGGTGGTATGACTGGTGTTTTAAGCGATGTAATACCATTTGGACTTTCATTAGGAAATAGAAATAGTTTAGTTGGTCTCAATCTTATTGGATTGAGAAGGGCAAAAATCTTAAATGAAGAAATAAAATTGTTACAGAAGTTTTATGATTCAGTATTTTTTGATCAAAATTTTAGAGCAAACATACAAAATATTGATGAAGAGCTAAAAAAGAATAAATATGTAAAAAAAATAATTGATTTTATTGAAACCGATAAAAGAAGGCCAATATCCTTACCAGAAAATATTAAATGATTGGATTATTTTTTGGTGAAAAAAAACTACCATTAGAGATTTTAAAAAGTTTAAAAAAAAAAAAAATTAAATATTTCATAATAGATTTATCAAAAAATAATAAATTCAAAAAAGATAAAAATAGTTATTTTATTAATATTGGAAAATTTGGTAAAATCTTAGAATTAATTAAATCAAAAAAATGCAAAAAAGTTTTATTTGCCGGAAATATTATTAAACCAAGAATATCTAAATTAAAATTAGATCTTAAAGGCATTTATTATATTCCTAGAATTATTAAGGCTTCAAAGTTAGGTGATGCAGCAATACTTAAAGAGTTAATAAAAATTTTATCAGAAAATAAAATAAAAGTTTTAAAATTAAATACATATAATCCAGAATTAACACTTCAAAGGGGATGTTATACTAAAGTAAAACCCAGTGTTTATGATCTAATTACTATTAGAAGAGGGATTCAAATATTGAATAAATCTAACTCATTTAATCATGTTCAGGCATTAGTAATCAATAATAAAAAGATCGTTTCTTTTGAAAAAAGAAAAGGTACAAAAGACATGTTAAAATCATTAAGAAAAAATAATTTAAAGAATAAACTTTTGTTAAAGATGCCTAAATCTAAACAAGATTTACGAGTTGATTTGCCGACAATTGGTCTAGATACTTTAAAAGATTGTAAAAAAGCAAATATCAAAGGAATTGTTGTTAAAGCAGGTCAAAATATATTCTTAGATAAACACGAAGGCCTTAAATTTGCTAATAAAAATAGTATTTTTGTAATAGCTAAATGAAAAAGATTTTTATTTTAACAGGTGAGCCATCAGGTGATAAATTAGCATCAGAGGTTATTAAAGAATTAAAAAAAAATAGATACAATATTGAATATTTGTCTGTTGGGGGACAACATTTAAATTCAATTGGTATAAAGTCGATATATGATCAAAAAGATATTACTTATATAGCTTTTACGGACATTTTGTTAAATATTTTTAAGATAAAAAGAAAAATAAATGAAACAGTAAAAAAAATTTTAGATTTTAATCCTGATATTTTATTTAGTGTTGATAGTCCTGATTTTACTCTTCGTGTTTCAAAAATAATTAAATTAAAAAAACCAAATATTAAAACTATTCATTTTATTGCCCCTAAAGTATGGGCTTGGCGAGAGGGTAGAGTAAAAAAAATGAAGAGTTACTTAGATCATATTCTTTTACTGTTTTATTTTGAAAAAAAATATTTTGAAAAGGAAAAACTAAAAAATACATTTGTTGGTCATCCAATATTAGATAGCACAAATCACGAAAGGATTGAAATTAATGAATTATTAAAGGGAAAAATTATTTCGATTTTTCCTGGTAGTAGATTGTCTGAATTGAAATCACATTTGCCTATACTTATTGAGTTTATAAAAAAAATGAATGAAGAAAAAAATAATTATAATTATATTTTTCATGCTACCAAAGATTCTAAAGAATATTTGTCTCAAATTATTAAAAAAAATAATTTAGAAAATGTTGATATTATATCAAATGAAAATATAAAAATTGCTATAATTAAAAAATCTATTTTTGCAATTGTTAAATCTGGAACAGTTTCACTTGAAGTTTGTAAATATGGTGTACCATCAATAATAATTTATAAAATGAATTTTTTAAATTTTTTCATTGCCAAGTTATTTTTAAAAATAAAATATGCAAATATGATAAATATTATTAATAATAAAGAAATTATCCCTGAACTTTTACAAAATGAATGTAACTCAGATGAAATTTATAAAACAGTTAATTATTTATTAAAAAAACCTGAACTTATAAATGAACAATTAAAACAAGTTAATAAAACTATTAGAGAATTAAAATCTAACACTTCATCAAGCAATGAAGCTTCCAATGTTTTGTTATCTTATTTGAGATAATCTTTTAGACACTTCCTCTTTTCCAAGAGCACACAATATATCATATATACCTGGTCCAAACTTTGATCCTGTAAGGCATATTCTTAGTGGTTGTCCAACTCCTTTAAAATTTGTATTATTATTTTTTATTAGGTCATTTATTATTGGTTCTAGTGTTTCTCTATTAAAATCTGATAATTTATTAATATCATCACTAAATAATTTAATAATTTTAATAGCTGTTTCGTCTAAAAGCTTGTTATCTTCTTTTTCTATTTGAACTTTGTCATTTATTAAAAACTTTGAATTTTTGTAAATATCTTCCAAAGTTTTTGCTTTATTTTTTAGGAAATGTAACGAATTTTTAATTTTTTTCTGTGCTAAATTAGGTATCTTTTCTTGAAAAGTCTCACAGTAGGTTAATAAAAAATTAAATAGATCATTTTCATCTATATTTTTTATATAATATTCATTCATTGAATAAATTCTGTTAATATCTAATTTTGAGGGTGATTTTCCAATTCCCTCTAAATTGAAGTATTTAATACTTTCGTCTAAATCAAAAATTTCCTTATCTTTGTATGACCATCCTAATCTCAGAAGATAATTTCTAAGAGCATTAGGCATTATTCCAATTTTAGAATAATCATCTAATGTTGATGCATTATCTCTTTTTGACAATTTTTTTCCTTCAATAGTATGAATTAGTGGTATATGAGCAAAAGATGGTACTTTCCAATTCATAGCATCATAAATTTGTATTTGTTTGAATGTATTTATTTTATGATCATCACCTCTAATTATATGTGTCATACCCATTAAATGATCATCTACTGATGCTGATAAATTATATGTAGGCGATCCATCTGCTCTTAATATAACAAAATCTTCAAGAGTATTATTTTCAATTTCTATATTACCCTGAACCAAATCTTTTAAGATAGATTTTCCTTCAACTTTACATTTAAATCTTATTACAGGATCAATTTCTTTTGGAGCATCAGTTTCACTCTTATCTCTCCACTTTCTATTATAGATATATGGTATTTTTTTTTGTTTTGCCCTTTTTTTTTGCTCTTCAATTTCATCACTTGAACAATAACATTTATAAGCCATACCTTTTTTTAACAACTCATTAGCTACATTTATATGATCATCTATTTTATCTGATTGAATATATTCACTATCTTCGTAATTAATACCTATCCACTTTAATGAATTAATTATTTGATTTTTGAATTCATCTTTAGACCTTTCTTTATCTGTATCCTCTATTCTTAGGTAAAATTTACCACCTTTATTTTTTGAATAAAGCCAATTGAATAATGCTGTTCTAACTCCTCCAATGTGCAAAGGTCCAGTTGGTGATGGAGCAAATCTAGTTGCTACAGTTTTCATCAGATTTATTTAGACTATTTTAGGAAAAGTTTCTATATAAAGATACTAGAATTCCTTGTACTTTTACTCTATCAGGACCAAATATTTTGGTTTCGTAATTTCTATTAGCGCTTTCCAAAGCTACCGTCTTTCCTTTTCTTCTTATTCTCTTTAGCATTGCTTCATGATCGTCAATTAACGCAACAACTATTTTTCCATTTTCAGCAGTATCAGCCTTTTTCACAATTACTGTATCACCATCATTTATTCCAGCCTCAATCATTGAATCTCCTTGTACTTTAAGTCCAAAGAATTCTCCATTTTTCTCAATATTGGAAGGCAAAGGTATTCTAGAAACTTCATTTTGAATTGCTTCTACAGGTGTGCCCGCAGCAATTTTACCTAATACAGGTATTTCATTTTCATCTGAATTATTACGATTTGAACTTTCATCAAGTCCACCTCTAATTACACTTGGTGAAAAACTATTGTAAATATCATTTGCTGAAGCTGTTTCAGGTAACTTAATGACTTCTAAAGCTCTTGCTTTATGAGCCAATCTTTTAATAAAGCCTCTTTCTTCTAAAGCACTTATTAATCTATGAATTCCTGATTTAGACTTTAGATTTAAGGATTCCTTCATTTCCTCATAAGAGGGAGATACACCGCTAGATCTCAACTTTTTGTTGATAAATAAAAGCAGGTTTTTTTGTTTTTTAGTTAACATAGAACAAATTGTGTACATGAATGTTCTATAAAAGTTCTATCAATTAAACAAGAGTTAAAACTCTAATAAATTCAACACTTTTTTTATAAAATAGAAAAAATATTATTATTTTCTAAATTTTTTAAAATCGATTCACCTATGAGAAATGTTTTTATTTTAGTTTCTGAGGCTATTTTCAAAACGTCTTCTTTGTTTTTTATTCCGCTCTCTGAAATTAATGGTCCATCATGATTAATTAAAATATTATGAATATCATAAGTTGTATTTATATCTGTTTTTAGTGTTTTTAAATTCCTATTGTTTATCCCTATTAGTGCATCTTTGTACTTTAGAGATTTTTTGGCCTCTTCAACAGTGTGAACTTCAACAATTACAGACATTTTAAGTTTCTCAGCTTCTTCATACAATTCATCTGCAGTTTTTTCATCAACGCCAGCTAAAATTATTAAAATAGCATCAGCACCATAACTCCTAGAAAGATGGACTTGAAATTTATCAACAAAAAAATCTTTACATAAAATAGGTAAATTTATTTTTTTTTTAATTTTACTAATATGAATTAAGTTTCCTAAAAAAAAATCTTCTTCAGTTAAAACGGACAGGCAGGTTACATTATTTTTTAAGTAAATATCGGCTATTTCAACAGGATTATAATTTTCAATAATTATACCAGCTGAAGGGCTGGCTTTTTTAATCTCTGCAATGATAGAGATTTTATCATGATTTATATTATTCAGTATTTTTTCTTTAAAATTTGTATAATTTTTTAGATTTATAATTTTATCATTTAGTGAATTTATTGAAATATCTTTTTTTAAAATTTGAATTTTACTTCTTTTTTTATTAATAATTTTTTCTAATATATTCTCAGACATTTCTCAATTTTTCTAAATGTGAATATGTTTTTCCTGATAATAAATGATCTCTCGCTTTTTCATAAGCATATTTAAAATTATCTTCTCTTTCAGATATTATTAAACCAGCTGCAGAATTTAATGATACTGCTTTAGAAAAGTCATCATCATTACCTTTAAATATATCTATAATTTTTTGTGAATTATATTTTGCGTCATTTCCAACTATCTTATCGAAACCTTCAGCATTTACTTTCAATTCTTTAGGATCAATAATCATTTCGTTAATTTCCCCATTTCTTAATTGTTTAACAATAGTTTTATCATATGGTGATATTTCATCTAAACCATCATTGCTATTAACAATCCAGGCAAATTTAATATTTAAATCTTTCAAAGCATTAGCAAATATATCTAGAAGTTTTTTATCAAAAACTCCTACAACTTGTTTTTCAACATTTGCTGGACTACTCAAAGGACCAATCATATTAAAAATTGTTCTCTTCCCAATTTTTTTTCTGGTTGGACCAACATATTTCATAGCGCTATGATAATTTGGAGCAAACATAAATCCAAAATGGTTTTTTTTAATTTGATTTTCAATATCTTTGGGTTCCGAGTTGATATTTATATTTAATGCCTCCAAAACATCTGCAGATCCGCATTTTGATGAAACTGCTTTGTTACCATGTTTTGCTACATTAATGCCCATACTTGAAAGTAATAATGCGGAAGCTGTAGATATGTTTAGTGTATCCTTGCCATCACCACCTGTTCCACAAGTATCTATGCAGTCATTTATATTAACTTTTTTCGCTTTATTTCTTAGCACTGAGACACCACCTGCTATTTCTGTTGAAACTTCACCCTTTTTAGAGAGCAGAGTTAAAAAATTATAAATTTCATTATCATTTGCTTTTCCATTCATCAAAATTTCAAAAGCATCAATACTTTCTTGTAATGTTAAATTTTCACTTAATTCAAGTTTTTTTAAATATTTTTCCATCTATTTAATAAAATTTTTTAAAATTTTTAAACCATCTTTAGTCTTTATACTTTCCGGATGAAATTGTACTCCATGAACATCATAAATTCTATGTTTAACACCCATAATTATTCCATCTAAAGTCATGGCTGTAATTTCTAAATCTTTAGATAGTGTTTTCTTATCGATTATTAAACTATGATATCTAGTTGCCTCAAATATTTTTGGTATTCCTTTTAAAATCCCTATATTTTTTGAAATGATTTTACTTGTTTTTCCATGAACCAATTCTTTAGCTTGAGTAATTTTGGATCCAAATATTTGACCTATAATTTGATGACCTAAACAAACTCCAAGTATTGGAATTTTATTATACAATTCATTTACTATAGATAGACAGTTTCCAGCTTGATCAGGATTACCTGGACCAGGTGATATCACAATTTTATTATATTTTTTCTTTAATATTTCTTTTGCATTAATTTTATCATTTCTTACTACATCTACAGTTTGACAGAACTTAGAAATGTAATGATACAAATTAAATGTAAAACTATCATAGTTATCAATTAAAATTATTTTCATAATTACTCAATTGCTTTTAATAAAGCTTTTGCTTTATTAACTGTTTCAAGATATTCGTTTTGTGGTTTACTATCTGCAACTATTCCAGCACCAGATTGCACATAAAATTTTTTATTTTTAGCTACTGCTGTTCTAAGTGCAATACATGTATCAAATTCACCATTTGCCGAAAAGTATCCAATTCCACCAGCATAAACTTTTCTTTTAGTTGTCTCTAGCTCATCTATTATTTCCATAGCTCTAATTTTTGGAGCCCCAGATACTGTTCCTGCTGGAAATCCAGACAACATAGTTTCAAATTTAGAGTATTTATTGTTAAATACTCCTTCAACATTTGATACAATATGCATGACATGAGAGTATCTTTCTATTGAAAAACTTTCAGTCACTTTTACAGTATTAATCTTTGACACTTTTCCAGTATCGTTTCTTCCTAAATCAAGAAGCATTAAATGTTCAGACAGCTCTTTTTTGTCATTTAGTAAATCTTTTTCAAAAAATAAATCTTGTTTTTTATTTTTCCCCCTTGGTCTTGTTCCAGCAATTGGTCTAATTGTGACTTTATTATTTCTTAACCTAACAAGTATCTCTGGACTTGCGCCAATAATCTGAAAATCTTTAAAATTAAAAAAATACATAAAAGGAGAAGGGTTTGTTTTCCTTAATTTTTTATAAATTTCTATTGGGTTTTTGCTTAATTTGGTCTCAAATCTTTGACTTAGAACTACCTGAAATATGTCTCCTATTTTAATATATTTTTTAGCCTTCTTTACATTTGATAAAAATTTTTGTTTAGAAATATTTGATTTTACTTTAGTTTTAACTTTTTTATTAATTTTATCTAGATACAAATTATTATAATTAGATAAAAAAATTAAATTCTCAATTTGATTAATTATTTTTTCATATTTTATTTTATAATTATTTACTTTTTCATCACTAAAAACATTAATTATAAAATATAATTTCTTTTTAATATTATCATGTATTATTAGTTCTCTTGGTCTGATAATTCTAGCATCAGGTAATTTTAAATCGTCTCTATTTTTATTAGGGATATTTTCTAGATATCTAATAATGTCATATGAAAAGTATCCTGATATTATTGAGCTAATTGAAGGTAATTCTCTAGGAATTTTAAATTTAAAACTTTCTATAACATTTTCTATATTTTTCTTTGCACCACCTTTCAAAATTTTAACTTTGTTATCAAAGTATATTTTGCTTACATTATTATTAAATTCCCAAATTTTATCAGGATTCTTTCCAAAAATTGTATATCTACCTTTAATAAATCCTTTTTCAACTGACTCAAATACAAAAGCATTTTTCTCAGTAAAGAAATTATTTATTAAATTTATTATTTCTTTAGAACCATCACTATCCAAAGATAAATAGAGTATTTGGTTTAATTTTTTTTTATGATTAATCTTAAATTGTTTAAGGCTTATATTAAGCATTATTTAAAATAATCTTTTATTCGATCTATATTGTTATTAAAAATTTTAACTTCATACTTGGTGTTAAGCGATGTATCATAGGAACTATAAATATCATCGATCAAATTAATATTTGTTTTAGCTAAATATTCTTGAATATTATTACTTGTGCTTTTTAAATTTTCATAAGTAATCTGATTAATCTTTGCTAAAAATATATTATTAGTTCTATTTGAAACCATAACAAAACTATTTTTTGGCAATTCATAAATAAGCTTTAAAGATGTCTCGTCAAATAAGTTATCATCATTAATTGAATTAATTATTCCTGAATTTATATCTTCTTTATTTTTTACTAGATTGTCAAAGTCAGAATCATTGAAATCTTTATTTTGAATTTTTTCAAATAAATTTTTATTAAGATCAAATTTTTTCTTTAATAAAATTCTATTTTTAATTTTATCTCTGAAGGATGTATCATTTTTATTTGGTAGCAAATTATTTATTTTTGTAATCTGATATAGTAAAAAGAAATTGTCTTTATCTTTTAAAACTATTTCTTTTTTTTCTTTATTTTCATAAATTTCTTTAAATACATCGTCCTCATTTACGAACTTAAAATTGTTTCTTTTTTGCAATTTTATTTCATTTTTTCTAGCGATATCTTCTAAAGAAACTTCATTCAATATATCATTTTCTATTTCATCAATTTTTTTGTAAAAATCTTCATTAAATTCGTTGATTTCAATTAGATTTGAGGGTTCAACTTTAGCATAACTAAAATCAATATATGCTTCTTTTAAGTTTTCTTCATTTTCGATTATATAATTATTAATTTCGACGTCTGAAATATCTTTATCGTAAGCATATTCAAGATCATAGTATTTAATGCTTATTTTTTTGTTCTCATCTTTGTAAACTTTATTTTGTAGATAATAGGGTGATTTAATACCACCACCAATATAATCAAAAAGTCTTTTTCTTAACTGAGAATTTTTTAGTCTATTTTCAAAATCAGCTGCAATAATATTATTTTCTAAAAGAAATTTTTCATATTTTAATCTTGAAAAATTTTTCTCATCATCATGAAAATTTATGTCATTTTGTAAATTTAATTTTAAAGATCTATCCGAAACTTTCACATTTAAATCTTTATACTCCATTGACATTAAATCTTTTGATATAAGATCACTCAAAATTCTTTCTAAGATATTGTTATCTAAATTTTCTTTTATATAATCTGGATTAATTCTTGATCTGTTTATATGATCAATAAAGTCTTTCGTTGAAATTGAATTATTATTTATCTTAGCAATATTATTTGTATTCCCGCCACTAAAGACACTTCCCATTCCCCAAAAAACAAAAGGAACAATTATTATAGCCACGAGGACGCCTGCCAATTTACTATTTGTAAAACCTCTTAATTTTCCCAACATGAGTAATTCTTTATATATTGATTATAAAAAACAAACCTATAAATTAAATTATCTAAGATGACAAATAATAATATGATCTTTATAGCTAATTGGAAGATGTATGGAGAAAAAAGTCATATCTCTGACATCAATAAAACCATAAAATTTTTAAAACAATCAAAAAACAATAAAAATCAAATAATTTACTGCCCACCATTTACCCTAATTTCACTGGTTAAAAATAAAGTAAAAAAAACTAAAATTAAAGTAGGTGCTCAGAATCTTTCTCAATTAAATGATTATGGTGCATTTACAGGATCTGTGAACTCTAAATTAATTAAGTCAGCAGGAGGTGACTATGTTATTGTTGGTCATTCTGAAATTAGAAATCAGGAAAATGATATACTAATAAATAAAAAAATTCATTCAGCACTTAAAGAAAAATTAAAAGTAATTCTTTGCATTGGAGAAACATATAAAGAAAAAAAAAATAATAAAACTCTCTCAGTTCTTAAAAGACAAATAACAATTGCATTAAAGAACATAAAAAAAATTAATAATATAATTTTTGCATATGAACCTAGATGGGCAATCGGAACTGGAAGAATACCAAAATTATCTGAATTAAGAAAAAACTTTAAAAACATAAATAATATAATTAATAAATTAAAAAAAAATCAAAAATATAAAATTATCTATGGCGGATCTGTTAACTCAAAAAATGTATTAGAGTTAAAAAAAATTAATGATTTAAAAGGATTTTTAATAGGAAGCGCTTCTTTAAGAGCAAAAAATTTTATTGATATAATTAAAAAATCAACTAATTAAATCTCGTGGAAAATATACTTTTAATAATTAATATAATTCTTGCAGCTATTCTAGTTGTATTAGTTTTATTTCAAAAATCTGAGGGTGGTGCATTGGGTATTGGGGTGTCCCAAGATAACTTTATGCTTTCTAGATCAGCAGGAAATTTTCTAACCAAAGCTACAGCAATAATTGCTACTTTATTTATAATATGCAGTCTATGTTTAACGATTCTTTCAAGGGGTGAATTAACTCCCACAACATCAGTTTTAGATAAAATAGAGGAAACCGATGATGCTCCAAAGGTTCCAGATAGTAATAATTAATACTTTGAATTTTTAAGTTTTAGGTCTATAAGATACTTCCATGGCGCGATATATCTTTGTCACTGGCGGCGTGGTATCATCTCTTGGAAAAGGATTATCATCAGCATCACTTGCATATTTATTAAAGTCACAAGGTTATAAAGTTAGGATACGTAAAATGGATCCATATTTAAATGTTGATCCAGGAACAATGAGTCCTTTTCAGCACGGAGAGGTATTTGTTACTGATGATGGTGCTGAAACAGACTTAGATTTAGGACATTACGAAAGATTTACAAATATTTCATCAAAACAATCAGATAATATTACTACAGGTAAAATTTATAGCGATGTAATAAAAAAAGAAAGACAAGGGGGCTATCTAGGTAAAACAGTTCAGGTTATACCTCACATAACAGATAGAATTAAAAAATTTATTAGCAAAGACATTAGTAACGAAGATTTTGTAATTTGTGAAATTGGTGGAACTGTTGGTGACATAGAAAGTTTACCATTTCTAGAAGCTATAAGACAGTTCTCAAACGATCATGGAAGGTCTAGAACATTATTTGTTCACTTAACATTAGTTCCTTTCATGAAATCTTCTGATGAGATAAAAACTAAACCTACACAACATAGTGTTAAAGAATTAAGAAGTATAGGTATACAACCAGATATTGTTATATGCAGATCAGAGCAGCATATACCTTTAGAGCAAAGAAAAAAAATATCTTTATTTTGTAATGTTGATATTGAAAATGTTATTGAGACTGTTGATGTTAGAACAATTTATGAGGCTCCAATTAGTTTTTATAACCAAAAATTAGATCAACAAGTTTTAAAATATTTTAAAATAAAATCAAAAAAGAAACCTAATTTAAATCCATGGAAAAATATTACCTCTAATGTTCTAAAAAATAATAAAGTAATTAATATTGGAATAATCGGTAAATATGTAAACTTAAAAGATGCATATAAATCTTTAGATGAAGCATTAACACACGGTGGTATAGCAAATAATGTTAAAGTTAATTTGGTAAGAATTGAGTCTGATAAATTAAAAAAAAATGAAATAACCAAAAAACTTAAGAGTGTTTCTGGAATATTAATACCAGGTGGATTTGGTAAAAGAGGAACAGAAGGGAAGATTGTAGCAATTAAATATGCAAGAGAAAAAAAAATACCCTTTTTTGGTATTTGTTTTGGAATGCAAATGGCAATTATTGAATTTGCCAGAAATATATTAAATATAAAAAATGCCGGTTCTACAGAGTTTGATAAAAAATGCTTTCCTGTAATTGGATTAATCAATGAATGGAACAGAAATGGAAAAGTTTTTAAGGGAACAGAAAAAAACCTTGGTGGAACAATGAGATTAGGTCTTTACACAGCTAAATTACAAAATAATTCTGCCATAAAGAAGATTTATAAAACTAATATAATTAAAGAAAGACATAGACACAGATATGAAGTTAATAATAATCAGAAATCAAAATTTGAGAAAAAAGGATTAATATTTTCAGGGATGTCACCAGATAATAAATTGCCTGAAATAATTGAATTAAAAAATCATCCTTGGTTTATAGGTGTTCAATTCCATCCAGAGTTCAAATCAAGACCATTATCACCACATCCGTTATTTAAATCATTTATAAAGGCTGCAAAGAACTATCATGGAAAATAGAATTGTTAAGTGTCAGGATTTAAATATATCTAACTCAAATAAAATTTGTTTAATAGCAGGACCCTGCCAATTAGAAACTGAGCAACATGCACTAGATATGGCAGGAGAAATAAAAAAAATTGCAGACAAATATAATATTGGATTAATTTATAAAACTTCCTTTGATAAAGCTAACAGAACAAGCCTTGATGGAAAAAGAGGAGCAGGATTAGAAAATTCGTTACCAGTTTTTGATAAAATAAAAAAACAAATAAAAATTCCTGTCCTTACAGATATTCATAATGTAGAACAAAGTGCAATTGTTGCCCCTCATATAGATGTTTTACAAATACCCGCTTTTTTGTGTAGACAAACAGACTTATTAATTGCTGCCGCAAAAACAAAAAAAATCATTAATGTAAAAAAGGGTCAGTTCTTGGCTCCATGGGATATGGTTAATGTAACAAAAAAAATATCAGACTCAGGAAATAATAATATTCTAGTGACAGAAAGAGGAGCTAGTTTTGGATATAACACTTTAGTGTCTGATATGAGATCAATTCCTATAATGGCAAAGAATGGTTATCCAATTGTTTTTGATGCCACTCACTCAGTTCAACAACCAGGAGGTCAAGGTAATAAAAGTGGTGGACAAAGAGAATTTGTCGAACATTTATCAAGAGCTGCTGTTGCAGTTGGTGTAGCTGCAATTTTTATAGAAACACATCAAGATCCTGATAATGCCCCCTCTGATGGTCCAAATATGGTTCCGCTTAAAGATTTAGATAATCTTATAAGTCAGATAGTTGAAATAGATAATCTAGTAAAAAAAAATAATGTCTAAAATTTCAAAAATTATTGCAAGACAAGTTTTTGATAGCAGAGGAAATCCAACAATAGAAACTGAAGTATTTGTAAAAGACATTAGCGCCTCAGCGATTTGTCCCTCGGGTGCATCTACAGGAACTTATGAAGCTTTTGAAAAAAGAGATATAAATAATAAAAAATACCTTGGAAAAAGTGTTTTAAAACCTGTTGAATTTATAAATAAGGTAATATCAAAAAAATTAAAAAATTTTAATGTTCATCAACAAGAAAAAATAGATAATTTATTAATTAGGCTTGATGGTACAAAACAGAAAAAAAAAGTTGGAGCTAACGCAATTCTTTCTGTCTCAATAGCTGTCAAAAAACTTTCATCAAAAATAAAAAAGATACCAATTTATAAAAATTTACTCGTAAATAAAAACTTCAAATTACCATATCCAATGATGAATATAATTAATGGTGGAGCACATGCAAATAATGGTCTCAGAATACAAGAATTTATGATCAGACCAGACAAAGCAAAATCATTTTCAGATGGTGTTAGGATATGTTTTATAGTCATCAATAAACTAAGAGATTTAATTAAAAAAATGGGTCATTCTACGTCTGTAGGTGATGAAGGTGGATTTGCGCCTATGATAAATGATAATGAAAGTGCGCTAAAATTAATAGTAAAAGCAATAAACTTATCTGGTTTTAAAAATGGAAAAGATATAGTTATTTGTTTGGATGTTGCAGCAAATGAGTTAATAAAAAATAAACATTATTCAATTCATTCTAAAAAGTACGTAAATGTGGACAAAACAATTTCTGAATACCTAAAATTAATAAGAAAATATAAAATAAAATCGATTGAAGATCCATTTGGTGAAAACGATTGGTCTGCATGGACAAAATTATTAACACATACAAAAGATAAAGTGCAAATTGTTGGTGATGACCTATTTGTTACAAATTTGGAACGATTAAAAATTGGTTTCTTGAATGTTTCAGCAAATTCAATTTTGATTAAATTAAATCAAATTGGAACTGTAACTGAAACCTTAGAGGTAATAAAATTTGCAAAATTGATAGGGTATAAAACTATTATTTCTCACAGGTCTGGAGACAGTGAAGACACATTTATTGCAGATTTTGCAGTTGGCACTGATTCTAATCAGATAAAAACAGGATCATTGTCTAGATCAGAAAGAGTATCAAAATATAACCAATTGTTAAGAATTGAACATAATCTTGGAAAAAAATCTAAAATGCATAATATTAATTAATGTTAGATAAAATAAAAAAAAATTATTTTATTTTAATAGTAACATTTTTGTTTATTTATTTTTTTTTCAATTTATTAGGTGGTGATAGAGGTTTAATTTCCTACATAAAAAAAAAAGAGATTTATGAAGATTTAAAAACTAAACAAAATGATCTACGAATCAAAATTCAAGATTTAGAGCATAAAAACTCTTTATTAACAGAAAATATAGACCTTGATTTTATTGAAATTTTAATACGAGACAAATTTTTATTTGGAAAAGAGGGAGAGACTACCTATATAATAAAACATAATGGACAAAATTAAACCAAGACATCCGGAAAAAGTAAAAAACCCAATAAATCCAATTAAAAAGAAACCAGAGTGGATTAGGTCTAAACTTTCTGATAGTAAAGAATTTTTTCTTACCAAAACGGTAGTTAATAAAAATAATCTTGTTACTGTTTGTCAGGAAGCAAACTGCCCAAATATAACTGAGTGTTGGAGTAAAAGACACGCAACATTCATGATTATGGGTGATACTTGCACAAGAGCATGCGCATTTTGTGATGTCAAAACTGGAAAACCAGAAAAATTAGATCCTTTTGAACATGTTAAAATTGCAAATGCAGTAAATAAATTAAACTTAAGACATGTTGTTATAACATCAGTTGACAGAGATGATTTACCAGATGGAGGTTCAAATCATTTTAAAGAAGTAGTTTTGATGACTAGAAAAAAAAATCCAAATACTACAATTGAGGTTTTAACTCCAGATTTTTTAAGAAAAGGTGAGTCTTATAAAACCATATTAGAGTCTAATCCCGATGTTTTCAATCATAATATTGAAACAGTACCAAGACTGTATGTTAAAGTGAGACCAGGTGCTAGATACTTCGCGTCCCTAGAACTTCTTAAGAATGCAAAATTAAATAATAAAAAAGTATTTACTAAATCTGGAATAATGGTTGGTTTAGGTGAAGAGAGAGAAGAAATAATTCAAGTTATGGATGATTTAAGATCAGCCGATGTAGATTTCTTAACAATTGGTCAATATTTGCAACCGTCAGTAAAACATCATCCATTAACGAGATACTACCATCCAGATGAATTTAAAGAATTAGAAGTAATAGCAAAGTCAAAAGGATTTTTATTGGTTTCTTCATCTCCATTAACTAGATCATCGTATCACGCAGATGAAGATTTTGCTAAATTAAAACAAAACAGACTTAATTAATTTCATGCCAAAAGCATCTGTAACGCGATTTATAGAACGCGATAAAAAAACACTTATAGATTTTGTTTTAGATATTGAAAAATATCCAGAATTTATTCCGTTTTGTATAGATTCAAAAGTTTATAAAAAAAAAGAGGAAAAAGACACTATAAATATAATTGCAGATTTAACTATTGGTAAAAGACCTTTTACAGACACTTATAAAAGTGATGTTAGATTTGATAAAATAAATGATCATATTCATGTCACGAATATTGATGGACCACTTAATTATCTTGAAAACAACTGGAAATTTATTGAAAAAGATAATTTTACAGAGGTACACTTTGATGTTGATTTTGAAATAAAAAATAAATTTCTTAATATTATTATGGCAAAATCATTTCAATTTGGTCTCGATAAAATAGCAGATGCTTTTCAAAAAAGAGCAGAAAGTTTGTGATCTTTATGTATATCAAATAATATCTTGAATTAACTTAATACACTTTTCAACTGTTTTGTTTTGTATTGATTTTCTATCTTTTTTCTCAAAATAATTTTTTGAAACTATAGTTTTGTTTTTTTTTGTTAAACCTATATATACAAGACCAACAGGCTTTTCTTTTGTACCACCGTTTGGACCAGCTATGCCTGTAATAGATATATTAATTTTACTTTTTGATATTTTTGATAATCCTTGCACCATAGCCTCGCAACATTCAGGGCTAACTGAACCATACTTATTTATAATTTTTTTGTTAACTTTTAATATTTTAACTTTAGCATTGTTTGAATAAGTAATTAACCCCATTTGGAAGTACTTTGAAGAACCACTTAGTCTTGTAAATTTGCTTGATAATAAGCCACCGGTGCATGATTCAGCTACAGATAAAGTTATTTTTTTTTTAATTAATTTCTTATGCAGCTTTTCGATATTCATTAAAATTTAAGACTTACTAAGTAAATTAATATCATCGTATATAAACCTGCCATAATATCATCCATTATTATTCCAAAGAAGTTTTTATGTTCCTTATCGAAATAACTAACTGGAAAAGGTTTTACAATATCAAAAAATCTAAAAAAAATAAAAGAAAGTAAATAATATATTTCAACAGGTATACTTATTAGATTATGTGAAGAAAGGTAAACAATTAATATTAAAGGCATAGCTTGTCCCAAAACTTCATCAATTACAATTTGTCTAGGGTCTTTATTTTCAAACTCGGTTTCCGAGTCCATTACTGCGTAAAAGGAATAAAAAAAAATTATAGAATATAATATTAAAATATAATTTAGATTTTTAAATTGTAATACTTCGAATAATACATAAAGGATTATTAATGTGCTTAATGATGTAAAAGTTCCAGGAATTTTAGAAATATATCCATTTCCAAAAAAAGTTGATATTAATACATTAATTTTTTTCATTTTGATAAAGAACAAATTACTTCACAGGCAATAGCTTGTTCTTTTCCGATTATACCTAGTTTTTCAACAGTTTTACCTTTTAAATTTATTAAATTTCTATTTACAGATAACAAATTTGATAATGATTTTATTATTTTATTTCTAATTCTAGAAACTTTAGGATTTTCACATATTAGATTTATATCTATATTATTTATTGAAAAGTTATTATGATTTAATAATTTAAGAACCGGAGTAAGCATATTCTTAGACCTTATATTTTTAAATTTACTTGAATTACTCGGGAAAAGTGTACCGATATCGCTTTTTCTCATAGCCCCTAGCAAACTATCAATTATAGCATGGAGAATTACATCTCCATCAGAATGACCTTTAAGACCTGAATGAAAAGGAATTTTCACTCCACCAAGAAAAAGTTTTTTATTTTTAACTAATCTATGTATATCAAAACCTATCCCATAATAGGTTTCTAATTTTAAGTATTTTAAATCGTTTACTGTTGTTATTTTAAAATTATTTTTATCTCCAAGAATAAATTTAATTTTCTTATTATTATTCAGGTAAAGACTAGCTTCATCAGTAATCTTTTCTTTATTATTTTTATATAATTTAAAAAGTTCATTGAAATTAAAGCATTGAGGTGTTTGAGTTAATAAGATTTTGTCGCGATTTAAATTATTTATTTTATTATTATTTCTATATTTTACTGAATTTTCTGATTTTAAATAAGGAACTACTGCATTGTTATTTTTTAAATTATTTTTTAATTTTCTCAATAAATTTATTGATAAATTTGGTCTTGCAGCGTCATGAATATATACATTTTTAATTTTTTTATTCTTTAAAAAATGTAATGCATTTTCAGTAGAATTATGTCTCTCTATTCCGCCATTTATTATATCAACATTTTTGTATTTTGTTTTTTTAATTTTTTTATTTGTGACTACTAAAATTCTTTTAAAAAATTTTGAGTCTTGAGCAATTTCTAAAGAATGCTCAAATAAAGGCTTATTTTTATACGTTATAAATTGTTTATTAATTTTTGATTTAAATCTCTTACTTTTTCCTGCACTTAATAATATAAAACAATCACTCATGTATTTATTTATAAATTTTTAATATATTCATAGTTTATGATAGCTTTTATAAAAAGAAATCTATTTATAATAATATTATTTCTTCTAACTCTATTACTATCTTTTATTACCTTTTTAACATTTATTGGACGAAGTTTTATTGAGTTAAATCAACAAAATTTACAATTTGTTCTAATTTTAAACATTGCTTTTTTATTATTATTTTTTATCTTAATTTTTGTTGATGTCAAAAATTCAATTAAAAATAATATAAATGTAAGAGGATCAGTCGCAAACAGAAAATATATAATTTCTTTTGGTTTATTTACATTAATTCCATCATTACTTATTGCAATATTTTCTTTGTTTATTTTTTCATTCGCTCTTGAAAAATACTTTGACAAAAAAATTACTACTGCAGTTAACAACTCATATGAAATTGCAAAAAATTATGTTGATGAAAAAAGGAATAAAATCCAATCAGAAATAGTTTTAATCGCTTTTGATTTAAATAAATATTATAATGTATACAAAAATGATTTAAATCGATTTAAATCATTTTTAAATACTCAAAATTTAATTAGAGATATAGATAAACTTTATCTAATTAATTCTGCTGGAGAATTAATTATAGCAGCAAATAATTCTAAATATATTAAAATAGAAGACCAGGCTATTGAAATGGTAAGATCGGATGATAGACCCTTGAAGATTATAAATGCTGCTGAAAATAGATCTGCTGCTGTAATAAGATTACAAAATTTTGATGACACTTTTTTATATGTTGTTAAAAGTTTGGATAAAAATATATCTAATTATTTAATTGAGTCCGAAGAAGCAGTAAATTTTTATTATACCGTAGAAAATCAAAGTTTAGGCATTAGAATTTCATTTGCTATAATTTATATTTCTTTAGTAACGCTATTATTGTTTTTATCCATAACAATAGCAATACGATTTTCTTCAAGATTTTTTATTTCTATCAATAACCTAATATCAGCATCAGAGAGAATAGGAAAAGGAAATCTAAATGTGAAGGTTCCTGAACTTAAAGCCGATAGAGAAATGGAATTATTAAATAAAAATTTTAATTCTATGATTGAAAAATTAAAGAATCAGCAAGATAAGCTATTATCTAATGAGAGACATGAAGCGTGGGAAACCGTCGCAAGAAAGATGGCACATGAAATTAAAAATCCACTAACACCAATCCAATTAACAATTGATAATCTAAATTCAAAATATTTACCAGAATTAAATGATGAAAAAAAAGAAAAATTTCAAGCAAATTTAAAAACAATCTTAAAACAGATTCAACAAATAGAAAATTTAGTTAATGAATTCTCTGATTTTGCTAGAATGCCCAAACCTCTCATTAAAAATAATGATTTAATAAAAGTATTAGATGAAAATATTAATCTATTAAAAAAATTGGATAATTCAATTAATTTTAATATTAATAACAAAACTGGAAAAAAAGTTATAACTAATTTTGATAATGAGCAATTTAATAGATTATTTTTTAATTTGATAAAAAATTCTATTGAAAGTATTCAAGAGAAAGCTAAAAAAACCAATAAATCATTGAAAAATATTGATATAGAAATAAATCAAAGAAGAGACTATATAACAATCAACTTATTAGATACAGGTGAAGGTTTTAAGGACAAAAAAACCAAGGATATTATTAGACCATATTATACAACTAAAGAAAAAGGTACTGGCTTAGGATTATCAATAGTAGATAAAATAATAAATGACCATAATGGATCAATTAAATTCTTAAACACAAATAATGGAGCTAAAGTTCAGATAATACTTCCAAAGTAATTCATGGCAACAGAAATATTAATTATTGATGATAATGCGGATATAAGAAATATTCTTGATGAGTTAATCCAAGATGCTGGCTATAAAACAAGATTAGCCGCAAATTTCAATCAAGGACTTTCAGAAATAGACAAAAAATTACCAGATGTTGCTATCATTGATGTAAAATTAGATAAAGGCGATAATGATGGTATTCAATTACTTGAACATATCAAAACAAAAAATACGGATATTCCAGTCATTATAATTTCAGGACATGCAAATATTGAAATGGCTATAAATTCTCTAAGATCTGGAGCTTTTGAATTTATTCAAAAACCTTTTGATAAAGAAAGATTATTAAATTTTGTTAAAAGAGCTGTTGAAAATTTTAATTTAAAAAAAGAAAATAAATCTTTATCTAATAAATTATTTCATTCTTTTGAAATTATTGGTAAAAGCACAAATATTACCTCCATAAAAGAACAGATACAAAAACTTTCACAATCTGAAAGTAGAGTTTTTATAAGTGGACCAACTGGATCAGGAAAAGAGTTGATTTCAAGAAAAATTTATAAAAATTCTAAACGTTCGAAAGGACCATTCATAATCATTAATGGTGCATTATTAGACTCGAAAAAATATGAGTTAGAACTTTTTGGTGAAGAAAGAAAAGATGGTTCTATAGTCTATGGCGCATTAGAAAAAGCGTCTGGTGGAGTATTATTAATAGACGAAGTGACTGAAATTCCACTAGAAACACAATCAAAAATTTTAAGAGTTGTAATAGATCAAAAGTTTAAGAGAATTAATAGTAATCACGACATAAAAGTTGATGTTAGAATTATTTGTGCTTCTAGTAAAAATATTAACTATGAGATAAAAAACGGAAATTTTCGTGAAGACTTATTTCATAGATTAAATGTATTTAATATTGAAATAGAACCATTAAACAGGAGAATAGAAGACATACCATTGTTAGTTGAATATTTTATAAAAAGTATATGCGAAACGTATAATTACAAAAAATTTAAAATCAAAGATGATAATTATCTATTAAATTATGATTGGCCAGGAAATGTAAGAGAATTACGTAATCTTATTGAAAGAATTGCAATTCTATCGCCTGGAAATGACGAGGAAAAAATTTTAAATATTATTAAAGAATCTCTTTCTAAATCATCAAATGAAACTTTTTCAGTTGCTGATAATTTGTCTATACCATTAAGAGAAGCGAGAGAAAATTTCGAAAAAGAATATTTAATATCTCAAATAAAAAAATTTGGTGGAAATATATCAAAAACTGCAAAATTTGTTGGTATGGAAAGATCTGCACTTCATAGAAAGCTAAAATTATTAGGCGTTAAGGATCTTAACTAATGAATATAATAATTTGTGGTGCTGGCAGAGTAGGTTTTACTATAGCTAAACAACTAACTGAGCAAAATCATTCTATAACTGTTATTGATCAATCAAGTGAAGATATTCAAAAAATTAACGAGACTCTCGATGTTAAAGCTATTGTGGGTAAAGCAACTTCTCCTGAAATTTTAGACAGGGCCAATACGGCAGAAGCCGATATGTTAATAGCAGTTACAAGAAATGATGAAATAAATATGCTTATTTGTCAAATAGCATATTCATTGTTCAAAGTACCAAAAAAAATTGCTCGAATCAGATCTCAGGAATATTTAGATCCCAAATTTTCAAAATTATTTAATAAAGAAAATTTACCAATAGATTATGTTATTTCTCCAGAGCTAGAAATTGCTAAATCACTTCAAAGAAAGCTAGAAGCACCAGGAGCTTTAGATAATGTACCATTTGCAGAAAATAAAATAAGATTATTAGAAATTCTAATTGATGAAAAATGTCCAATTCATGAAACTAAATTAAAAGAATTAACAAATAAATTTCCAAATTTAAATGCATATATTTTAGGTGTTATCAGAGAAGAAAGTTTTAAAATATTAAAGAAAGACGATAAACTTCAACATAACGATAAAGCTTACGTTATTGTAAACTCAAATCAAATGGAAGAGACTCTTAAAGTCTTTGGACACAATGAAAAAATTGCAAATAAGATACTTATTATTGGTGGCGGCAATATTGGATTTAATCTTGCCTCAAACATCGAAAACAATTTTGAAGAGGCCAGAGTAAAAATTATTGAGAAAGATAAAAATAGAGCCGAATATATTGCAAATTATTTAAATGATACAATTGTTATAAATGGAAATGGTTTGGATGAAGACGTATTAAATGAAGCTAATTTAGACGAAGTCGAAACTGTATTAGCTTTAACAAATGACGATGAAGATAATCTTATGGTAAGCGTTCTTGTCGAGAAATTCTCAAAAAACAAAAGAACTATGGCTTTAGTTAATAAACCTAATTATTCACTTTTACAATCCTCTCTAAAAATTGATGATCTAATTGATCCTAGAATGAGTACAGTTTCTAGTATATTGAAACATGTCCATAAAGGTACAATTGAGAATGCTTACACAATCTTAAACGGTGAATACGAAGTTATCGAAGCTGATATTTTGGAGACATCAGAATTAGTTAATAAAGAGTTAAAAAATGCAGATTTACCAGATGAAATTCGTGTGGGTGCAATTTTAAGAGATAATAAGTTTATACTTCCTTCATCTAAATATACATTTCAGAAAGATGATACAGTTGTATTGTTAGCTAAAAGAGACCAATTACCTTTAGTGGAAAATTTATTTAGAATTAGCTCTATCTAATAAATGAATATTTTCAGCCTAAAATATTTTGGTATTTTTTTTATTATTATAAGTTTTTTCTCATTTTTTAATATTATTTATTCTTATTATTTTAATCTTTTAGATAATCTTAGAAGTTATATTTTTACATTTTCAATAACTCTAATAATTGGACTTTTTTTTATTTTATTTAAAAAATACAAATATGAGAAAATTAACTTGTTTGAGAGAATTCTAATAGTTTTAACTGGTTATCTAATCTTGCCTGCCACAATATCTTTACCTTATTACTTAAATATAGATAGTTTAGGTTTAATTAATTGTTATTTCGAGGCTATTTCTGGTTTTACTTCCACAGGATTTACGATTTTTAATGATTTGAAACAATTAGATCAAACATTAATTTTGTGGAGATCAAGTTCACAATGGATAGGTGGTTTATATTTTTTATTTTCAATATTATTACTTATAGATGTATTTGATGAAAATTTAAAAAGATCTTTGACAAATTATATCTCTTTAAATTCTTCAGAGATATTTAAACAGGTATTTAAAATAATAGTTATCTACCTATCTATGACAATTTTAATATTTTTTATGTTGAAATTAGTAAATATAAGATCTTATGATGCTTATAACTATTCTCTTACAATAATATCATCTGGTGGATTTTTACCTAATAATAATTTTGACACCACTTTTATAACAGACATAAGTAAAATTATTCTATCGATATCGATGTTATTTTCTTTTTTTAGTCTTTTTTTTATTTTTAATCTTATTTTTTTTAAGAAAAAAAATATTAATTATTTAAGTGAAGATATTAATATTTTAATTTATCTTTTAATCGTAATTGTATTATCGTTTATTTTTTTTAATTATGATAACAATTTTTTGAATGTTCTAGTATCTATTTCAAGTAGTGTTTCAAATATAGGAATTTCATTTGAACAAATACCTAAAAATCTTGTTTTTGTTTTTCTTATACTCGTAATACTTGGTGGTTCTTTTTTTTCAACTAGCTCTGGTCTGAGAGTAATCAAAGTTTTAACTTTAGTTAAATTTTCTTTAAATAATTTGTTATCTCATTCAAAACCAAACCAAATTTATTCAAATAAATTATCATTAAATAAAATTAGTGCTAATATTAATGATATCAATAAATATTTTTTTGCAATAATCATTTTTATATTTTCTTTATTCTTAATAACAATACTGCTGACTATTTCTAATTTAGATTTTGAAGTATCTTTTAAATTAGGCATTTTAACTTTAATGAATACTGTTAATTCTGAAATGTATATTTTAGCAAACCTAGATTTTTACAATTTTAATATATTCAGTAAAATTTCATTAATTATTTTTATGATTATTGGAAGAATCGAACTATTATCTGTGATTATTTTATTAAAAAAATTTCTTTTCAAAAATTAAATTAGTATTATAAGTCAATCTTATGCGCTCTTAGCTCAGCTGGATAGAGCAACGGTTTTCTAAACCGTAGGTCGAAGGTTCGAATCCTTCAGAGCGCGCCATTAACCAAATAAGGTATAAATTTTGCGATTAATTTATTATTGATGCGTTTCATTGTTTCTGCTTTACTTGGACAATTCAAAAATTAATTTGAATTATTTGTTAACAAATAAATAAACAAGAGGAATAAATAATGTTTAAATTAGTAAAACGATTGACTTCGATTGTTGCTATGTTTGCTGTTCTATTTACTTTTACAACAGAAACTATGGCTGCGAAAAAGTCAAAAACTCTTAAAAACACTCAAAAAAAAGGTTTTGTGAGATGTGGTGTTTCACAAGGTCTACCAGGATTTTCTAATGCTGATGCTGCAGGAAACTGGACTGGTGTTGACGTTGATGTATGTCGAGCGGTAGCTGCTGCAGTGCTAGGTGATGCAAGTAAAGTTAAATTTACTCCACTGAGTGCTAAAGAAAGATTTACTGCATTAACATCTAATGAGATAGATATTCTATCTAGAAATACTACTTGGACACTTTCAAGGGATGCGGATATCGGTCTTACTTTCGTAGGAGTAAACTTCTATGACGGTCAAGGTTTTATGGTTAGAAAAAACTCAGGAATTTCGTCAGTGAATGATTTCAAAGCTGGTGTTTCTGCATGTACTAACCTTGGAACTACTACAGAGCTTAATATGAGAGATTTCTTTAATTCAAAAGGAATTAAATATGAGCCAGTCACTTTTGAAAAAGCTGACGAAGTTGTAGCTGCATATGATGCGGGAAGATGTGACACATACACTACAGATAAATCTGGTTTAGCTGCTCAAAGAATTAAATTAAGCAATCCAGATGATCACATGGTATTACCTGAAACAATTTCAAAAGAGCCATTAGGCCCAGTTGTTAGACAAGGTGATTCTGTTTGGGAAGATATCGTAAGATGGTCACTAAATACTATGATCGAAGCTGAAGAGTATGGCGTAACATCAGCAAATGCTGATATGATGAAAACTTCAGATAATCCAGCAGTAAAAAGATTAGTTGGTGCTGAAGGTGAATTAGGAGCTGCTCTAGGTTTAGATAATGAGTGGAGTTTAAGAATAATCAAGCAAGTTGGTAACTACGGTGAAAGCTATAAAAGAAATATAGCTGATACTGGAATTCTACCTGATAGAGGTCCAAATGAGTTATGGACAAAAGGTGGAATACTTTACGTACCACCAGCAAGATAATTCTTTTTAAAAAGAACATAAAGAGGGCTAGATTTTTCTAGCCCTTTTTTTTATAAATCATACTAACAGTGAATTTTAAGAAAATATTACCCCAGTTACTTACGCTAGTAGTTGTAATTCTAGTATTCGGTTTTTTTTCATATAACGCCCAAGTTAATATGGAAAATAGAGGTATAACATTTGGTTATGGTTTTTTAACTCAAGAGTCTTCATTTGATGTTCAGTTTTCATTAATAGAATATGATGGTTCACATTCCTATTTTAGAGCTTATTTAGTTGGATTATTAAATACTATTCTAGTTTCTGTTATTGGAATTATATTTGCTACAATTATTGGAGTTGTTGTTGGAATAGCCAGATTATCAAGCAATTATCTTATTGAACGAACTGCAGCAATATATGTGGAATTTTTTAGAAACATTCCTTTGCTATTACAAATATTCTTTTGGTATTTTGCTGCTTTAAGAGCATTACCTTTACCAGAAAAAGCAGAACCCATGTTTGGAGTTTTCTTTTTAACAATTAAAGGTTTTTTTATTCCAGCTTTTATTTGGAATAATCTAGATATTTTTATTTATTCAGTAATTGCAGCAATAATTGCAATATTTTTTGTAAGAGCATATTCTAAAAAAAAGCAAGAAAATCAAGGAACTCAAACTCCCGTTTTATTAATATCAATTGGTCTTTTAATTATTTTACCATTATTAAGTTTTTTACTAGGCGGGGTTGATGCATCAATTGAAATACCAGTTATTGAACAACTATCAAAAACATCATTCACTTATAAAGGAGGGCTTAAATTACCTCCAGAATTAATTTCATTAGCATTAGCTTTATCTTTATATACTGCAACTTTTATAGCTGAATGTGTAAGAGCTGGTGTTCAGGGTGTTAGCAAAGGTCAAAAAGAAGCGGCAGCTTCAATTGGTTTAACTCCCAATCAAGTTCTTAAATTAGTCGTTATGCCTCAAGCATTGAGAATTATAATTCCTCCAACAACCAATCAATATTTAAATTTAACAAAGAATTCTTCTCTTGCTGCTGCTATTGCATATCCAGACTTAGTGCTTGTTTTTGCAGGAACAGCTTTGATGCAAACGGGAAGAGCGATTGAAATTGTTTCAATTACAATGTTAACTTATTTAACTTTAAGCATAACAATCTCAATATTTATGAATTGGTATAATAAAAAAATAGCAATTAAAGAAAAATAATGAATAAATTAAATTTTTTATCACCGGACAAAAATAATCTTTACGCTTACTTGTATTCAGGTATTAGCTTATTCTCACTTAGTATTTTAATTGTATTCTTGAATTCTTTTTTCAGTTTAGATTTGACTAGCTTTCTACCAGGAACAATAAGTTACTTTTTGCCTCTAATAATTGGTTTTATTGGTTTGCATTTAATTAGAATTGAATATTCAGGTATAAAATTTTTAGACATTATTAACAAAAATATTAATACAAATAACTTTAATGCTGTTTTATCAATATTAATTATATTTGCTGTTATCAAATCATTACCACCATTGTTAAGTTGGTTCATAATTGATGCAAATTTTGCTGGTGACTCAAAAGATGCATGTTCTGGATCTGGAGCATGTTGGGCTTATATAAAAACTTGGTTTAATAGATTCATGTATGGAATGTATCCAAATGCTGAACAATGGAGAATAAATTTATCATTTATCGCTCTTGCTTTTCTTGGCGGAGTAGGTTTTTTTGCAACAGAAAAATTTAAAAAATATTTAACATTGTATTATGTTGTTGTTTATCCAATAATTGCCTTTTTATTTATATTCTTTTTTATTTCAGGTGGTCCAATATTTTTTGATTTTTCATATGGAATTATTGCTGCAGTGATATCTATTGTGATAGGTTTTTTTATTCCATCGAAATTTAAGATGTATTATTTTTTAATAATACCAATCACGATTTATATATTATTAAAGTATGTCTTTTTTTATGAAGAACTAATCGAATTAGGAAAGATACAAGCTTTCGAATGGGTTGAAACTGGGGCTTGGGGTGGATTATCATTAACTTTCATAGTTTCATTTTTCTGTTTAATATTCTGTTTTCCAGTGGGATTATTCCTATCTTTAGGGAGAAGATCTGATTTACCCATCATTAAATACATATCTATAGGATTTATAGAATTTTGGAGAGGGGTACCTTTAATCACAGTTTTATTTATGTCATCAGTAATGTTTCCAATGTTTTTACCAGAGGACATGTTTATTGATAAACTAGTAAGAGTTATAATTGCTATATCATTGTTTGAAGCCGCATATGTAGCAGAGGTAATTCGAGGTGGTTTACAGGCTTTACCTAGAGGGCAATATGATGCTGCAAAATCCTTAGGAATGGGTTATTGGAAAATGCATATATTTGTTATTTTACCACAAGCTCTCAAATTAGTTATACCAGGTATAGCAAATACATTCTTAGCGCTTGTGAAAGATACACCTTTAATATTTGTAGTGGGTCTTTTAGAAATAGTAGGAATGCTAAATTTAGCTAAAACAAATCCTGAATGGTTAGGTTTTGCAATGGAAGGCTATGTATTTGCTTCAATCGTATTTTTTATTATTTGCTATGCAATGAGTAAATATAGTTATAATTTAGAGCAAAAATATAAAACCGAGAGATAATGTCAGATAAAATAATTCAAATAAAAGAAATGAATAAATGGTTTGGAGATTTCCAGGTCTTAAAAAACATTAATTTAGAGGTCGAAAAGAATAAAAAAATTGTTGTTTGTGGTCCCTCGGGTTCAGGTAAATCAACATTAATTAGATGTATTAATAGACTAGAGGAACATCAAGAAGGATCAATTGTAGTTGATGGAATTGAATTAACTGAAGAAACAAAAAATATAGAACAAATTAGAGCTGAGGTTGGAATGGTATTTCAACAATTTAATTTATTTCCTCATTTATCAATATTAGATAATTGTACTCTTGCTCCTATTTGGGTAAAAAAAATGCCTAAAAAAGATGCTGAAGCATTAGCTTTAAAGCATTTAGAAAAAGTTCAGATTGCTGATCAAGCATATAAATACCCAGGCCAACTTTCTGGTGGTCAACAACAAAGATGTGCAATAGCTAGAGCATTATGTATGGAGCCAAAAATAATGCTTTTTGATGAACCAACATCAGCACTAGATCCTGAAATGATTAAAGAAGTTTTAGATGCAATGGTTAATTTAGCTAAGGCTGGTATGACTATGATTGTTGTAACACATGAGATGGGGTTTGCAAAAGAAGTTGCAGATGAAGTTATTTTTATGGATGAAGGTATGATTGTAGAACAGGCAGAAACAAAAGAGTTTTTTGCTAACCCAAAAAGCGATAGAACAAAGCTTTTTTTAAGCCAAATATTATAAAAATTATAACTAAATTGCTAAAAAGTCGCTTGACAGCTTTATAAAATCTTAAAAATTTTTATTCTTTTTAAAATTATTTTACTTGAAATAACTTTTTGATTTCTATTAACTCAACTTATTATTTTTAATTAAAGAGGGGTCTTTGATGGAAGAAAATTTCAATAAACATCTAGGTAATAAATTAAAACTTAGACGTTTGGCTTTAGGTTTAACACAAACAAAAGTCGCAAAAGCAATAAATGTTACATTTCAACAAATACAAAAATATGAAAAAGGAACAAATGGCGTAAGCTCTATTAGATTATTACAACTATCTAACTATCTTAAAGTGCCAATAAACTATTTTTTTGAAGATTTTTCAGAATATTTGATAAACTTAGAAAAATCTAAAGAAGGTCATATGAATGTTAACTATAATTTTTTAGTTAAAGTTTATTCTGAACTTACTCAAGATCAAAAAATTAAGTTTAGTAAAAATATACAGATCAATCAGGTAAATATTTCTAAAACAGGATAAATAATTTTAAATTGGCTCCTCGGGCAGGACTCGAACCTGCGACCAATTGATTAACAGTCAACTGCTCTACCAACTGAGCTACCGAGGAATGTAAAATCACAACTTACTTTTTTTTTATATTATCTCAACAAAAATATATTGTGGAGGCAACGCCCGGAATCGAACCGGGATACAAGGATTTGCAATCCTCTGCGTAACCATTCCGCCACGTTGCCATGAATTAAATATTCAATGAGGACATATATAATAAATTTTATAATTTAGTCTATAAATTTAACGGATAATTTCATTGTTGTTTATTGATATGATTAATTTATAAAATAATTACCCATGAGTTCAGACAAATATATTCACGAAAATGTTGAAAATAAGATTTATTCTTATTGGGAAGAAAAAAATTTATTTAAACCAAAATCTAATAAAAAACAATTTTCTATAGTCATCCCACCACCAAATGTAACTGGTAGTCTTCATATGGGTCATGCATTAAATAATTCTATTCAAGATTTATTAACTCGATATCATCGAATGAATAATTTTGAGACTTTATGGCAACCTGGAACTGACCATGCAGGTATTGCTACACAGGCATTAGTAGAAAAAAAACTAAAATCTGAAGGTATCGATAAAAATGAATTGGGTAGAGAAAAATTCATCGAAAAAGTTTGGGAATGGAAAGGTCAGTATGGCGATATTATTATTAATCAATTAAAAAAATTAGGTTGTTCATGTGATTGGTCTAGAAATGCATTCACCATGGACGATAATCTATCAAAATCTGTATTAAAAGTTTTTGTTGAAATGTACAAAAATGGTTTAATTTACAAATCAAAAAAATTAGTCAATTGGGACACTGTATTAAAAACGGCAATATCCGATTTAGAGGTAGATCAAAGAGAAGTTAATTCAAAACTATACCACATCAATTATCCAATAGAAGGGACAGATAAATTTATAACTATTGCAACTACTAGACCAGAAACCATGTTAGGAGATACAGCGGTTGCAGTTAATCCATCAGATGAGAGATATAAATCATTGGTAAATAAAAATGTAATAGTTCCAATAGTTGATAGAAAAATAAAAATTATAGAAGATGATTATGCTGATCCTGAACAAGGAACTGGAGCTGTTAAAATTACACCTGCACATGATTTCAATGATTATGAAGTAGGGGAGAGAAATAATTTAGAAGTAATAAATATTTTTACATCAGATGGTAAAATTAATGAAAATGCGCCTGATAATTATATTGGACTTGATAGATTTGAAGCAAGAAAAAGAATTTTAAAAGAACTTTCTGACAAAGAATTACTTTTTAAAGAAGAAAAAATTAAAAATAAAGTTCCTTATGGTGATAGATCTAATTCTATAATTGAACCTTATTTAACTGAGCAATGGTTTGCAGATGCTAAGAAACTTTCAATAAAAGCTAAAGAAATAGTAAATAATAAAACAACTAATTTTTTTCCTGTTAATTGGACAAAAACATATTTTCAATGGATGGATAATATAGAACCTTGGTGTATTTCAAGACAGCTTTGGTGGGGACATCAAATACCCGCATGGTATGGACCTGATGGAGAAATATTTGTAGATGAAACAGAAGAAGGTGCAAATAAATTAGCTAAAGAACATTATAAAAAAGATGTTAAATTAACTAGAGATCCAGATGTTCTTGATACATGGTTTTCATCTGGTTTATGGCCTTTTGCAACTCTAGGATGGCCAGAAAAAAATGAATATTTAGAAAAATTTTATCCAACTTCAGTATTGGTAACAGGATTTGATATCATTTTCTTTTGGGTTGCAAGAATGATTATGTTTGGAATGGAATTTCAAAATAAAGAACCTTTTAAAAATATTTATGTTCATGCATTAGTTAGAGATGAAAAAGGTCAAAAAATGTCAAAGTCAAAAGGCAATGTGATTGACCCATTAGAGTTAATTGAAAAATATAGTGCTGATGCATTAAGATTTACACTTTTATCAATGGCATCTCCAGGACGAGATGTAAAGTTATCAGAGGATAGAGTTAAAGGTTATAGAAATTTTTTAAATAAAATATGGAACGCAAATAACTTTCTTATTCAAAATGATTGTAAATTTGAAAATATAGAAGCGCCTAATGATTTAAAACTAAATATTAATAAATGGATTTTTGTTGAATTCACTAATACTAACGAAAAGATTAAAAAATCAATTGATAGTTATCGATTTGATGAGGCTGCAAGAATTGCATATCAATTTGTATGGCATTCGTTCTGTGATTGGTATTTAGAATTATCTAAAACTGTCTTTTATTCAGAAAATAATGAAAATATCGAAGAAACAAGAAATGTAGCTAGTTTCATATTCACTCAAATTCTAGTTATTTTGCACCCATTCATTCCATTTTTAACTGAGGAAATATGGTTGAAGAATAAATTGGATAAAGATGGAAAAGATTTTCTTATGTTAAAAAACTGGTCTGAGGCTAGTTCTGATAAAGATAAAGACTCTGATGAAGTAAATGAAATAATCGAATTTGTCTCATCTATACGGTCTTTTAAAAATGAAATAGAAATAAGTCCTGGATCATTTGTTAAAATCCTAGTGGACAAAATAAATCCTGAAATTAAGAAATTTATTGAAAATAACTCTAATACATTAAAAAAAATTGGCAGAATTAATGAATTTGTAACTGAAGATATTAAAAAACCATCAGCAAACTTGGTCATTAAAGGTGAAATATTTAAAATTTACTTTGATGAAGATGTAGATTTGTCAAAAATTAAAGAAACACTATTAAATAAAAAGAATAAAATTGAAAAAGAAATGGAAAAAATTAATACAAGGCTAAATAATAAAAGTTTTATTGAAAGAGCCCCAAATGATATTGTTGAGCAAGAAAAGTCTAACTTTATTAATTTAGAAAAAGATGTTAATAAATTAAATTATACTTTAGAAAGTCTATAATGCGGAAATTTAATAAAAAAAAACTACCAAGTAGATATACAACTGTAGGACCTGACAGAGCTCCACAAAGATCCTTTTATTACGCAATGGATTTAACCGAAAAAGATGTTGCAAAACCTTTTGTAGGTGTTGTTTCAACATGGAATGAGGCTGCGCCATGCAACATTAATTTGATGAAACAAGCCCAATTTGTAAAACAAGGTGTAAATGCATCAGGAGGAACTCCTAGAGAATTTTGTACAATAACTGTTACTGATGGTATCGCTATGGGTCATGAGGGAATGAAATCTTCATTGATTTCAAGAGATGTAATTGCAGACTCTACTGAATTAACTGTAAGAGGACATTGTTATGATGCTTTAGTTGGTTTAGCTGGCTGTGATAAATCTTTACCAGGTCTAATGATGTCTATGGTGAGATTAAATATTCCAAGTGTATTTATTTATGGAGGTTCAATACTTCCAGGTAGATTTGAAGGTAAGGATGTAACTGTTGTTGATGTTTTTGAAGGTGTTGGAAAATATACATCAAAAAAAATGACAGCTCATGCTCTTAGAAAGTTAGAATTAAAAGCTTGTCCAAGTGCAGGTGCTTGTGGTGGTCAATTTACTGCAAATACAATGGCATGTGTTTCAGAAGCAATTGGATTAGCCCTACCATATTCAGCAGGAACACCTGCTCCATATAAAGAAAGACACAAGTACGCTATTAACAGCGGTAAAGCTGTAATGAAACTTTTAGAAAAAAATATTAGACCTAGAGATATTGTTACAAGAAAAGCATTAGAAAATGCTGCTACAGTTGTTGCTGCAACTGGAGGATCAACTAATGCAGGTTTACATTTGCCGGCGATTGCAAATGAAATTGGAATTAAATTTGATTTAATGGATGTTGCAAAAATTTTTAAAAGAACTCCTTATCTTGCTGATTTAAAACCTGGTGGAAAATATGTTGCAAAAGATATGTGGGAAGCAGGTGGGGTTCCAATGCTTTTGAAAACTCTTTACGACGGTGGATATATTCATGGAGATTGTATGACCGTTACAGGAAAGACAATGAAAGAGAATTTAAAAAATGTGAAATTTAATCCAAAACAAAAAGTAATGAGAAGTTATAAAAATCCAATCACGCCAACCGGTGGTGTTGTTGGATTAAGAGGTAATTTAGCACCATAAGGTGGAATTGTTAAAATTGCAGGTTTGAAAAAATTACAATTTACTGGAAGAGCAAGATGTTTTGACTCTGAGGAAAAAGCTTACAAGGCTGTAAAAGAAAGAAAATACAAAGACGGAGATATAATTATAATTAGATATGAAGGTCCAAAGGGTGGTCCAGGAATGAGAGAAATGTTGCAGACAACAGCTGCAATTTATGGACAAGGAAAAGGGGAGAAAGTAGCCCTTATAACGGACGGTAGGTTCTCTGGGGCTACCAGAGGCTTCTGTATCGGTCATGTGGGTCCTGAGGCCTCTATAGGCGGCCCAATAGCCCTTTTAAAGAACGGGGATATAATTGATATAGATGCAAAAAAGGGAACTATTAACGTTAGACTAAGTAAAAAAGAGCTTAGTTTGAGAAAAAAGAAATGGAAGCAGAGAAAAATGAATTTTGGTAATGGAACTCTTTGGAAATATGCTCAAACAGTAGGTCCAGCTTATTTAGGTGCACCCACTCATCCAGGTGGTAAAAACGAGGTTAAAACTTACGCAGATATTTGATGAAAATTAGACCTGTAATACTTTGTGGTGGTGCAGGAACACGCCTTTGGCCCAATTTAAAAAATACTCAAGCAAAACAATTTATTGATTTTGGCGGTTGGAATTTATTACAAAAAGCTTTTGAACGAATAAATAATAATTCTTACGATTTCCCAATTATCAGTACAAATCTTAAATATTTAAAAGATGTTAAGAAAACATTAAAAAAATCAAAAATAAAAAAATATAAAATAATATTAGAACCAGCAAAAAAAAATACAGCACCAGCTATTTTAGTAAGTGTTTTAATTAAAGATATTCCAACTGATCAACCAATAATGTTTTTTACCTCAGACCATTTGATTGAAAATCCAAGTATTTTAACAAGAGCAATAAAAAATAATGTTAAAAATTTAAGTGATGAAAATATATTTATATTTGGGATTAAACCTACAAGACCATCTAATGAGTACGGATATCTTAAAACAAAAAGTATAAATAAGTTAAATAAAGTAACTAAATTTATTGAAAAACCAACAGAGCAAAAAGCCAAAAAGATAATTAAATCTGGAGGCTATTGGAATTCTGGTATGTTTTACTTAAAAAAATCATCAATAATTAATAACTTTAAAAAATATCAGCCTAGCATTTATAAAGCATGTCTAAAATCTTTAGAAAAATCTAAGGTTAGAAATAATACATATTTTTTGAATAAAAAATTCTTTGATAAATGTAAGGAAATTTCTTTTGATTATGCAATTCTTGAAAAATCAAAGAATATAAATGCAATAAAACTTAGTATTCCATGGTCAGATCTTGGAAATTGGTTTGAAATATCAAAAATATATAAAAAAAACAAAAACAAATACTTTAAGAAAAAAAATGTTTTTCATAGACCATGGGGCAGATATACCAATCTATATGAAGGTAAAAACTTTCTAGTGAAGGAATTAGTAGTTAATTCTAAGTCTAAATTAAGCTTGCAAAAGCATTTTCATCGATCTGAATATTGGACCATTACCGATGGAAAACCTCTAATTACATTAAACAAGAAAAATTTCTTTAAAATACCCGGAGAAAAAATATTCATACCAAGAGAAGCAATTCATCGAATAGAAAATAAATTTAAGAAAAAAGTAAAAATTATTGAAATACAAACTGGACCTATTTTAAAAGAGACAGATATAGTTAGATATCAAGATATTTACGGTAGAGTGAATTAATACTCTTTATGGATACATTGGTATTTTCTGTCGTTTTATTGGCAGCACTACTTCATGCCACTTGGAATGGCATGGTCAAAAAGCACTCGGATAAAGCAGTTGCTCTAGCAGGTATAATTTTAGGTCATATACCTTTTTCAATTGTTGCAATAATATTATTACCTGTGCCCTCAATTGAAAGTATACCTTATATCTTTGCAAGTATTGTTGTTCATATAGGTTATCAATGGTTTTTACTTAAATCATATGAAATTGGAGATTTGACAAAAGTCTATCCCATAGCAAGAGGCACAGGCCCCTTATTTGTAACTGTAGTTTCAATTTTATTTTTAGGCGTTGTTTTAAATAAGTTTATTTTGATATCTATTTTTTTAATATGTTTTGGTATTTTTTTTCTAGGTATTTCTGATTATAAAAACAGTAGCTTAAATGTTATTAAATTTTCGATAATTACAGGTTTGTTTATTGGATCATACTCACTTGTAGATGGATATGGAGCAAGAGTGAGTAATTCTGCAATATCTTTTGTCAGCTGGTCTTTCATATTAAACGCTATGATTTTCCCATTTATTCTAAGTTTAAGAGGTCAAAAGGATATTATTAATAGGGTTTATAGAGACGGTAAAATGATATTTTTTTACGGTGTAACATTATCATATGCTAGTTATGCCTTGGCTGTATGGGCATTTACAAAAGCTCCAATACCTGTTGTTACATCCTTAAGAGAAACAAGTATTTTATTATCAATATTTATTGGATATTTTTTATTAAAAGAAAGTATCAATTTAAAAAAAATCATATCAATTTTATTTATTTTAATAGGTGTGATTGGGATTAAATTATTTTAATTAAATTGTAACAATCTATAAATATTTTTGTCATTAAAGTTTATTAAAAATAATTAACAAAAATTTTAAATAATAAAACATCTTCATTTCCTCTTTGTTTAAAATTTTGTTGATTAACTACCTTCCCCTTTTTGTTATAAAAAAGGGAAGGGACAATTTTTATACATTAATTATTTACAGACGCAGGACTCTCACTGGTTTTCTTTTTAGCTAATTTTTTTGCTTTTTTTTCGGCAAC
>CACLSX010000006.1 GCA_902609705.1 uncultured Pelagibacteraceae bacterium
GTTGGTTATCAGTGGCTTCTTTTAATCTCATTATCATATTTTTCATTTTTGATGGAAATATGGCGTAAAGAATACCTTCAATAAAAAGGAATAGACCAAATGCTATGATCAATTCTCTCATTAAAATTACTCTACTTTTTGATCAATATTTCCGAAAAATTTAAAAAATTCACTATCTGGTGAAAGTATCATTGAAGTTTCACCACCAATTAAAGCTTTTTGATATGCTTGCATAGCTCTATAGAATGCAAAAAATTCAGGATCTTGTCCGAAGGCATCAGCAAAAATCTTATTTTTCAAACCATCACCTTCACCTTTCATAATCTCAGATTTTTTTTGTGCATCTGCAAGTATAACGGTAACTTCTTTATCAGCAGTTGAGGTAATTGTTACTGCCATTTCTGCACCTTTGGCTCTAAATTCTTTTGCCTCTCTTTCTCTTTCAGTTTGCATTCTTCTAAAAATTGCATCACTGTTTGCTTGAGGAAGATCTGCTCTTTTAATTCTTACATCAACTATACTAATACCAAAATTTTCTGCTTCATTATTTACACCTTCTTGAATTAACGACATTTGTTTTGTTCTATCTTCTGATAAAAGTGTTTGTAATTCTTGCTGACCAAGCACGTTTCTTATTCTAGAGTTTATAATTGTAGCTAATCTTGATCTTGCAACTCTTTCATTTCCAACTGATATATAAAATTTAAGAGGATCAATTATTTGAAATCTTGCAAAGGCATCGACAATAAGTCTTTTTTGATCTGATGCAATTACTTCTTCCGGCGGTGTATCAAGATTTAAAATTCTTTTATCCAAAAATACAACGTTTTGTATAAATGGAATTTTAAAATTTATTCCAGGTTTGGATATAATTCTTTTAGGATCTCCAAATTGAAGTACTATCGCTTGATTAACTTCTTTAACTATAAAAACTGAAAAGTAAATTGTTGCAGCAATTAGTATTATTATTGGTAATAAAAATTTTCCAGCTTTCATTTTAATTAGTCCCCGTCTTTAATTCTTGTAAAGGTAAGTATGGCACTACACCTTCACCTGAATTTTTGTCGATTATTATTTTATTAATATCAGCTAATACTTCTTCCATTGTCTCAAGATACATTCTTTCTTGAGTTACTTTTTTGGCTTTTGCATACTCGTTATATATTGATAAAAATCTACTTGCTTCTCCTTCTGCCTTAGCAACAACTTCTTTTTTATAAGCTTCTGCTGCTTGAAGAATTTTTGCAGCCTCTCCTCTTGCTCTTGGAATTACGTCGTTAGCATATGCCTCTGCTTCATTTTTTGATCTTTCCATATCTGCTCTTGCAGCTTGGACATCTCTAAATGCATCAATAACTTGGTCTGGAGGATCAGCTTTTTGAGTTTGAACTTGTGTAATTTGAATTCCACTTGTGTATTCATCTAAAATTTCTTGAATTATTTCTTGAGTATCTGCTTCTATGATAGATCTACCTTCAGTCAGAATTGGTTGAATATCAGATCGTGCAATAACTTCTCTCATCGCTGTTTCAGCAGCTGCTTTGACAGTTCCTTCTGGATCTTGAATTTTGAATAAAAAATTACCAGCATCTTTAATTACCCAAAATACTGAAAAATCTATGTTAACTATGTTTTCATCTCCGGTTAACATTAGACTCTCTTCAGGAACATCTGCAACTCCGCCTGAGGAAAATCCACTATCTCTTTCTGACCTAAATCCAATATCCATTCGATTAACCTTTGTAACCTTAGGGGTCAGCACATTTTCAATTGGAAAAGGAAGATGATAATTTAATCCAGGTTGAGTAGTTTTAACAAATTTTCCAAACCTTAACACAACGCCTTGCTCATCAGGTAAAACTCTATAAAGACCACTTAAAGTCCAAACAATTAAAAGAATAATAAAACCAATTATTATTGGCTTAGCACCACCTTTACCGCCACCCAAAAATCTATTTATTAGCGATTGTAGTTTACTTATGACTTCATCAATATTTGGGGGAGTAGGACCTTTTCTAAATCCACCATTTCCACTACCACCTCCTCCTGGAGGTGATCCCCATGGGCTTTGATTTTTAAAATCACTCATAATACGACACTCTATATAGTGTCTTTATTAGTAAAAACAAGATAATGGTAAATTATGGAAGAAAAAAAAGTAGGTTTAAGTGACACAACAAAGGCAAAAACTGAGCCAAAAACCTTCAGACGGAACCCAATTACTGGAACAAAGTTTACAATTGCAATATCAAGTGCAAAAGGGGGAGTAGGAAAGTCAACATTTGCCTCGAATCTTGCTTTGGCATTAAAAAAAATGGACTTAAATGTTGGTTTGCTTGACGCAGATATATATGGACCATCATTGCCAAAATTATTCTCAATAAATGAAAAACCTGAAAGTGACGGGCAAAAATTAAAGCCAATTTTAAAATATGGAATTCAATGCATGTCTATAGGATTTTTAACAGAAGAGCAAACACCAATGATTTGGCGGGGTCCAATGGTAATTTCTGCGATAAAAACTTTTACACAAAAAGTTATGTGGGAAAATTTAGATTTTTTAATTGTTGATATGCCGCCAGGAACTGGAGATACACAATTGACTTTTGCGCAAGAAATTAAAATGGATGGAGTAATCATTATATCTACACCACAAGAAATAGCCTTACAGGATGTAAAACGTGGAATTAGGATGTTTGATAAACTTAAAGTAAAAATATTAGGACTAGTAGATAATATGAGTCATTTCATTGGAGATGATGGAAAAAAATATGCAATTTTCGGTGAAGGCGGTGTCAAAAAGACTGCTGAAGAATTTAAAAAAGATTTTATGGGAGAAATACCAATTGATCCTGAAGTCGGAAAGCAAGGAGATTTAGGTTCACCTATTGTTGAAAGTAAACCAAAGCATGAGATATCAAAAAAATATTTTAAGTTTGCCGAAAAAATTAAATCAATTTATCTTTAAGATCAAAAGCTTCCATAAGTTCGTTCCATTCTCTTTTTGATAAACCTGTATCGTCGATAGAAATATTTTCACCTTTTATAAGTTTTTGAATGATAATTTTTCCTTTTGCCGAAACTTCTGTTCCACCAACCCTATAATCCATAAAAGCCTCATAAGTTATTGGCACCCATTTTTTTACGGTATCAAGCATAGCATCTGCATAAGCTCTTATTTCATATTGTGCATGATGATCTGCTCTGAGCCTCAAAAAATTCATCAGATTTAATAAATCTGTTTTCCAATACCATTGGGTGTAAGTATTTAATGTTAAGTTCATTCTAGCAAGCTCTCTTGCTAAACCTACAGCATTCTCATCTATAGTTGATCCATCATATCTTTCATTAAGCATTGTTTCATAATTATTATAAGTTTGTTCAGCATCTCCTTTTAATAAATTCAAAACTTTTTTTGCTTTTTCTTCATCTAAAATATCACCTCTACCTTGTCTATTACTTTGTGATTGAGCAGCTAGATGTTGTGGCTCAGGTAGATAAAATTCCTTATCTAAGATTGAGTATCTTGCAGAGTATTCATTTACATTTGCTGTTCTGTGTCTAATCCATTGTCTTGCTATAAATATAGGTAGCTTTACATGATATTTTATTTCACACATCTCGAAAGGAGTACTATGCCAATGCCTCATTAAATATTTTATTAAACCAGAATCTGTTGAAACTTTTTTTGTACCTTTTCCATAAGAAACTCTAGCTGATTGAACCACAGAGGTATCATCGCCCATATAATCAACAACTCTTATAAAACCGTGGTCTAATATTGGAATTGCATCGTAAAGAATTTTTTCAAGTTCTGGAGCTGTCACTCTTTTTGTTGAATTTTGCTGAGATTGCTGATCTTTTATTTCTTTTATTTGTTCGTCGGTTAACTTCATGAATAATTTATTGAATCTATTAAATTTGGTTTTATATTATTAATGTTGGTTTTCCAACTATGACGATAAACGAATTTCGTAATAACCATTACGGACGTGGGGGCAGTACCCACCACCTCCACCATTTTCAACTTATGGGGGTGAATTAGGATCGACGGATGACTAAAAGTTATTCTTTCGTTCGGTATTGTTCCGCCGTGAAGGGCTAATTTATAAATGCTAACGAAAGTTACGCACTTGCAGCTTAATTAATTTATTAATTAAGTTACGGGGTTTGGGGCACCTGGCAACAGAACGCCCCTACACAATCTAATATTTTATTGATTTTATCCTTAAGAATTTATTTTTGGCACACTGGTGGCACAATTTAAATCAATTATAACGAAGCTTTATAGCCCGTAGGTTTTAAATTGAAGTTATCTTCAATCTTGCCTTTTTTAATATAAAGATCTCCTGTTTTATTTTTCATATCAAAGTTAAAAACTCTATATAGAAAATAATTATTTATGGATTTAGATCTCTTAACTTCTCCTGGACTAATATAAAAATCAGAACTTTTTGGTCCTTTAGTTGTTTTAACCTCTATAAAGATTTGATCACCATTTTCATCAAATGAAAGTATATCGTACCCTGCATAGTCATTAGTCTTTGAAACATGTACTATTTTATCAACCAAGCTAGGTTTATTTGCTTTAATTAGTTTCTTTTTTTCAAACTCTAAAACTAGCAATTCACCTTGTTCACCTATTTCTTTTAATTTTTCATCATTTTCAGGATTGTTAAAAATTTTGTCTACTTTAAATACTTGTTTTTTAGAGCCCTCTCTTTTTTTAATTTTTTTCTCAGGCGGTGATGAAATTTCTAAACCTGTTTTTTTATTTTTATTATTAATTTCTATACTAATACCTTTTTCTAGCTTTAAACCTAATGATGTAAGAACATTTTGTTTTATTGGCCAAGATAACATTTGCCAATTAAAATTAACTGGCTGGTTATCTCCTCCACTATCTTTATCATGATTTAAATATTTTAAATGACCAAGAAAAAAATAATCTTTTTTAATATTTTCTCTCATAAAAAGAGAAATTGTATTCTCAGTTTCATCATGATTAATTAACTTTATAATATTTGGAGTTTTAAATGTATTTCGTGGTTGTGATTGCCACCTAAAAACACCATCTTCTGTGAAACCTTCATCGAAAGTGTGTCCACTTTGAATAGTTCCCAACGTTACGATAAAAACAAAATCATTAGAATTCTCAATTCTGACTAAGCCATGAAGGCCCCAAGTGCCTGATTGTGGAGTGAATGTGGTGTGTGGAGAAAAAATATTATGAATTTCTTCTCTGTTATATCTTTTATAAAGTTCAAGTCTTTTCATGATCAACTATCCTAACACAAAAAACCTTGGCACAATACTGGCACACTTTTCTTTAAAATTATCGTTTTTCAATTCAAATTATTCGCGAATAATGATAGAAAGTTCGGGGCACCTGGCAACAGAACGCCCCACTTTTTAAATACTTTCCAGTAATATCAATAATTTTTTATAGAAAACTCTCTACGAAGTTTACTACGAAGTTACTACGAAGGAAAATATATAATTTATTATTAGGTAATGTTAATTTTTAGATTTATTTTAACAAATTAATTTATAATGAATTATGAGTCTGAACTAACTGGTGGTAATCCAAATTCACTAGGTAATACAATAAAAGTTGCTGAACATGTTATTGTTAAAAAAAATAGGATTAATTCGTTAATTAAGTGTTATTCAAGCACAGACCAAATAGTAAGATTAAGAACATCAAATGCTTTTAAAAGAATATTTAGACAAAAACCAGAATGGTTTTTAGATTTTAAAAATATTTTCTTAAACAAAATTTCAAAAATAAAACAACCTTCCACACAATGGACCTGCGCTCAATTATTTTCAGAATTAGTTAATCAATTAGAAAATAAAGAACAAAAAAAAGCAAAAAAAATTGTATCTGATTATCTTAATAACTCCAGTGATTGGATTGTTTTATGTCAATCAATGAATGCTCTAATAACTTTCAATAAAATTGATAATAAAACAATAAAAGAAAATATAAAAATTATTAAAAAACTTTCAAAAGATAGGAGAAAGGCAGTTTCTAGACTAGCAAAAAAATTATTATCCTTAATTAAAGAATAAAAAAACTACGAAGAACCCAAACAAGAAATCTGAAAAATAATGAAAACTTACTACGAAGTTTCTACGAAGAAGTTTCCAAAAGTCCTTATTTTCTGTTAATAATGATTTAGTGGTCGTTCTACAGAACGCCCCCTGCTGATTATGAAATATTAAAAAAATAAATGTTTTTTGCCAAAAGGTTATTTCCACAATATTTAATAAGTCTATAAGGTTGCGGATGCTGTTACTACTGTAGAAAAACCAAGTTAAAATTTGAAAAATTGGTTTTCTAAATGCCAATAATGTATGTTGAAAGTTTAAATAATATGAGTTTATTAAATGTTGATTTAGTTGTTAGTTATTTTATTTTAATTATAACTTTTTTTTCAATTACTGGATTGGGAAATTTTTTAAACACAAAATTTTTCAAAATTAAAATTTTTAATTTTTATGAAAATTTCATTATTGGGATTTCTTTTGTAATTTTTTACTTACAAATTCATATAATACTTCTTCCAATAACTTTTTTATATAGTTCAATAATAATAATTTTATTAATATTTGGATTATTTAATTCGATTAAAATAATAACAAAAAAATTTAATTACAAGTTCTGTATATCTTTTTTTTTATGCTATTTAATTATTATTAATTCAAATGTATATCCATACTATACCACACTCTATGATTATGGATTTTACCACAACACTTATCTAAATTGGTTAAACCAAGATAATATAGTTGTAGGACTAGCTAATTTACATTTCAGATTTGGTTACACAGGCAGCAGTTATCTTCTTGGTGCTTTTTTTAATTTTTATCCATATTTTGGAAACGGTTATATATTCACATCAAGTATATTTTTTGTATTTTTAATTTTTTTATTTATTAATAAGATTGACTTAAAACAGAACAATTTCCCAAATATATTTAATATTTTAATTCTTTATGTTGTAATAAAATATACTTTAGTTGAAACTCTTAGTGATGTATCTCCAGATAAAATTGCTTCATGTTTGTTGATTTTTCTTATCTACAGCTTAATTAAAAATTTTTATTTGGAAAAATCAAATAATTATCAATTAAGCTTTATTACATTATCTATTTTGGTGACTTTAGGACCACTAACTTGGTTTATAGTAATTTTAATTTTTACTTTTTTAATTTATGAAAATTATTCAGATATAAAAAATAAATATAAATTTTTATTTTATTTATTTTTTCTCTGTACTATTTATGCCTTATTAAATTTCTTGAAATCAGGCAATATTTTTTATCCAGTAATTTTTCCAATCATAGATACTTTTTTCACAGTTTATTCTGACGAAGCTATTTACCATACTCAAAACTTTCCTAAAGGTTATCCAACTGGGATGGAATGGGTTCTACCTACACTCAAAATCATTATTCTTTCAAATAAATTTGTTATTCTTTATTTAATATCATTAATCTCACTAGTATTTCTCTCGTTATCCAGATACAAATCTTATCTCTTTCAAGATAAAATAATTTTAAAATTAAACTTAATATTAATTTTAGCTATAATAGTTTGGTTCCTTAATGCGCCAGCAATTAGATATGCAAAAATTTATTTTTGGTTAGGATTTATTATTATATTTAGTTTTTATTTTAAAAATTTCATAAAAATAAAATTTTATCCAATTCTATATTTTTGTATTTTTTTATATTGTGTAATTTCTAGCTTTAATAATCTCGCAATTAATAGAAGTTATATTTCAAAGAATGAAGCTCTAGAACTTCATCCTTTAAAAGAAAAAATAAGTATTAATAAAAATCAAAGAATTTATATGTATGGCTTTAACTATTCTACAGAAAAATTTCATATTTTTCATGATGTGTCAGGAGGAAAAATACATGATTTGGTTTTTGAAAAAAATTATTTTCCCTTATTTTATTTTAAAAATAAATGATGAATTTATAAATCATTAATTGTTAAGATAAAAAATTGATTATTTTACGAAAAATTTTTTACATTTGTTAGGTTATTTTTTAAAGCTTTTTAATTTTTGAGTAATTGTTGTTACGAGATATCTTGAAATACTACTTTTGGTGCGGTCAGAGAGACTTGAACTCTCATGGGCTAAGCCCACACGGCCCTCAACCGTGCCTGTCTACCAATTTCAGCATGACCGCTTATTGTGCGTCAGATTAAATGAATGACAATTCTATTTCAAGTTGATAAGTTTTAGTATGGAATTTACAAGTGAAATAAAAAAAGCCACAAGCTCTATATATCAGAAAGTTTCAAAAAAAATTCCAGAGATAGAATGGGCTGCACATGCACCTTATATTTATAGAATAAATAAACTTAAGAAAGAGAAGAATGCTGTAATTCTTGCTCACAATTATCAAACACCAGAAATCTATCACGGCATCTCAGATTTTTCTGCAGATTCTTTAGCGTTAGCAGTAGAGGCTGCAAAAACAAAAGCAGATATAATAGTTATGTGTGGAGTTCATTTTATGGCTGAAACCGCAAAATTAATGAGCCCTGAAAAAAAAGTTTTATTACCAGATATGAAGGCAGGCTGTTCCCTCTCTTCGTCTATAACGGGCGATGATGTTAGAAATCTCAAAAAACAATATCCTGGTGTTCCAGTGGTCTCGTATGTCAATACATCTGCTGATGTTAAAGCTGAAACTGATGTTTGCTGTACATCTGCAAATGCAGTAAAAATTGTAGAGTCATTAGGAGTAAAAAAAGTAATATTTTTACCTGATGATTTTCTAGCTAAATATGTGGCATCACAAACTGATATTGAAATTATTTCTTGGAAGGGAACTTGTGAAGTGCATGAACAATTCAATGATCAAGAAATTAATGATATTAGAAAAGCTAATCCAGGCATAAAAATAATAGCACACCCTGAGTGTCCTCCTGATGTAATACAAGCATCTGATTTTGCAGGTTCTACAAGTGGAATGATTAAATATGTGAGAGATAATCAACCAAAAAAAGTTATGATGGTCACTGAATGTTCGATGAGCGATAATGTCCAAATTGATAATCCAAATGTTGAATTTATTAGACCATGTAATCTTTGTCCTCATATGAAAAGAATTACTTTGCCTAAAATATTAGATTGTTTAGAAAATGAAACTAACGAATTGATAATGGATAATGAGACAATTCAAAAAGCAAGAAAATCTGTAGAGAGAATGGCAGAAATAGGCAGATAAAATCTGTGTCTAAAATTCAATTAAGTAAAAATTTTATAAAATCTTCATGTAAATTAGCTTTAAATGAGGACTTATATCCATCAGGCGATATTACTTCAGAACTAATTAATAAAAATATTAAAAAGAAAGTTAAAATGATATGTAACCAAAATGGAATTTTAGGTGGAATAGAATTTGCTAGGGAAACATTTAAATTAGTTGATAATAAAATAAATTTTAAAAATAAAAAAAAAGATGGATCTCGAATAAAAAAAGGTGAGATAGTTGCGACTATTGATGGTGACCTAAAGAATATTTTAACCGGTGAAAGAGTAGCATTAAACTTTGTTTCTCATATTTCTGGAATAGCAACAAAAACAAATATGTTTGTAAAAAAAGTTGGAAAAAAAACTAAAATATGCTGCACAAGAAAAACGATCCCAAATCTTAGAGTAATCCAAAAATATGCTGTTAAATTAGGTGGTGGGACAAACCATAGATTTAATTTAAGTGACGAATACTTAATAAAAGATAATCATATAAGTTCTGAAAAAAATTTTGAAAATTTAATTCAAAGAGCCATAAAAAAAAAGGGAAGAAAAAAAATTACAGTGGAGGTTGATAATTTATCCCAGTTAAAAAAAATATTAGGTCTAAAATTTGATAGAATTCTATTAGATAATATGAGTTCAAAAAATTTAAAAAAAGCAGTCAAAATGTCAAGGAAATTTTATGAGACTGAAGCATCTGGAGGAGTTAACTTAAAGAATGTTAAAAGCGTTTCCTCTACTGGTGTAGATAGAATTTCTATAGGATCTTTAACTCACTCAATGAATGCATTAGACTTAAAGTTGGAAATATAGAATTTAATTTATTTTTTTAGTTGAGCTTGAGCAGCAGCAAGTCTTGCAATTGGTACTCTGTAAGGTGAACAGGATACATAATCTAAACCAGCACGTGCACAAAAGTCGATACTTTTGGGATCACCTCCATGTTCACCGCATATACCCAGTTTGATTTTTTTGTTTATTTTTCTACCTTTTGTGGTTGCCATTTCTATCAAATCCCCAACACCATCGTCTATAGAAACAAATGGATCAATGTCGAAAATTTTATTATCAATATAATCGTTTAAAAACTTTCCACTATCATCTCTACTAATTCCAAATGTTGTCTGTGTTAAATCGTTTGTTCCAAAACTAAAGAATTCTGCGTGTTTAGATATATCATCTGCTTTGATCGCTGCTCTTGGGAGCTCAATCATTGTGCCCACTAAAAAATTTAGTTTTATTTTAGTTTTGTTTTCAACTTCTTTTGCAACTCTAATTACTAAATCTTTCATTATTTTTATTTCTGCTTCAGTTGATACTAAAGGTATCATAATCTCTGGAATAATAGATTTTATCTTGAGTTTTTTACATTCAACTAACGCATAAAAAATCGCAGTGCACTGCATCTCATATATTTCTGGAAATGATATACCCAACCTACAACCTCTATGACCGAGCATTGGATTTTGTTCATGCAGTTCTGTTATTCTACCTTCTAGTTCAGAACTTTTAATATTTAAAGCATTTGCTACATCATTAATTTCTTTTTGATTTTTTGGTAAAAATTCGTGAAGTGGTGGATCTAATAATCTAACTGTAACTGGGAGACCATTCATAATTTTAAAGATATCAATAAAATCTTTTTTTTGAAAAGGAAGTAGTTTCTTTAAAGCATTAGCCCTATCTTCTTTTGATTTTGACAATATCATTTCTCTCACAGATAAAATTCGCTCTTCATCAAAAAACATATGTTCAGTTCTACAAAGACCTATTCCTTCGGCTCCAAATTCTCTAGCAGTTTTACTATCTATTGGTGTTTCAGAATTAGTTCTAATTTTTAGTTTTCTGTATTTATCAGCCCAGCCCATAAGTTTAGAAAAATCTCCTGAAATTTCAGGTTTAACGGTTTTAACCTCTCCTTTTATGACTCTACCAGTTGATCCATCAATAGTAATTAAATCACCTTCTTTAATTTCATTATTTTTTGTTTTAAAAATTTTATTTTGGTAATCTATTTCTATTTCGCTTGAACCAGATACACAAGGTCTGCCCATTCCTCTCGCCACTACCGCAGCGTGACTAGTCATTCCTCCTCTTGCAGTAAGAATTCCTTTTGCGGCATGCATTCCATTGATATCTTCAGGTGATGTTTCTACTCTTACTAGGATTGTATTTTGCATCATTCCATTTAATCTTTCAGCTTCATCAGAAGTAAAAACTACTTTTCCACTAGCTGCTCCTGGCGAAGCTGGAAGGCCCTTGGCTATTACTTCTAGATTTGCTGTTTCATCTAAAGTTGGATGAAGTAAAGAATCTAATGAATTTGGCTGTACTCTTAGTAATGCCTCTTTTTTTGTTATAAGTTTTTCCTTTTCCATGTCGACAGCAATTTTTACAGATGATTTTGCAGTTCTTTTTCCGGATCTTGTTTGCAACATCCACAACTTATTATTTTCGACTGTGAACTCTACATCCTGCATATCTTTATAATGTTTCTCTAGTTTAATAAGGATTTTTTTTAGGTTTTTATAAACTTTAGGCATAGACTCTTCCATTGAAAGAAGTGTTTCTTTTGCATCTTTTCTTGCTTTCTTAGATATATGTTGGGGGGTCCTTGTTCCCGCAACAACATCTTCTCCTTGAGCATTTATTAAATATTCGCCATAGATTTCATTCATTCCATTTGATGGATTACGCGTAAATACAACACCTGTCGCACAATCATCACCCATATTACCAAAAACCATGGACTGTACGTTTACTGCAGTTCCCCATTCTGATGGGATATGATTTAATTTTCTATAAACTTTTGCTCTGTTACTCTCCCATGACAAAAAGACTGCGCTAATTGCACCTAGTAATTGTTCATTAATATTTTGAGGAAAATCCTTTTTGGTTTTTTCTTTTACAATATTTTTAAAGTCGTTAATCAATCCATCCCAGTCATCTTCATCCAAATCAGTGTCTAACAATACACCTTTTGTAAGTTTATAATTTTCAATAAGTTCTTCAAAATTATAACTTTCAACACCCATAACAACATTTGCATACATTTGTATAAACCTTCTATAACTATCTTTTGCAAATCTAATGTTTGATGTTTTATTTGCTAAAGCAATAACAGTTTTGTCATTTAGTCCAAGATTTAAAATGGTATCCATCATTCCCGGCATGGATACTCTTGCGCCAGATCTTACAGATAATAATAAAGGATTTTTCAAATCTCCAAATTTTTTACCAGAATCTTTTTCAATATTTTTTAATTCTTTATTTATTTCATTTATGATTTTAGGCTTTAATTTCTTTTTATTTTTATAAAATAAATCACAAACTTCAGTAGAAATCGTAAATCCAGGTGGTACAGGCAAACCCATTCTTCCCATTTCAGATAAATTTGCACCTTTGCCTCCTAAAATATTTTTTGGGTTTTTTATTTTTTTTATGTCTTTAGATTTAAAATTAAATACTAATTTTGGCATTTATGCTTCTAATTTAGAAAAGTTTAAATAATTATCGAAGCTTTTACACAACATTTTTAAAAGTTCTAGTCTGTTTTTTTTAATTATTTCTTCTTGATCATTAACTATTACATTATCAAAAAACTCATTAACCTCTATTTTGGCACTTGAAAGTGTTTTAAGACTTTCATCATAATCCTCGTCTCTACCTATGCTTGAAAAATACTTTCTTATAAAATGTATTTTTTTATAAAGATTTTTTTCATAATCATTTTTAAAGAGACCAGGATCAGCAGAACCTACAATTTCTAGTTTTGATTTACTTTCGCTATTTAAAATGTTTGCAGATCTTTTATAAATTGCAATAACATCAAGACCAAATTCTTTTTTAATATTTTTATTCAAATTTAATGATTTATTAAAAATTTTTAGCAAATCATCTATTCCATATGAATTAGTGGAGCACTCAATAATATCCGACCTAATATTTTTTTCTTTCAAATAATATTTTAATCTTTCTAAAATAAAATCTCCCAATTCATCATTTATCAATTTTGAATCAAAAGAGTAATTTTGATCTTTGTATAAATTTATTGAATAATTTATTAGATCTTTTAATTTTATTTTTTTTTGATTTTCAATTATTAACCTTAATAAACTAATTGCCATTCTTCTTATGGCATAAGGATCTTTTGAGCTATTTGGTTTGAGATTAATTCCAAAAAATCCAACTAAAGAATCAATTTTATCACTTAACGATAATGCTATACTGTATGGTTTTTTTGGAACTTTACTATCAATGCCACTTGGTAAGTAATGCTCTGAAACAGCTAAACTTATTTCTTCATCAAAACCTTGCTCTCTTGCAAAGTATCCCCCCATCACGCCTTGCAATTCGGGAAACTCTCCAACTAAATCTGACATCAAATCTACTTTGCAAATTGAGGAGGCGATTTCTATCTTTTCTTTACTTATTAAAAGTTCATCTGATATTATTCCACTTAGTTTTCTTACTCTTTGTATTTTATCAAAATAACTTCCCAATCCTTTAAAATAATTAATTTGCTTCAATCTTGATACCTGTTTAACTAAATTTTGAGACTTATTTCTGTTCCAAAAAAATTCTGCATCTGCCAACCTTGCATTTATAACATTTTGATTTCCTAATTTAACTAATCCTTTTTTGTCCTTGCAATCTGCCACAACTATAAAATTATTTGTTATTTTGTTTTTACTATCAAATGTAGGAAAATATTTTTGGTGATGTTGCATTGTTATAATAAGTATTTCTTGTGGAATTTCTAAAAATTTCTTATTAAACTCACATACTAAAATTTTTGGTTTTTCAACAATATTTATTATTTCGTCTATAAGTTTTTCATTCACGTTTATATGAATTTTTTTTTGATTAGTTGCTTTATTTATTTCTTTAATTATAAATTCTTTCCTTTTATTATGGTCAATTGTTACTCCTTTTTGTTTAAAAAATTTTATATAAGATTTAAAATCAACAAAACTTTTTACTTCATCTTCTAGATCTTTATCTGTAAAAGTTTTATTTGAACTCTGTAAATGGTTTAATTTAAATTCAATTATTTTTTTATCAAATAAAGCTAATATTGATTTTAACGGTCTCCCCCAATATAAATTATGATTGCCCCATTTCATTGATTTTTTCCATGAAATTTTTAAAAGTAAACTTGCAATATTTTCTTTTAATAAATCGTATGTTTTTATTTTTTGTGATGGTTTGTTGTAAAAGTAGAATATGCCTTTTTCAGTGCTTTTTTTGAAAACTTTTTCTTTACTTATTTTATTGGATTTTAAAAATCCTTCTAAAGCCTTTTCTGGAGCATTTATATTAGGACCTCTAATTTCCTCTGCTTTTTTTATTAAATCTTTAGGTATCTTATTTATATAAACAATAAGCCTATTTGGAGTTGAATAAGTATTAATTTTACCTTTAACTATAATTTCATTATCGTCAAAAAATTTTTTAAGAATTTGTGTTAAATCATTTCTTGCATTGATTTGTAATCTGGAAGGTATTTCTTCACTAAATAATTCAAGGAAAAATTCAGACATTTTAATTTTGTGTTTCTACCCAAATTTTTCCAATTTCTCTTGTTAGATCTCTTATCCTTGCAATATATTCTGCTCTTTGAGCAACACTTATAACTCCTCTAGCATCTAAAATATTGAACACATGACTTGATTTTAAACATTGATCATATGCTGGAAGAGAAATTTTCTTTTCAATTAATGATTTTGCTTCTTCTTCGAGCATATCAAAAATCTTAAATAGTTTATCTGTGTTTGCATACTCAAAATTATAGGCTGAAAATTCTTTTTCAGCTTGATGAAAAACATCTTTGTATAAAACTTCTTCATCATTCCAAATTAAATCAAAAACATTTTTTTTACCTTGAATAAACATACATAATCTCTCTAAACCGTAAGTGATTTCAACAGATATTGGATTGCATTCCATCCCTGCCATTTGTTGAAAATAAGTGAATTGAGTAACTTCCATGCCATCACACCATACTTCCCATCCAAGACCAGCAGCACCAAGGGTTGGACTTTCCCAATCATCCTCTACAAATCTGATATCGTGCTCTTCGTATTTAATACCTACTGACGAAAGGCTATTAAGATACATTTTTTTAATATCTTTTGGAGAAGGTTTTATTAAAACTTGAAATTGATAGTAGTGTTGCAAACGATTAGGATTTTCTCCATACCTTCCATCTGTTGGTCTTCTTGATGGTTGAACGTAAGCTGTTTTCCATGGTTTAGGACCTAATGATCTCAGAGTTGTTGCTGGGTGAAATGTTCCTGCCCCAACTTCTAAATCATAAGGTTGTAAAATAACGCAACCTTTTTTTGACCAGTACTTTTGAAGATTTAATATTGTATCCTGAAAAGAAATAAATGATTTTGGATTTTTTGTTTTTTTTTTAGAAACCATATTTTTGCCAAATAGATCTTTCCTCTAGAACACTTATCAATTTATCCGCATGGTCTTCTGAAGATGAAAGTTTTTTGGCAAGCCATCCTTTAGACTTTTCAAATTTTTTAATTTCAACATCTTCACCAAATTTTTCTCTCAATATCTGTTCTGCATTCCCTATTCCATCTATCAAACCAAGTTTTAAGGATGTTTTGCCAGACCAAAATTCTCCAGAAAAAAGTTCAACATCAGTTTTGTTTAATTTTGTTGATCTACTTTCTTCTACAACATTAATAAATTCTTGGTGAAGTTCCAGTTGAATATTTTTTAATCTTAGAATGTCCTCTTCTTTCTCGTCTAAAAAAGGATCTAGAGTACTTTTATTTTTTCCAGCTGTATAAACCCTTCTTTGAACTCCGATTTTTTGAATTAAATCTTTAAAACCAAAAGAAGAATAAATCACTCCTATTGATCCGATTATAGAACTTGCATTAGCATAAATCTCATCACCTGCGCATGCAATTAAATAGCCTCCAGATGCTGCAACATCTTCTGCAAAAACTATTACTTTTTTTTTGTTTTTCTTAGATTGTTCTCTAATAAATTTATATATTAGATGTGATTGAACGGGTGAACCACCTGGTGAATTAATTGAAATTGCAACAGCCTCTGCTTTTTTTACTGAAAAAGCTTTTTTTATCATTTCTTCTTGAGAGGAATATTCTATTCCTTGTTTGAACTTTCCGACATTTCCAATGACGCCCGTAAGTCTTAAATGACTAACAATTTTTTTTTTTTTAAAAAATGAAAACATACAAATGATTATAAAAATTTTAATTAATTATAAAGCTACTTATAGTTGAAGAAATAGGTGCGTCAATTGATAAGTATATTAATAAACTTAATGTAATATTTTGAATTTATGGGTTCAGTAGTTCAATTAAAAAAGCAAATAACTAATGCATATACAGATTTAGTAAATTCTGTTGATGAAAAACTAAGTTTAGTTGAAGACAAAATTTCTTATAAATTAGATAGTAAAGTTGAGCTTGTTAAAGAAATGACAGCTTACCACATGACTAGTGGAGGTAAAAGATTAAGAGCATTGCTTACTTTGGAGTGTGCTAAATTGTGTGGATATACAAAAGGTAGTAGAGATGTGAACCTAGCTGCATGTGTTGAACTTATACACGCAGCAACTCTTATGCATGATGATGTAATTGACAGCGCAGATTTAAGAAGAGGAAAAAAAACTACAAATAAAATTTGGGGAAATCAGTCATCAATTCTTGTTGGGGACTATTTATTAAGTAGATGTTTTGAAATGATGGTTGAGGATGGAAGTATCGAAGTATTAAAACTTTTATCTTCTACATCATCAACTATTGCTCAAGGAGAAGTTTTGCAATTACAACATAAAGGTGACTCTGAAATTTTAGAAGAAACATACTTGAATATAATTTCTTCTAAAACAGCAGCTTTATTTTCAGCATCATCAAAAGTTGGATCGATAATTACTGATAAAGACAATAAATTTAAAGATGCACTAGAATTCTATGGAAAGAACCTTGGATTAACATTTCAGATTGCAGATGATACACTTGACTATAACTCAGATTTAAAAATGTTTGGTAAAGAGATAGGGAAAGATTTCTTTGAGGGCAAAGTAACTCTCCCTATTATTCTATTAAACCAAAAATTATCTTCAGATGAAAAATTAGTTTTAAAAAAAATATTTGAACAAAATTTCAGATCTAAAGATCAATTTGACTATGTGCTTAAGTTAGTAAAAAAATATAATATAATTAGTGAGTGTTACAAAAAAGCGGAACACTATATAAGTTTAGCGTCAAATTCATTAAGTATATTTCAAGATTGTGAAGAAAAAACTATACTTAAAAATTTAACTGCTTTTAGTATTAATAGAAAATTTTAAGGTGATAAGAGAATTTTTTTCCAAGCATTATCTTCTTTAATATATTTTAATCTTTCGTGAATTCTATTTTCACCATCTAACCAAAATTCAATTTCGTGGTGTTTTAACCTCCAGCCTGACCAATGATCAGGTCTTGGAACATTATTTTCATCTTTATAGAGATCTTTAAATTTTTTTATTGATTGGTATAGTTCTTCTCTATCTTTTAAAATTGAGCTTTGATTTGAGGCCCAAGCACCAATTCTACTTCCATAACTTCTGGAATTATAATAATTATCTGCTTCATCATCTGAAACTTTTTCAGCGGTACCAACTATACGGATTTGTCTGAGTAAACTTTTCCAATGAAAGCACATTGAAATTTTTGGATTACGCTTGATAGAACTTCCTTTATTGCTATTAAAGTTAGTGTAAAAGACAAACCCGTCTTCTCCATAATCTTTGAGTAATACCATTCTTACATTCGGATAACCTTTTTCGTCAATAGTGCCTAGAGCTAATGCATTTGGATCATTTATTTCAGTTTTCTTTGCCTCTTTATACCATTCAGTGAATAATAATATTGGATTATCAAGTTCAAGAAAGCATTTATCTAATCCTAAAGAATTTTTTTCGTTCATAATTTAACCAAAATAATTTATATAATAATATAATGTCTTTTAATACATTTGGAAAATTTTTTCGATTTACTACATGGGGTGAGTCTCACGGTCCAGCAATTGGATGTGTTGTTGATGGATGTCCTCCAAATATTAAGCTTAATATGATAGACATTCAATTAGAATTAAATAAAAGAAAGCCTGGTCAGTCTAAATTCACAACTCAAAGACAAGAGGATGATAAAGTGGAAATTTTATCAGGAACATTTGAGGGCAAAACAACTGGTACGCCTATCTCAATGATTATTTTCAATAAAGATATGCGTTCTAAGGATTATAAAAATATTAAAGATAAATTTAGACCTGGTCATGCTGATTACACATATTTTAAAAAATATGGAATTAGAGATTATAGAGGTGGAGGTAGACAGTCAGCAAGAGAGACTGCATCAAGAGTAGCAGCAGGAGCAATAGCAAAACAAGTTTTGCAAAATATTATTGGGAAAAAATACAGTGTAATTGGAGCAGTAACACAATTAGGAATACTAGGATGTGACACAGAAAAATGGAATGACAAATTCATTGCAAAAAACCCCCTATTTTGTCCTGATAAAACAGTTTTAAAATTATGGGAAAAATATTTACTCGGGATAAGAAAAGCTGGCTCATCTTGTGGAGCTATTATTGAAGTAAGAGCAAGAGGTGTCCCTGTTGGATTAGGAGCTCCAATTTATTCTAAGTTAGATATGGATTTGGCATCAGCTATGATGAGTATTAATGCTGTAAAAGGAGTTAACATTGGATCTGGAATGAACTCTGCTCAACTTTCTGGTGAACAAAATTCTGATGAAATGTCTCAAACAGGAAAGAAAACAAAATTTAAATCAAATAATGCAGGAGGAATTCTTGGAGGAATTTCTAGTGGTCAAGAAATAATAGTTTCATTTGCAGTAAAACCAACTTCATCAATTCTTTCTCAAAGAAAAACAATTAATAAATTTGGAAAAAATACTTCAATTTCTGTTAAAGGTAGACATGATCCTTGTGTAGGTATTAGAGCAGTTCCTATAGGTGAAGCAATGATGCATTGTGTAATTCTTGATCATTACTTAATGAATAAAGCTCAATGTGGTAATTAATTTGTTTTTTTAATCACGACTTTAGAATTTAGAGTTTCTAAAACTTTCTCTTCAATAGATTTAGCATCTAAACCGGCCTCTTTATACATTTGTTCAGGTTTGTCTTGGTCCAAAAATTTATCAGGCAAAATCATTGATCTAAATTTTAAATTATTATCCAATAAATTCTTTTCATTTAAGAAATGATTTACATGTGCTCCAAAGCCTCCAATAGAACCCTCTTCCAATGTAATTAGCACTTCATGATTTGTTGCAACTTGCCACATGAGATTTTCATCCAGAGGTTTTGCAAATCTAGCATCAATAATTGTTGGATTAATTCCCATTTTTTTTAAACTTTCTTCAGCAAATAAGCATTCTTTTAATCTGTTTCCAAAACTTACTAAGGCAACTTTCTTTCCTTCTCTTATAACTCTTGCTTTTCCAATATCTATTTTTTCGTTGATGTCGGGTAATTCTAAACCTACTCCATTTCCCCTTGGATATCTAAATGCACATGGTTTATTATTAATATCTACTGAGGTATTAATCATTCTTACCAATTCTGCTTCATCACTTGCTGCCATAACAATAAAATTAGGTAAAGTTGATAAATATGTAATATCAAAAGCACCTGCATGAGTGGCTCCATCGGCACCGACTAAACCAGCTCTATCAATTGCAAATCTTACTGGTAAACTTTGAATTGCAACGTCATGAACTACCTGATCATAAGCTCTTTGTAAAAATGTTGAATAAATTGCTGCATAAGGCTTATAACCTTCCGTGGCTAAACCTGCAGCAAAAGTAACTGCATGTTGTTCAGCGATTCCAACATCAAAAGTTCTATCAGGGAAAACTTTACTAAATGCATCCATTCCTGTCCCAGACGGCATAGCAGCAGTTATACCTACAATTTTACTGTCTTTCTTTGCATGCTCTATTAATGTATTTGCAAATACCTTTGTAAAAGCAGGAGATTTAGTTGTTGATTTTTGTTGAACTCCAGTTAGAACATCAAATTTTGTAACTCCGTGATACTTGTCATCAGATTTTTCAGCAAAACTATATCCTTTGCCTTTTTGAGTTTTTATATGAATTAGTATTGGACCATTATGATTACTTTCTTTTGCGTTTTTTAAAATTGGCAATAGAACATCTAAATCATGACCATCAATTGGACCAACATAATAAAAACCTAATGAATTAAATAATGTACCACCTGTGACAGCGGATCTCAAAAAATCTTCAGCCTTCCCAGCCTTTTTGCTAAATCTTTTTGAAAAGGATGAAATAATCATTTTAACCGTTTCTCTAAAACTAAAATAAATCTTACCTGAAAAAATTTTAGCAAGATAAGATTTCATTGCGCCAACTGGTTTTGCAATTGACATATCATTGTCATTCAAAATTACGATCATTTTTGTTTTTGAGTCTCCAGCATTATTCATAGCTTCATATGCCATTCCTGCACTCATTGCACCGTCACCAATAACTGCTATAACCTGATCTGATTTATTTGATAATTTATTTGCTGTTGCAATGCCAAGTCCAGCAGAAATAGAAGTAGAACTATGAGCTGCACCAAAGGGATCAAATTCACTTTCTGATCGCTTTGTAAAACCAGATAATCCGCTTCCTTGTCGTAAAGTTCGTATTTTATCTTTTCTTCCTGTTAAAATTTTATGAGGGTATGATTGATGACCAACATCCCATATCAATTTATCCTTTGGAGTGTCAAAAACATGGTGAAGTGCTACTGTTAATTCTACAACACCTAAGCCTGCACCTAGATGACCACCTGTTTTTGAAACAGCATCAATCATTTCGCTTCTTACTTCTTCTGATAGAACTTTTAATTCTTCATTATTTAGTTTTTTTATATCTAAAGGAAAATTAATATTATTTAAATATTTATAATTTTGCATTTATTTATTTCTACTTAATATAAATTCAATTGTCTCTTTTAAATCACTAGCATTATTTCCATAGCTAACTAAACTATTAAATATTTCTTTTTTTAGTTTTGAAGCATATTTAATAGCATTTTTATATCCTAGTAAACTTATTAATGTTGCTTTTCCCCTTTTTGAATCTTTATTTGTTTTTTTTCCTGCAGTTTTTGATGTACTGCTATAATCAATTAAATCATCTGCAATTTGAAAAAGTAAACCAATTTTTTCACCAATAATTGAAAATTTTTTTGTTTGATCTTTTTTATTTGTCAAAATAACTGGAGACAAACAGCTGAATGAAAATAATTTTCCAGTCTTTTTAATCTCCATATCTATAACTTTTTGTTTAGAAACTTTTTTTCTTTCATAATTTAAATCCAAAAATTGACCTCCGGCTATTCCTTGGTGTCCTGATGATTGAGATATTAGATTTATTAGGGAAATTTTTTTATTGTTATTTATATTAAACTTTGGATCAGATAAAATTTCAAAAGCTAATGTCAAAAGGGAGTTTCCAGCTAAAACTGCTGTTGATTCTCCAAATTTTTTATGTGTAGTCAATTTACCTCTTCTAATATCATCATCATCCATACACGGTAAATCGTCATGTATTAGTGAATAGGCGTGTATACATTCAACAGCTGAACTTAAATATAAAAGATATTTTTTTTCTACATTAAAAATTTTTCCAACATCAAAAATAAGCTTTGATCTTATTTTTTTTCCTCCAGGAAATAAACCATATTTAATAGGTATAATTAGATCTGTTTTTTTTTGTTTTGCTAAGTAATTTTTTAAAAATTTATTTACTTCATTAACAGTTTTAACTAATTTTTTTTTCATTTTTTTTTTGAGGTTAATTCTCCTATTTTTAGCTTAGTACTTTCAGATATATTTTTTGAGTCCTTTTGAAATTTTTTCTCTATTATATTGTTTAACTTTATTAAATATTGATAATCTTCAATGGATTCTTCCAAATTTTTTTTATTTTCTAATTTTTGAATTAAACGATCTGCTATATCTGTGAGTTCACTCAAAGATTTTAATTCAATATCATCTGGCAAAATTTTTTCATTCATATAATAGTTTGTAATATTATATGAAAATTAATGATTCAAATATTAAAAAAGCAGTAAAATATTTAAATAATAACGAATGTATTGGAATACCTACAGAAACTGTCTATGGATTAGCTGCTAATGCCTATTCTGATAAAGGCACTAAAAAAATATTTAAATTAAAAGGAAGACCTTCTGATAACCCCTTAATAGTTCATTACTACAATATTAAAGATTTGGAAAAAGATTGTGAGACAAATACTTTGTTTTATAAACTTTATAATTCATTATGCCCTGGACCAATTACCTTCATATTAAAACTAAAAAATGAAAGCAAAATTTCAAAAAACGTTACTAATGACAAAAAAACGTTAGGTGTAAGATTTCCAAGTCACCGAACCGCTAGAATATTATTAAAATCTTTAAAATATCCTTTAGCGGCACCAAGTGCAAATATTTCTGAGGGAATAAGTCCAGTGACAAAAGATGATGTATATGATGAATTTGGTGAAAAAATTAAATTTATTCTAGAAGGTGGAAGATCAAAAGTCGGTGTTGAGTCTACAATAATAAGTTTAGTAAAAAAACCCCAAATTTTAAGATTGGGAGGTTTAGATATTTCTGTATTAAAAAAAAAATTAAAAATAAATTTAAAAACTAAATTGCATGGTAAAAACAATATAAATTCTCCAGGAAGAGGGAGGGTTCATTATTCGCCAGGTATACCCATTAGATTGAACGCAATTAAAATAAAAAAAGATGAGGCTTTTATTCTAATCAAGAAGAAAAAAGAAAATAATAAGAATTATTTTTATTTAAGTAAGACAAATAATTTAATGGAGAGTAGTAAAAATTTGTATAAAACATTAAGAAAAATTAAGAAGTTGGGTTACAGAAAAATAGCTGTGCAAAAAATACCAAACCGAAACTTTGGATTAGTGATTAACGATAGACTTCTTAGAGCATCAAAAAAATGAAAAATTTAGTCGAAGTAAAAAATATTAAAAAAAATTATGGAAAGAATGAGGCTGTAAAAGGTATAAGCTTTAACATAAAAGAAAACGAAATTTTAGGCCTATTAGGTCCAAATGGCTCAGGCAAAACAACCACCATTGGTATGTTGTTAGGACTTCTGAAACCAACTAGTGGAGAAATTTTGATAAATGGTCAAAAATTGGAGGGAAATAGAATTGAAATCTTGGAACAAATAAACTTCATATCTCCATATATTGAATTACCAAAAAAACTTACGGTTAAACAAAATCTAACCGTTTATGGAAAATTATACAAAATAAATAATATTAATGAGAAGATTGAATTTTTATCAGAAAAATTAAGATTGGGAGGATTGCTTAATAACATTACAGGTGAATTATCATCTGGACAAAAAAATAGAGTTAGTTTGGCAAAAGCATTAATCAATGAACCAAAAGTATTGCTATTAGATGAACCAACCGCATCATTAGATCCAGAAGTAGGTGATTTTGTTAGATCTTTTTTGGAAGAATACAAAAAAGAAAAAAAAATATCTATACTTCTTGCCTCTCATAATATGAATGAAGTCACTAGACTTTGTAAGTCAATTCTAATGATGAAAGATGGAATTATAATCGATAAAGGAAATCCTGAAGAATTAATCAGTAAACATGGCAGAAAAAACCTTGAAGAAGTTTTTTTAAAATTATCTAGGAGTAAAAATGAGCTTAACTAGAATGTATGGTCTTTTTTTAAGACATTTTTATTTAATTACCAGATCTTTCCCAAGGATTTTGGATCTTGTTTATTGGCCGACTATTCAAATTACATTGTGGGGATTCATCTCAAATTTTTTTGCTACACATACAACATATTATAATAATGCAGTTGGAGTTATATTAACTTGCGCAATCCTTTATGATTTTCTTTTTAGAACTAGTATTGGATTTAATATGCTATTTCTTGAGGAAATTTGGAGCAGAAACTTTACAAATTTATTTATTGCGCCAATGAAAATTGGTGAAATATTAACTTCACTTGTTGCTACAGCTTTAATAAGAGCGCTTATAGGTTTAATACCAGCAGTACTTTTAACTTCTCCATTGTTTGGTATTTCTATTTTAGATTTAGGAATATTTTTATTCTTTTTATTTTTGAGTCTATATTTATTTGGAATAACGCTTGGCATCCTCGTATCAGCAGGTCTATTAAGATATGGACCCTCTTTTGAAAATATAGCATGGTCTACAATGTTTTTATTAGCTCCGTTTGGATGCATATATTATCCAATAGAAATTTTGCCAGAAGTGTTTCAAAAAATAGCATACTTATTGCCATTGGTATATATTTTCGAAGAAGCAAGAAATATTTTGATTAATCAAACTGTAGATATTCAAAATATCTATAATGCATTTATGTGGAATGGGGTTTACTTTGTATTATCAATTGCATTATTCTATTATTCTTTCCATGTTGCAAAAAAAAAAGGAACGCTTATTAATATGGGGGAATAGTGGTGCGCCCGCAAGGAGTCGAACCCTGAACCTCCAGAGCCGAAATCTGGCGCTCTATCCAGTTGAGCTACGAACGCATACTAATTTAATATAGTAATTTATGAAAAATATCATCAATTTTATTGTTGGAGAAGACGATAATAACAAACGAGTAGATATCATATTGGCCGACCATGATAAACGTTTAAGCAGAACTAGAGTAAAAAATTTAATATTAGATAGTAAGTTAAAAATTAATGAAAGAATTATCAAAGATCCTTCGATTAAGGCTAAAGTAAATGACAAAATTGAACTTGAAATTGTTGAGCCTAAGAAACAAAGCTTAAAACCTTATAAATTTAAATTAAATATAATTTATGAAGATGAAGATTTAATTGTAATTGATAAACCTTCAGGAATTTCTATGCATCCTGGTGCTGGTAATTACGATAATACAATAGTTAACGCATTAATGAATTATGATAGTAAAAATTTATCTGATATTGGAGATGAACTTAGACCTGGTATAGTTCATAGAATTGATAAAGATACATCAGGATTAATTGTAATTGCAAAAAATAATTCAACACATGAAAAATTATCGATTCAGTTTTCTGAACACACTATAACAAGAGTTTATCAAACTTTAATATGGGGAAAATTACGACCTCAAAAAGGAACTATTGAAACTTTCATAACTAGAAGTTCTAAAAACAGACAGATGATGGAGGTCTCATCTAGCAAAGGCAAAAAGGCAATTACCCATTATGAAACATTAGAAGTTTTCGAAAATGATAAAGTTCCAACTTTTAGTTTTATACAATGTAAATTAGAAACTGGTAGAACTCATCAAATAAGAGTTCATATGTCATACAAAGGTAACAATATTCTTGGAGATAAAAAATATAAAAAGAAATTTAAGAAATTTAAAAACATTGATGAAGATCTTAATAATAAAATTTTAAATTTAAATAGACAATTTTTGCATGCAAAACAGTTAGGTTTTGATCATCCAAGGATAGGAGAAAGATTAGAATTTTCATCAAATATCCCAATTGAATTAAATGATATCTTAAAAAAACTAAGAAAATTGAGTAAATAAAATGATTGTAAATAAAAATTTCTCTATTACATAAATACTTCCGATGAGTAATAATACATATAATTTGCCAACTCTTTCAAATGAGGGTGGCTTAGCAGCTTATCTAGCTCAGATAAAAAAGTTTCCTATGCTAGATGCAGAAGAAGAATACATGCTTGCTAAAAACTGGCAAACCACAGGAAATGTTAAATCAGCTGAAAAGCTTGTTACAAGTCATTTAAGACTAGTTGCTAAAATAGCAATGGGTTACAAAGGCTATGGTTTGCCTCTTAATGAAATGATTTCAGAAGGTAACGTAGGTTTAATGCAAGCTGTTAAAAAATTTGAACCAGAAAAAGGTTTTAGACTTGCAACTTATGCAATGTGGTGGATTAAAGCTTCTATTCAAGAATATATTCTAAGATCATGGAGCTTAGTAAAAATTGGAACTACAACAGCTCAGAAAAAGCTTTTTTTCAACTTGAAGAAATTGAAAAATCAAATTGCACCTAGAACTGAGGGTGACTTACGTGATGAACATGTAAAAGACATAGCAAATAGATTAGATGTTAGTGAGCAAGAAGTAGTATCTATGAATAGAAGACTTTCAGGAAAAGAACAGTCACTAAATGCACCAATTGGAGAAGACGGCGATGAATGGCAAGATTGGGTTGTAGACAATGATATGGATCAAGAACTTAAATTTGCCCAAAATGAAGAAATGGAGCAACGAAAAGATCTACTTCAAGATTCAATTAAAATTTTAAATGAAAGAGAAAAAGAAATCCTTTACTCCAGAAGGTTAACAGATGATCCAATAACTTTAGAAGATTTAAGTAAAAAATTCAAAATAAGTAGAGAAAGAATAAGACAAATTGAAAATAAAGCATTTGAAAAACTTCAAAAACATATGCTTAACTCTGCTAAATCAAAAAACCTGCTGCCCGCAAATTAATACAGCTGTTTTTAATCATTAAACGGATCTACTAAAAGAATTGTATCTTTTCTCTCTGGGCTTGTTGAAATACTGGAAATTTTTGTTTCAATGAACTCTTCAATAGCTTTTACATAAATTTTTGCATTATTAGGTAAATCATCAAATTTTTTTACACCTTGGGTTTTAGATTTCCAACCTTTAAGTTTTTTATAAACTGGTTTAACATTTAATTGATGTTCAACAGCTGCAGGAAAATAATCTATTTTTTTTCCATTTAACTCATAAGCTATACAAAGATTTATTTCATCAAGCTCATCTAATACATCTAATTTAGTTAATGCTATTCCATCAATGCCTGAAATCTTTATAGTTTGTCTTACTAAAACTCCATCAAACCAGCCACATCTTCTTTTTCTGCTGGTGACAGTTCCAAATTCATGTCCCTTTTCACCTAAATGATTACCAATATCATCTGTAAGTTCTGTGGGGAAAGGTCCTTCACCAACCCTTGTTGTGTATGCTTTTGTAATTCCTAGTACATAATTTATTGAATTTGGACCACATCCAGTTCCTGTTGCCGCTGAAGCAGCAACTGTATTGGATGAAGTTACATATGGATATGTCCCGTGATCAACATCTAGTAATATTCCTTGAGCTCCTTCAAATAATATTTTTTTATTTTCTGATTTAAATTGATCTACCTTTCTCCAAACAGGTGCTGAATATTTTAAAATATTTGGAGCTATTTTTAATAAATCCTTAACTAGTTTATCCTTTTCAAATATTGGTTTACCTAATCCCTTTCGAATTGCATTATGATGTTCAAGTACTAATGATAATCGTTTTTCAAGATTTTGTTTTGACGCAAGATCCATTACTCTTATAGACCTTCTCCCTACTTTGTCTTCATATGCTGGACCAATACCTCTTCTAGTAGTTCCAATTTTTGATTTACCAGCAGAGTCTTCTCTAATTTCGTCCATCTCTCTATGAAATGGTAAAATTAATGTGGCAGCCTCAGATAAAATCAAATTATTTTCGTTAATCTCTACACCTTTAGATTTAGCTTCGTCAATTTCATCTAGAAGTGCCCAAGGATCTACAACAACTCCATTTCCTATAATAGAAATCTTATTTTTTCTAACAATTCCAGAAGGTAATAATCTTAATTTATAAGTAACACCATCTATGACCAAAGTATGACCAGCGTTATGTCCTCCTTGAAATCTAACAACAACATCTGCTTCACTAGATAACCAATCAACTATTTTACCTTTTCCTTCGTCTCCCCACTGTGATCCAACAACGACTACGTTATTCATCTAAATTTCTTTTCTAATATAAAACTATTTAAATGGTTAATTGGTCCATTTCCTTTTCCAAAGTTTGGCCTTGTCTTAATGGCATTGTTTACATATCTAATACCTAACTCACAAGATTTCTTTAGAGTTTTTCCACACCCATAATATGTTGCAATTGCACTTGATAGTGTACATCCAGTTCCATGAGTATTTTTTGTTTTAATTTTTTTATTTGTAAAAATTGCAATTTCTTTTTTATTTACAAAGATATCTTTCAAAGTTTTAGAAGCTAAATGACCGCCTTTAATTAAAACATTTTTAGCACCTAATTTTAATAATATTTTAGCAGCATTTTTCATATCTGACATAGATTGAATGTCTATTTGAGTTAGTATTTCTGCTTCAGGAATATTTGGTGTTATCAAATCTACCCTCTTAAATAATTTTTTTTTCATCACTAAAATTGCTTTATCATCAATAAGTTTAGCTCCACCTTTGGCCACCATAACTGGATCTAATATTATCTTATTTAATTTTGATTTTTTAATTGATTTCAATACTGAATTTATAACTGCAGTTGAATGTAGCATTCCTATCTTAACTGAGTCTGGCTTAATATCTTTTGATGTAAATTCGATTTGATTAGAAATTTCCTTACTTGACATTGGTATAATAGATTTAACACCTGTGGTATTCTGAGCTGTAACTGCTGTTATTGCTGTCATAGCATAAGAACCAAGAGAAGTAACTGATTTAATATCTGCTTGGATACCAGCCCCACCAGAGGAGTCTGATCCTGCAATAATTAATATTTTAGATTTGATTTTCAATTTACTGAATAGATTTTTTAATTATATTAACACAAAATTTATTTAAAATTGGGTCTTCTGACTCGCTCATAATTCTAATTTTTGGTTCAGTGCCAGATTTTCTAACTAATATTCTACCTTTATTTTTAATTATTTTGTTTGCTTTGTTAATTGCTTTTTTACATCTTAGACTATTAATAATTGACTTATCTTTAACTTCAACATTCTCTAATATTTGAGGAGTTGGTTTAAATTTATTAAAAAGTTCACTAGTTTTTTTTCTTTTTCTCAAGGAAAAAAGAATTTCTAATGCAACCAATAATCCATCTCCTGTTGTTGCAAACTTTCCAAGAATTATATGACCAGATTGTTCACCACCTAAATTAAATTTATTTTTTTTCATTATTTCTTTAACATATCTATCTCCTACATCTGATCTTAAAAATTTAATTCCATTATTTTTAAAGAAATTTTCTAAACCATAGTTTGACATTAATGTACCAACAACACCTCCTTGTAAAATTTTTTTTCTTTTCCATCTCTCACCTAACATTGCAAGAATTTTATCTCCATCAATAATTTTTCCTTTTTCATCACAGACAATTATTCTGTCTGCATCACCATCTAATGAAATTCCTATATGAGCTTTATTTTTTTTTGTCATTAGACATATTTTACTTGGATAAGTAGATCCAGATTTAAAATTTATATTTAATCCATTTGGAGAAGTGCCAGAGTCATATACTTTAGCACCTAATGATTTAAATAAATCTGGACCAGCTTTATATCCAGCTCCATTGGCACAATCTAAAGCAATTTTGATACCTTTTAAACTAAATGAAGATGGAAAATTTTGTTTTAATATTTTTATATACCTTTCATTGGCATCTTCTAATCTTTTAACTCTACCCAACTCAATTGGTTTTGAGAGATTTTTAATAATCTTCGAGTCAATTAACTTTTCAATTTTTTTTTCGATTTTGTCAGAAAGTTTAAGTCCGTCAGGTCCAAATAACTTTAATCCATTATCATGATATGGGTTATGAGATGCAGTAATCATTATACCCATATTTGCTCTCATTTTTTTAGTTAGCATTGCTAGACCATTTGTTGGAAGTGGTCCTAGAGTATAGATGTGCATCCCCGCCGATGCTAATCCAGACACTAACGCTGGTTCAAGCGTATAACCTGATAGTCTAGTGTCTTTTGCAATAATCGCTGTTTGTTTACTTTTTTTTAAATTTTTAAAATATGTCCCAGCAGCTAAGCCAAATTTAAAAAACATTTCTCCATTAATTTTAGGTCCATTTACTTTTCCTCTAATTCCATCTGTTCCAAAATATTTTTTAATCATTTTTTAATTTTGTAACTCTCTAAAAACTTTAAATGCCTGATTTATTTCTTTAACATCATGGACCCTAAGAATTTGAACTCCTTGAAGATATGCTTGAATGCAAGAAGATACTGTTCCACCAATTCTATCTTTTGTATCATTTTCTTTTGAAATGTCCTTAATAAATCTCTTTCTAGACAAACCTAACATTATAGGAAGGCCTAGTGAATGAAAAATAGAAATATTTTTTAATAGGATAATATTATGTTTCAAATTTTTTCCAAATCCAATACCTGGATCCAATATAATATTATTATGTTTAATACCTTGTTTTCTCAAATAATTTAATTTTTTTTCAAAGAAGTCATAGATATCAAGTAGCACATTTTTATAATTAGGTTTTATTTGCATATTCTTGGGTGTTCCTTTCATATGATGAATGACAAAGGGTTTTTTTGTTTTTTTTAAATAATTTATAGTTTCATTATCATAACTTAGTCCAGATACATCATTTATAAGATCAATTTTTATTTTGGAAGCTTTTTCCATTACAAAACTTTTTCTTGTATCTAAAGAAATAAAAATTTTTTTATTTTTTAAAATTTTTAAAATAAATTTAATTCTGTCCCATTCTTTCTTGGGGTGGATATCATTTGCACCTGGTCTTGTAGACTCTCCACCTATATCTATTATTTTTGCACCACTTGATAATAAGCTATTCACACGTTTTTTTGCTAAATTTTTTTTATTATATTTACCACCATCAGAAAAGCTGTCTGGTGTTAAATTAATTATACCCATTAAAATTGGGTTGTGGGAAAAACTTAAATTTTTAATAGTTTTCTTTTTTTTTATATTTTTTAAATCTCTATTAACCTTATTTTTTAGTTTATTTGGCAGTTTACTAATGTCTTTTAGATTAATTATTTTAGTTTTTTTTCTATCAATTATTTCCACTTTATCAAAAGAAATATGAACAAAGCCATTAAGTCGAATAGATTTTTTTTTTTTGATATTTATTTTTGATGCTGATCCATAATAAAAATTACACGCTCTAGTGTAATATTTATTCATTAGTGCTTAGTGCACTATCTTTGGTTTTAAGCCCATTGAACCAAGTGCTGAGCTTTGATCATCATCTTCAACTTTGAGATCTTCTTTATTTTTGGGATATATATTTTTATTTATTAAATCTTCAATTTCTGCACCAGTTAAAGTTTCATAAGTAAGTAAAGCTTTTGCTAATTTATGAAGATCATCAATTTTTTCAGTCAATACTTTTCTTGCTCTTTCGTAACCCATATCAACAAATTTTCTAATTTCGCTGTCTACTTTTCTAGCAGTTTCCTCTGACATATTTTGTTGTCTAGCAACAGATCTTCCTAAAAATACTTCTTCTTCGTTTTCACCATAAGCAACTGGTCCCATTTCTTTACTTAATCCAGCTCGCATAACCATTGCTCTTGCTCTTTTAGTTGCTTGTTCAATATCGCTTGCTGCTCCTGTAGTTACTTTATCATCTCCAAAGATTATTTCCTCTGCAACTCTTCCACCCATGGCAATGGCCATTTGTGCATGAAGTTGTTCTCTTGTTTGAGAAACTTCGTCTCTTTCAGGTAATTGCATGACCATTCCTAAAGCTCTTCCTCTTGGTATTATTGTTGCTTTATGAATAGGGTAAGCGGCCTTTTCATTTATTGTTACAATTGCATGTCCAGCCTCATGATAAGCAGTTAACTTTTTCTCCTCTTCTGACATAACCATAGATCTTCTCTCAGATCCCATCATTACTTTATCTTTAGCTTCTTCAAATTCTTGATATGTCACAATCCTCTTATTTTTTCTCGCAGCTAGCAATGCAGCCTCGTTTACAAGGTTTGCTAAATCTGCTCCAGAAAATCCTGGAGTTCCTCTAGCCACTGTTCTTAAATTAACATCGGGTGCCATTGATATTTTCTTTGCGTGGACTTTTAAAATCTTTTCTCTCCCTATTAGATCTGGATTTGAGACAACAACTTGTCTATCAAATCTTCCTGGTCTTAAAAGAGCTGGATCTAATACATCTGGTCTATTAGTAGCAGCAATAATAATTACACCTTCATTAGTATCAAAACCATCCATCTCAACTAATAGCTGATTAAGAGTTTGCTCTCTTTCGTCATTTCCACCACCAAGACCTGCACCCCTACTTCTTCCTACAGCATCAATCTCGTCAATAAAAATTATACATGGAGAATGTTTTTTACCTTGTTCAAACATATCTCTAACTCTTGAAGCCCCAACGCCAACAAACATTTCAACGAAATCAGATCCAGAAATCGTGAAGAATGGAACTCCAGCTTCTCCAGCAATTGCTCTTGCTAATAAAGTTTTTCCTGTACCTGGGGGACCCACCAGTAAACATCCTCTAGGTATCTTGCCACCTAACCTGCTAAATTTTCTTGGATCTTTTAAAAATTCTACTACTTCCTCAACTTCTTCCTTGGCCTCCTCAACACCAGCAACATCATTAAATGTAACTTTACCCTTTACTTCATTCATCATTTTTGCTTTCGATCTGCCAAAGCCCATAGCTCCACCTTTTCCTCCTTGCATTTGTCTCATAAAGAAAATCCAAACAGCAATTAATAAAAGCATTGGGAACCATGAAAGAAGTATTCCTAATAATGAAGGCATTTTTTCCTCTAATGGACTAGCGGAGATGCTAACACCTTTATCACTCAACTTCTGGATTAAGTTCGGGTCCTCGGGTGCATAAGTGGTAAATTGGTTTCCATTTGACAATACACCTTTTATATTTTTTCCTTGTATTTCAACTTTAACTACTCTTCCGTTGTCTACTTCAGTTAAGAATTCTGAGAAAATAATTGTATTTTTTTGGGAAATTGAACCTTGGGGATTCTTAAACATGTTATAAAGACCGATCGTCAAAATAACGATTATTCCCCACATTGCTAAGTTTTTAAAATTCATAAAATATTAAATTAAGAATTATTAATAAATTAACAAGTGTCATTTTGATCATTTAACAAAAAAAATATCATTTTTCCGGGTAAATAATCACAGAATCTTGAATTTTTTCAATAATACATCCAGAAAGTGTCAATTTTACATTTTTTTTAGAATGCCTCAATGAATCCATTAGTCCAACTACCTTTTTACCTCTTGGATAGTTTTTTTTCATGCTAATTATTGTAATTACTTGTATTAAACTTCTTAAAATAATTTCATCAGGATTATTAAAAAAAGATTTATTTAAGATTATTTTTTTATCTTTTTCAAAATATTTTGAGTTTTCAATAACATTTTTCTCAACAAAAAATTCGATAACTTGATCACTCTTTGATAAATTTTTTAAAGTTAAATAGAATTTATTAAAGTTTAAACCCTCTTTATCTAAACTTTGCAGAAGTTTTCTAATTCTATTTCTCAAAAATCTATCATTATTATTTGAAGGATCATCTACAAAAAAACCAAACGTTTTTTTATTAATATTCATTAATTCTTTTTTTGAAGTAGACAAAAATGGTCTAATAATCTTTATACCATTAAGATTACTTGCATTTTTATCAAAAGAAACTAACCCTTTTAAACCAGAGCCTCTGATAAACCTTATAAAAAAATTTTCAATAAAATCGTCTTTGTGATGGCCTAATAATAGGTTATCTATATTATGTTTATTGCACTCTTTAGAAAATAATTCATGTCTCAAGTCTCTTGCGTAAGATTGTATATTTTTATCAATTTTACTATTTTTTTTAGATAAAATTTTACAATTAATTTTGAAATGTTGTTTAAGTTTATATTTTAAATCTTTAGCTTCTTTTGTGGATTCCTCTCTAAGTTTATGATCTATAATTACTGGATACAATCTTGTCTTATTCTTTAAAGCATAACATTTAGCGAAAAATAAAACAGACAAGCTATCAACACCACCAGATACTCCAACCATAATCTTCTTTTTGCTAAGATTTAAAGATTCAAGATTGTTTGAAAATATTTTATATAATTTTTGTAAATGTGGATCTTTTAATTTTGTTAAATAAAAATTATGATTTTTCTTTGTTGCATTCAAACTTTTTCTCTTCATATTTAGCTTTTTGAAGAACTGATTGAGTAGCATTTGGGTACTGTTTTTTTACACCAGCAATCATTAAGCAACCCTGATCTTTCTCTCCTATTTGAACTAATGATACACCAAGTTTTAAAAGGTTAATAGGTGCTTTTTCGCTTTTAGGGTATTTTTGGTAACCTTCTAAATAAGCAGATGCAGCATCTGTGTAGAGTTGTCTTATTCTAAAAGTCTCTGCATACCAATACTGTGCATTACCAGATAGATCATTATCTGGATTTGTGTCAACAAATTCTCTGAAAGCTCTTTCTGCCATATTATAATCTCCAACTTTTAAGAAGCTTGTTGCAAATTCGTATTGCTCTAAAGGCGATGCGTCAGGTAATATTTTTTCCTCGTTAATAAAATTTTCTGTTAAGATAGTTTTAGTTGTCTCAACAGATTGTATTGCTTGTGTCTCACTTGTGTTTGTCATATCTTTATAAGATATAGTTCCTAAATCTTGAGGTTGAGAAGTGCCAGGCATAATTTTTTTGCTTGCTAAGTCAGTTACAGTATTTTCATTATTTTCATTTGAAGGCAAATTCTGTTCATTATTTTTATTATTTTGTACAAGAGAAGAGTTATTTTCTAACTCTTGAAATCTTAATTGATTATCAGCTTGGGTTTTTGATAATCTTGATGATAATTTATCAATTTTAAAATTAACTTCTTCAAATTTATTAGTTAAATTTTGAAATTGCTTTTCTATTTCAGACAATTTCAATAAATGCCTTGTCAAGGCATCCTCAGTTTCATTATCATTTAAAGAGGTTTGTCCACCAGATTTTTTTTGAAATGACTCTGAGTAAACTGCTCTTTCCAATGTTCTAAGGTCTTTTTGAATAATTTCCAAAATTTCTTTCATGCTCAATTCTTCTGTGGCTGCATTGAAAGTAAAAAAAAATAAAGAGATTATAAAAGTAAAAAATTTAAAGCATTTTTTAAACATTAAATTATTTTTTAATTATAATGATGGCAAAAAAAAGACCCTTTAATTATTTATGATAATTTCAGGGTCTTTAAAATATATTAAATAGCTTTAATTAGCTTTTACCGTCACAGATCTTCTATTCTTCGACCATGAAAGTGGATTAGAACCTGAGTCAACTGGTCTTTCTTTTCCGTAACTTATAACTGATATTCTGTCAGCAGATATTCCGTAGGTAATTAGATAATCTTTTGCAGCATTTGCTCTTCTCTCACCCAATGCTAAGTTATATTCTCTTGTACCTCTTTCATCAGCATGACCTTCGACAACAACATTTATGTTTGAATTTTCTCTTAGCCAATTAGCTTGTTTTCTTAGAGTGTCTCTCGATTTTGTTGTTAAAATAGATTCGTTAGTTGCAAAAAATACTCTGTCCGGAACACCGTCAGCTAAATATTTAACAGTATCGGTACCTGTATAAACATCACCTTGCATTTGACCCTCTACTTTTGTAGTGGTTTTTTTTGTAGCACAAGCAGATACGATTAAACTCAATAATATAACTAGAAATATATTTCTAAATGATTTACTAAAATTCATTAATGCTCCTTAATAATTTATTAGAACTTTTTCACAACTAATTAGATGTTTCAAGCATAAAAATCAACTTAATTTATATTAAAAATTAATAAAAAAGCCCTAATTACTAAGTAAAGACGACCAAGATGGGTCAGAGGCGTCCGTCTCTGTTTGAACTTGCCTTTCATTATATCCTGTAAGATCAATAGACCAAAGCTTTGCACTAAATCCCTCTCCTTGATCGTTGGATTTAGTTTCTCTGTAGAAAATTAATACCCTTCCATTAGGAGACCATGAGGGAGCTTCTTGGTAATAATTTTCAGTTAACAATCTCTCTCCTGAACCATCTGTTCGCATAACACCGATATAAAATTTTCCTTTATGTAATTTTGTAAATGCTATTAAATCGCCTCTTGGAGACCATACAGGCGTGCCATACAAACCTTTGCCAAATGAAATTCTTTTTACATTTGAACCGTCAGATTTCATTACATAAATTTGTTGGAAGCCACTTCTATCTGAATTAAATGTTATAAATTTATTATCAGGTGAATAAGAAGGCGATGTATCAATTGATGGATGATTTGTTATTCTTTCAACGATTCTATTTTCTAAGTCCATAGTATAAATATCTGAGTTGCCATCTTTAGCAAAACTCATAATAATTTTCTTTCCATCTGGTGAAAATCTTGGAGCAAATGTCATTCCTGGAAAATCACCAACAACCTCCTGGGTTCCAGTTTCAATATCCAGTAAATATACTCTTGGTAGATTTTTAAAATAAGACAAGTAAGTTACCATCTGACTTGTTGGATTAAATCTAGGGGTTAAAACTAATTCATTTCCTAGTGTTAAATATTTTGTGTTAAAACCGTCTTGATCCATAATAGCCAACTTCTTAACTCTTGCGGTTTTAGGTCCTTCTTCTGAAACATAAATTATTCTTGTATCAAAATATCCTTTTTCTCCAGTTAATCTTTCATAAACTTTATCAGAGATTATATGTCCAACTCTCCTCCAATTACTTGGAACTGTTGTAAATGCTAAAGCCATCATTTCTCTTCCAGCCAAAATATCCCAGAGTCTAAATTCAACTTTTAATTTTTTATCCTCAATTGTTACCTTTCCTGTAATCAAAGCCTGTGCTTTAATTAGCGCCCAGTCTTCAAACCTTGGTTTTAAATGTGCAATATCTGGCTTTTGCAAGAATGCTTCTTTACTGAGTGGATTAAACAAACCTGAAGTTTTTAAATTATTTTCAACTACTAAAGAAATCTCAGAACCAACATTTTCAATTTTAATTTGATTATTTGAATTTTTCTTAGTCTTATCATCTTGGAATAATGGTGAAACTGCGATTGGTAAAGGGTCAAGGTTACCTCTGGTAATATCTATCTCTATCAAAGAGTTGGCTTTAGTAATTGTTAAAAAGACTATAAAAAAAGTTAAGTTAAATATTCTAATCATTATCCACCAAGCATATCACGAGCATCAAAATTTAAAATCATATTTTTCCATCTTTCATAACCACTAGAGGGAACTTTTAAAGGATTACATAGCTGAATTGCTCTCCTGACGCTATCTGCCAAAGTTCTAAATTTTTCTTTCCCTGGTGTATTCATTTTTATGTGATCAAGCATTTCAAGTTTTTCAATTGTACCATCTGGTTTCAATTGAAGTTTAACTCTCACTAATAAATCTTCACTAAAAGGTAAACCTATAGGAACGCTCCAGCATGTAAATATTTGTGCTTTTAAAGCATCCTCTTCACTTAAAGTTAATTTTGAATAGTCCATAGTAGTATCGGTTGATTGTGAAATTTTATCTTGTTCTTTTTTTGTTTCCGCTAAATTTTCTTTTTTTTTGTCAATTAAAGCTGCAATTTCATTTAAATCCAACTTCTCTTTTTTTTCAAATTCAGACACTTGTTTAACTTTTTTTTCATCCAAAATAGGTTTTTTAGTTTGAACTATTTTTTTAATATTCTCATCATTAATTTCTTTTGAAGGTTTCTGCTTTTTTTCCTCTTTAGGTTGAATTTTTTGTTTATCTTCATCTGGCATAGGTACAGCATTTAATTTTTCTTTTTTTAACTTTTCTATTTTATTTTCACTGGTTGGTGTTTTTTTTGATACAAGCTTAGAAATTTCATTTTTTTTTTTATCTGTCTGAACTTCTTTTTTTTCATCTTTTTTTACTTTTTTAGGAGGTGCCTGTTCAGACAAAAGCTTTTCATTTTGTTTTTTTGCCTTCTCAATTATTTTTGATGCTTTTGGTGCGAAAGGAATATTTGTCTTTTCGGCAATTTGAATAAGTTCAACAGAAATAAGTGGTGGAATATCGAGAGGTTTTTTGGCAACAAATGGCAAAGCCAAAATACTCACCATAACAATAGCAACATGAAATCCAGATGAGATTAAAAGCCCTCGATACATAATCTTTATCTCTCTTTGTTTGGTTCAGATATTAAAGCAACTTTTGTAAAGCCTGACCCTGAAAGCATTCCCATAATTTCAAGAACCCTTCCATAATTAATAGCTTTATCACCCCTAACATATATTCTAGTATCAGTTCTATTATTTGACACTGCCAATATTTTTACAATTAAATTATTAAATTCAACTTTTGTTTCCTGAATAAAAATTTCACCTTTAGAATTAATTGTTAAAGTTAAAGGTTCATTCTCCTCAGGAAGTGTATCTGCAGAAGTTTCTGGTAAATCTACCTGGACTCCAACAGTAAGCAGTGGTGCAGTGACCATGAATATAATTAGCAAAACCAACATTACATCAACAAATGGTGTAACATTAATTTCACTCATTGGATCCTTTTTTGAACTTTTGAGCTTAAATCCCATTTAAATAATTGATAAGAATCTTTTTGAAAAATTTTCTAATTTTTGTGAGTATTTTCTAGAATCTGAATTAAATTTATTATATGCAATCACTGCAGGAATTGCAGCCAATAATCCAAGCGCAGTTGCAAATAAAGCTTCCGCAATACCTGGGGCAACTATTGCAAGACTGGTATTTCTTGAAATCGCAATCGATTGAAATGAATTCATAATTCCCCAGACAGTTCCAAACAATCCTATAAATGGAGCTGTCGATCCAACAGTTGCTAAAAAACTATTATACTTTTCAACTGCCACCATTTGTTTTTCAATATTTACTTCTAAAACACTAGATAACCTCTCAGATAAATTTGATTTTGATCTAGTTTTCATAACTGTTTGCATAGAACTTTTAAATAATTTCGCCATAGGATCCTCAATGTTTGATGGCAAACTATTATAAAATGTTTCAGCAGACTTTGATTTCCAGAATTTCTCTTCAAATTCCTCTGCACTTTTATTAATTTTTCTGAACATTCTTATTTTTTCAAATATTATTGCCCATGAATAAATAGAACTTAGAATTAATATTATGATTACTGACTTGACAATTATATCCGCGCGCAAAAATAAACTAATTAAAGAAAAATCTGTGTTACTTGCTAAACCTAAGCTTTGTGTTGCTATATCTGCTTCCATTCAATCGTTTCCCATTAAAATATGTCATTAATTTGACTTTAAAAAACTCTAATAGTCTAGTTATCGTTGTTTTACCGTGTGTTTTCAAAATATTGAGCAATTAAAATAGCATCGGCTTTATTATTATCTTTTTTTCTTGATAACTTATTAGAAATTCTAGGAAACATCTCTATTACTTTAGTTCTACTGGCATCTTTTTCAGAATTGATCAAATTAAAATATTTTTTCCATTTTGCAGGTCTAACATAAAAAATGGGAAGCTCCATTGCAGAACATATGCCTTTAATAACTCCAAATGATTGTCCAAAATTAAACATGCTTGTTACACCTTGTCCTGGCATAGCAGATACTTGTTCGACTACTACATTCATTTTTTCATTCATAAATTTATTTTTTATTATCGTTATTTCATTATAAATTTGTCTGCCATTAACTTGTTTTTTATTTTTTTTTCCTTCAGCCATTGTAGGCATGTCGATTACATCAATAACTTTCCCACCAGAAAAAAAACAAATAGCACCTGCTATTCCTGGGTCAATTCCAACAATTATCATTTAGCTTTCAAAGTTAATATTTGTATAAACATTTTGTACATCATCCTCGTCCTCAAGAGTTTCTAAAAATTTTACCATATTTTGATTTTCTTCACCTTTTAGAGATACTTTATTAATGGGTAGCCACTCAATTTCAGTAGAGAGAAAATTTACAATGACTTTTTCAAATTTTTTTTTTACCTCATATATTTCTTCGATATCTGTATGTACTTCATGAAATTCATCGCGAGAAATACAATCATTTGCACCTGACTCTATTGCTAACTCAAAAATTTTATCTTTTTCAATTTCGTTTTTGTCTATTTTAATTACACCCAATCTTTGAAAATTATGTGATGCAGAACCCTGGGTTCCTAAAGAACCGTTATTTTTCGAAAATATTGTTCTTATATTAGAAGCGGTTCTATTTTTATTATCAGTTAATGCTTCAACTATTACAGCAGATTTGCTCGGTCCAAAACCTTCATACCTTATATTTTCAAAATTAGATAGATCATTGTTAGAAGATTTTTCAATTGCTCTCTCAATATTTTCTTTTGGCATGTTAGCTGATCTGGCTGCTTGTATTGCTGATCTTAGTCTTGAATTCATATCGGGGTTTTTATCTCCTAGTTTTGCGGCTACGGTGATTTCTCGAGAGAGTTTAGAAAAAATTTTCGATCTCTGTTTGTCAGCTTTGCCTTTTTTATGTTTAATGCCCGCCCAATGTGAATGTCCAGCCATAATTAATTTATATTTTTTAAAGTTCCACCAAAAATGAAGCTTTCTATATTTTTTGCAAGTCCATTTCTTACATCGCAATCTACAACTACTCCACTGAGAGATGCCTCTCCATTGGCAGGAAAATGTTTTACAGCCTCTTTTTTAAGAAATCTGTTAATTGAATTTTGTGCATTCATACCAATGACCGAGTCATAGTCACCACACATTCCAGCATCTGTAATATAGCTCGTTCCATTTTTTAAAACTCTTGCATCATTAGTTGGCACGTGTGTATGGGTACCCACAACTAAAGTTGCATATCCGTCAAATAGATTACCCATAGCCATTTTTTCACTTGTTATTTCTCCATGAAAATCCACTATTAAAAAATCATAATCTTTTGAAATTTTTTTTTGTGCAATAAATTCATTGGCAATTTTAAAAACATCATCACATTTTTTCATAAAAACGTTACCCATAAGATTTAACACTCCAACTTTCAGATTTTTTTTTGAATTGAATATGGAAAAACCTTTACCTGGCAAATTTCCACTCATATTTATTGGTCTTAATAATTTTTTTTCATTTTTTATATATTCATAAATTTCTCTTTGATCCCATACATGATTCCCTGTTGTAATTACATCTACGCCTACATTAAAAAGTTCATTAGCAATATTTTCAGTTAAACCGACACCTTCACTAGCTGCATTTTCACCGTTAACACAAACAAAATCTATATCTTTTTTTAGTATTATATTTGGCAAGTTTTTTTTTACTGATTTAAAGCCTGCGTCTCCAACTATATCTCCTAAAAATAAAATTTTCATTTTTGCACCAATTTTTCTGTCAAAATTAAATCTAATTTTCTATCAAAATTTTCAACTTTAATTTTATTAACTTTTTGATGTGAAAAAGCCAGGCCAATTGTTATACATTTTTTTATTTTAGAGATT